>NZ_QTLF01000039.1:0-43059 GCF_003434395.1 Bacteroides sp. AM23-12
AGGGAGACAACCATCCCCGAAACTCCGTAATAGACCAGTTGCTTGCGGCCGACCCTGTCGATGATCACAAGAGCAAGAACGGTGGTCAGAGTGTTGACTAGTCCTACGAGAACTTGGTAAAAAAACGCAAGTTTGTCGCTTTGACTGTTAAATATATGCAGAGAAAATCTTATCTTTGCCTTCGTTAAACTAACTAATACCCCCATTTATGAAAAGAAATCATTATTTATTTACCCTTATTCTCTTGTTAGGGTGCTCTATCTTTGTGAAAGCTTCAGACACCGTTTTTGTACATCAGACGCAAATTCCCATTTTAATTGAGCGGCAGGATAACGTATTGTTCTACTTTCGTTTAGATGCAAAAGAAAGCCGGATGATGGATGAGATCGTTTTGGATTTTGGAAGGAGTGTCAATCTGTCGGATGTACAGGCTGTCAAACTCTATTATGGCGGTACGGAAGCTTTACAAGATAGAGGAAAGAACAGATTTGCACCTGTTGATTATATCTCCAGTCACCGTCCGGGGAATACATTGGCAGCAATACCATCTTATTCGATAAAATGTGCGGAAGTCTTGCAGCCTTCTGCAAAAGTTGTTTTGAAGAGTCATTATAAGTTGTTCCCGGGGATTAATTTCTTTTGGATCAGCTTGCAGATGAAGCCGGAGACTTCTCTTTTCACTAAAATAAGTTCCGAACTTCAATCAGTGAAGATAGATGGTAAAGAAGCCATTTGTGAAGAACGGTCACCGAAAGACATTATTCATCGAATGGCAGTGGGTGTCCGCCACGCCGGTGATGACGGTTCGGCTTCTTTCCGTATTCCCGGATTGGTAACTTCAAATAAAGGAACGCTGCTTGGCGTATATGATGTCCGTTATAATAGCAGTGTCGATCTGCAGGAATATGTAGATGTCGGTTTGAGCCGAAGCACGGATGGCGGTAAAACATGGGAAAAGATGCGCCTTCCTCTTTCGTTCGGTGAATACGATGGTTTGCCTGCTGCACAGAATGGAGTAGGGGACCCTTCTATTTTGGTAGATACCCAAACGAATACAATCTGGGTTGTTGCCGCATGGACACACGGAATGGGTAATCAACGTGCCTGGTGGAGTTCTCATCCTGGAATGGATCTATATCAAACGGCACAACTGGTGATGGCAAAAAGTACGGATGACGGTAAAACCTGGTCGAAACCGATTAATATAACCGAACAAGTAAAAGACCCTTCTTGGTATTTCTTGCTTCAGGGACCGGGACGGGGAATAACAATGAGTGATGGAACTTTAGTATTCCCTACTCAGTTTATCGACTCTACCCGTGTACCTAATGCCGGTATCATGTATAGTAAAGACCGCGGAAAAACATGGCAGATGCACAACATGGCACGCACCAATACAACCGAAGCGCAAGTAGTAGAAATAGAGCCCGGAGTGCTGATGCTGAATATGCGGGATAACCGTGGAGGAAGCCGTGCTGTGGCAATTACAAAAGATCTGGGCAAGACATGGACAGAACATCCTTCCTCTCGGAAGGCCTTGCAGGAACCTGTATGTATGGCTAGTTTGATCCATGTGGAAGCTAAAAATAATGTACTTGATAAAGATATTCTTTTGTTCTCGAATCCGAATACGACCAGAGGACGCAATCATATAACTATTAAAGCTAGCCTGGACGATGGGCTGACCTGGCTTCCCGAACATCAGTTAATGCTGGATGAAGGAGAAGGCTGGGGATATAGCTGTCTGACAATGATTGATCGGGAAACGATTGGTATCTTGTATGAGAGTAGTGCAGCCCACATGACATTTCAAGCTGTAAAACTGAAAGATTTGATTCGATGAAAAGTCTTCGAATCTTTTTGGGGATTGCATTTTTATTCCATACCTTATATATATTGGGGGCAGATCATTTGCGTCTGCTTCCCCAACCTCAGCAATGTGTGCTTGCAAAAGGATATTTTGTCGTGGGGAAAATGCAGCTTTCCACTCCTGTGCTTTCGCAGGAATGGAAGCAGTTTGTGACGGAAATGGGAGGTACTCTGACTGATCAGTCGGCATCCTCTATCAATATAAAATTGGTTGATGCGATTGGCAATGTACCTGTCAATCAGGATGAGGCTTATCGTCTGACTATTACTCCAAAGGCAATTACTGTGGAGGCTGTAGCAGAGCGTGGAGTATATTGGGCGATGCAAACGTTATATCAGCTAAAAGAAGAAAAGGGAAAGAAAATCCGACTGCAATGTGGTACTATCACTGATTGGCCGGCTTTCAGGATTCGGGGTTTCATGCAGGATGTAGGGCGTAGCTACTTGTCTTTGGAGGAGTTGAAACGTGAGATAGCCATATTATCCCGATTTAAAATCAATACCTTTCATTGGCACTTGACGGAAAATCAGGCATGGCGTCTGGAAAGTAAAATCTTTCCGATGTTGAATGATAGTGCGAATATGACTCGTATGGCGGGTAAATATTACACGTTGGAGGAAGCGAGAGAGTTGACCAAGTTCTGTAAAGCTCATCAGGTACTGTTGATTCCGGAGATTGATATGCCCGGACATAGTGCGGCATTTATCCGTACTTTCCGTCATGATATGCAAAGTCCGGAAGGAATGAAAATCCTGAAACTCCTGCTGGATGAGATTTGTGAAACGTTTGATGTTCCATATCTCCATATTGGAACAGATGAAGTGCATTTTACCAATCCGCAGTTTGTGCCCGAAATGGTGGCTTATATCCGTGATAAAGGGAAAAAAGTGATTTCCTGGAATCCCGGATGGAAGTATAAGACAGGTGAGATCGACATGATGCAGCTTTGGAGTTATCGTGGCAAAGCCCAACAAGGTATTCCTGCTATTGACTCCCGTTTCCATTATTTGAATCATTTTGATACGTTCGGCGATATAATTGCTCTATATAATAGTCGGATTTATAATGCAGATATGGGAAGTGATGATCTTGCCGGAGTCATTATGGGTATCTGGAATGATCGTTTAATCGACAAAGAGTGGAATATGGTTCTGGAAAATAACTTTTATCCGAATATGCTGGCTATCGCAGAGCGTTCATGGCGGGGAGGAGGAACTGAATATTTCGATAAGCAGGGAACAATTCTTCCTGTAGATGAAAACTCTGAGGTCTTTCGTAATTTTGAGGACTTCGAAAGTCGTATGTTATGGTATAAAGAGCATCTGTTTAAAGGGTATCCATTTGCCTATGTCAAACAGACTCATGTAAAATGGAACATTACAGATGCTTTTCCGAATGAGGGGGATCTGACTAAAGTTTTTCCACCGGAAGAAGAGCTGAAAGATTCATATACCTATGAAGGGAAGCAATATGGAGTGCGTCCTGCCATAGGAGCCGGTATCTATCTTCGGCACGTATGGGGTAAGATTGTGCCGGCTTTTTACAAAGATCCACAGGAGAATCATACTGCTTATGCTTACACGTATGTCTATTCTTCTAAAACACAGGAAGTAGGCTTATGGGCTGAATTTCAGAATTATGGACGTTCAGAGAATGACCTGCCGCCATTGCCGGGAAAGTGGGATTATAAAGAAAGCCGTATTTGGATTAATGATCAGGAAATACTGCCCCCGGTATGGTCTGCTACTCATCTCGTGAAAAGCTCGGAAACAGCCTTAGGTAATGAGAATTGTGTGGCACGTCCGCCACTACGGGTTCATTTGCATAAAGGCTGGAATAAGGTATTGCTGAAACTGCCTGTCGGCAAATTCTCAACGAATGAAGTACGATTGGTTAAATGGATGTTTACTGCAGTATTTGTGACTCCTGACGGCGATAAGGCCGTAGAAGGGCTGATCTATTCTCCGGAAAAGAAAATGTAATTGACTTTTATATGATGAAAAATGTATTATTAATTGTTGTTTCCATCTTGTTTATTACAACAGCGAGTGCACAGGAAAATCGTATTAAAGTTGCCTGCATCGGGAATAGTATCACCTATGGTTATGGATTGCCCGACCGGACTACACAATCGTATCCGGCGCAATTACAGAAGATGTTGGGAGAGTCTTATCAAGTCGAAAACTTCGGCAAATCGGGTACTACCTTGTTGAATAAAGGGCACCGGCCTTATATGCAGCAAGATGAGTATCGCAGAGCGATCGACTTTGGCGGAGATATTGTGGTTATTCATTTGGGCATCAATGATACAGATCCCCGTGATTGGCCCGATTATCGTGATTTCTTTGTGAAAGATTACATTGAATTGATCGATTCTTTTCGGGCGGCTAATTCTAAAGTCCGGATTATGATTGCCAGACTTACGCCTATTGCCGATCGGCATCCTCGTTTCCTGTCAGGGACACGTGACTGGCATGGAGAAATACAATTGGCTATTGAGAATGTGGCACGCTATACCGGAGTACAGTTGATCGACTTTCATGAGCCGTTGTATCCATACCCTTTCATATTGACGGACGCCGTACACCCTGATCCCGAAGGAGCGTTTATTATGGCTCAGACCGTATATTCCGCCATTACCGGAGATTATGGCGGACTGAAAATGTCGTTGCTTTATACAGACAATATGGTATTGCAACGGGATGTTCCGTTGACGGTTCAAGGAATTGCCAATGCCGGGGACCGGGTTACTGTAAGCATAGCCGACCGGCAAATGAAAACAAAAGCAGGTCTGAATGGAAAATGGTCGGTAACGCTGCCTCCTTTAAAGGCGGGTGGTCCTTATACCTTAAAGATCTCAACGGATGAGACGGGTTTTCAATATCAAAATGTGTTAGCGGGTGAAGTCTGGCTTTGTTCTGGTCAGTCAAATATGGAGTTTATGCTGAAACAGGCTTCGACTGCCCGAGCCGATATTCCACGTGCCGTAGATCAGCAACTTCGTTTGTATGATATGAAAGCACGTTGGCGCACAAATGCCGTCGAATGGGAGGCGAACGTACTTGATTCGTTGAATCATCTCCAATATTATAAGGATACGGAATGGAAAAATTGTACTCCGGCGACAGCTTCTGATTTCTCGGCAATTGCATACTATTTTGGTAAGATGCTAAGAGATAGTCTGAATGTTCCGGTTGGATTGATTTGCAATGCCGTTGGAGGATCACCTACAGAAGCCTGGGTAGATAGAGCTAGTTTGGAATATCAGTTTCCCGCCATTTTAAAAGACTGGACTAAAAATGATTTTATTCAGGAATGGGTGCGCGGACGGGCTGCTTTGAATATAAAAAAGTCAGCAAATAGCCAGCAGAGGCATCCGTATGAGCCTTGTTATTTATATGAGTCGGGGATTCGGCCTTTGGAACAGTATCCGATACGAGGAGTAATCTGGTATCAGGGAGAATCGAATGCACATAATTGGGAAGCTCATGAAAAATTATTTAAACTGCTCGTGAATAGTTGGCGGAAGAATTGGAATGATGCCTGCCTGCCTTTTTATTATGTACAATTATCCAGTTTGAATCGCCCTTCCTGGCCTTGGTTCCGTGATAGTCAGCGTAGAATGTTGAATGAAATTTCTCATATCGGAATGGCTGTATCCAGCGATCATGGTGATTCTCTGGATGTGCATCCTATCTGTAAGAAACCTGTGGGAGAGCGTTTGGCGCGAGGGGCTTTGAATAAAACGTATCAGAAAAATGTCATTCCTTCCGGTCCTTTATTTCGTGGTGCAAACGTTCGCGGTGGGAAAGTCTTTTTATCTTTTGATTATGGAAAAGGGATGCGGAGTTCAGACGGAAAGCCTTTACAATGCTTTGAAGTAGCGGAATATGATGGTATCTATTATCCGGCAACGGCTGAGGTTGTAGGAGACCAGGTGAAGGTGTATAGTAAAGAAGTGCCAAATCCCCGCTATGTACGTTATGGCTGGCAACCTTTTACGCGGGCTAATCTGATCAATCGGGAAGGACTGCCTGCTTCGACATTTCGTGCCGAATTTTCGATGAAATGAGATATTTTGTAGCTTCAATAGGAAATATTTAACAAAAAAGCAATATCTTTACTCCGTTAATATCTAATGCCCCCACTATGATCTTAAATTTGACAGGAAAGATAGCGCCGATAGCATGTGGATTGCTATGTTGCTGTAGTATGGTTTATGCTCAAGGTAATGACACTTCGGAAGTCATGCTACTGGATACCGGTTGGGAATTTTCTCAATCAGGGACTGAAAAGTGGATGCCAGCTACGGTTCCTGGTACGGTTCATCAGGACCTGATCAGTCATGAATTACTGCCGAATCCTTTTTATGGGATGAATGAAAAGAAAATTCAATGGGTGGAGAATGAGGACTGGGAATATAGAACCTCCTTTATAGTCTCCGAAGAGCAATTGAATCGTGATGGAATCCAACTTATTTTTGAAGGTCTTGATACCTATGCAGACGTATATCTCAACGGCTCATTACTGCTGAAGGCTGATAATATGTTTGTGGGGTATACACTTCCTGTAAAATCTGTGTTGCGGAAGGGCGAGAATCACTTATATATTTATTTCCATTCACCTATTCGGCAAACGTTGCCACAATATGCTTCCAATGGCTTCAATTATCCGGCGGATAACGATCATCACGAGAAACATCTTAGTGTGTTCAGCCGTAAGGCTCCGTATAGTTACGGTTGGGACTGGGGCATCCGAATGGTGACAAGTGGTGTCTGGCGCCCGGTTACTCTTCGTTTTTACGACATAGCTACCATATCTGACTACCATGTCAGACAATTATTGCTGACAGATGAAAACGCTCGTCTGTCTAATGAACTGATTGTAAACCAGATCGTTCCTCAGAAAATTCCGGCTGAAGTAAGGGTCAATGTATCGTTGAATGGAACTACCGTTACAGAAGTAAAACAGCAGGTGACCCTGCAACCCGGGATAAATCATATCACTCTTCCTGCTGAAGTGACGAACCCTGTACGATGGATGCCAAATGGTTGGGGAACTCCGACTCTGTATGATTTCTCGGCTCAGATAGCTTGTGGAGATCGGATTGTTGCGGAACAATCTCATCGTATTGGTTTACGAACGATTCGTGTGGTAAATGAAAAAGATAAGGACGGAGAATCTTTTTATTTTGAAGTCAATGGCATACCGATGTTTGCCAAAGGAGCTAATTATATTCCTCAGGATGCACTGTTGCCTAATGTTACTACGGAACGCTATCAGACTTTGTTCCGTGACATGAAGGAAGCCAATATGAATATGGTTCGTATATGGGGTGGCGGGACATATGAGAATAATCTTTTCTATGATCTTGCCGATGAGAACGGGATACTTGTCTGGCAGGATTTTATGTTTGCGTGTACCCCTTATCCATCCGATCCTACTTTCCTGAAACGGGTAGAGGCGGAGGCTGTTTACAATATTCGCCGTCTTCGGAATCATGCCTCTTTGGCGATGTGGTGTGGTAATAATGAAATACTGGAAGCTCTGAAATATTGGGGCTTTGAGAAGAAGTTTACTCCGGAGGTTTATCAAGGATTAATGCATGGTTATGATAAACTGTTCCGTGAGCTGTTACCTTCAATGGTCAAAGAATTTGATTCGGATCGTTTTTATGTGCACAGTTCGCCTTATCTCGCTAACTGGGGGCGTCCGGAGTCATGGGGGACAGGAGACAGTCATAATTGGGGAGTCTGGTACGGAAAGAAGCCATTTGAGTCTTTAGATACCGATTTGCCGCGTTTTATGAGTGAATTTGGTTTCCAGTCATTTCCGGAAATGAAAACCATTGCTGCTTTTGCTGCTCCTGAAGATTATCAGATTGAGTCTGAAGTGATGAATGCGCATCAGAAGAGTAGTATTGGTAATTCGTTGATCCGTACTTATATGGAACGTGATTATATCATTCCCGAAAGTTTCGAGGATTTTGTGTATGTCGGATTAGTCTTGCAAGGACAGGGGATGCGGCATGGATTAGAAGCTCACAGACGCAATCGTCCTTATTGTATGGGGACATTGTATTGGCAGTTGAACGACAGTTGGCCGGTAGTATCCTGGTCAAGTATTGATTATTATGGTAATTGGAAGGCATTACATTATCAGGCAAAGCGTGCTTTTGCACCGGTCTTGATCAATCCTATACAGCAGAATGACAGTTTGAGTGTTTATCTGATCTCAGACCGGCTTGATACAATGGAGCAAATGACATTGGAAATGAAAGTCGTGGATTTTGATGGAAAAACGCTGGGTAAGAAGATACAAGTACATTTGTTGGAAGTTCCGGCAAATACTTCAAAATGTGTTTATCGTGCAAAACTGGATGGCTGGCTGACTCCCGAAGACTGCCGACGTAGCTTCTTGAAATTGATACTCAAAGATAAATCGGGACATCAGGTGGCTGAGAGCGTCCATTTTTTCAGAAAGACGAAAGATTTGCAACTTCCTCCGACATCAGTATCCTATCAAATGAAGCAGACGGATGGTAAATGTGAATTGACTCTCTTTTCATCAATGTTGGCAAAAGATATTTTTATTGAGACTCCATTGCAAGGAGCCCGTTACAGTGACAACTTCTTTGATCTCTTACCCGGAGAACGTAAGAAAGTAATTATCACTTCTCCCCGGATAAAGAAGGGAGAAGAATTACCTGTCAATATCAAGCATATTCGAGAAACCTATAAATAAAACTAATTTATTAACTACTAACACCTAATTTTTATTTTATGAAACAACTCCTAAAATTAACAGGATGTGTGGCACTGGCAGGACTGATGAGCTCTTGTGGCTCGGTACAAGAAGAAGCCAATTATCAGATTATCCCATTGCCACAAGAAATTGTAACATCGCAAGTAAACCCCTTTATTTTGAAAAGCGGTGTGAAAATCCTTTATCCGGAAGGAAATGAGAAGATGCAGCGTAATGCGCAATTTTTGGCTGATTATCTGAAGACTGCAACCGGAAAAGACTTTTCGATTGAAGCCGGAACTGAAGGTAAAAATGCTATAGTGCTGGCGTTAGGCTCAGAAGTAGAAAACCCTGAATCTTATCAGTTGAAAGTCACCGATCAAGGTGTCACGATAACTGCCCCTACAGAAGCCGGAGTTTTCTATGGTATTCAGACTTTGCGTAAATCATTGCCTATTGCTTTGGGTGCTGATGTAGCATTGCCTGCTGTTGAAATTAAGGATGCTCCTCGTTTCGGTTATCGTGGTGCACATTTCGATGTTAGTCGTCATTTCTTCACAATTGATGAAGTGAAGACTTATATTGATATGCTGGCTTTACACAACATGAACCGTTTGCACTGGCATATCACTGACGATCAGGGATGGCGTCTGGAAATCAAGAAATATCCGAAGTTGACGGAAATAGGTTCTCAAAGATCGGGAACGGTCATCGGACGTAACTCCGGTGAATATGACAATACACCCTATGGTGGATTCTATACACAGGAACAGGCTAAGGAAATTGTAGATTATGCCGCAGAACGTTATATCACTGTTGTTCCTGAGATTGACCTTCCGGGACACATGCTGGCTGCCCTTGCCGCTTATCCGGAATTGGGTTGTACCGGTGGACCGTATGAAGTTTGGAGACAATGGGGAGTAGCCGATGATGTACTTTGTGCCGGCAACGATCAGGTTCTGAAATTCCTGGAAGATGTATATGGCGAATTGATTGAAATCTTCCCTTCAGAGTATATCCATGTAGGTGGTGACGAATGTCCGAAGGTAAGATGGGAGAAATGTCCGAAAT
Organism: Bacteroides sp. AM23-12; assembly: GCF_003434395.1. Classification (NCBI taxonomy): domain Bacteria; kingdom Pseudomonadati; phylum Bacteroidota; class Bacteroidia; order Bacteroidales; family Bacteroidaceae; genus Bacteroides; species Bacteroides sp. AM23-12. The sequence goes on from NZ_QTLF01000039.1 coordinate 9,686, forward strand.
GTCAGGCACGTATCAAAGCGTTGGGCTTGAAATCGGATAAGAATCATAGTAAGGAAGAACGTTTGCAGAGTTTCGTTATCAATCATATAGAGAAGTTCCTGAACGATCACGGACGTCAGATTATCGGTTGGGATGAGATTCTCGAAGGCGGACTTGCTCCTAATGCAACAGTTATGTCATGGCGTGGCGAAAGTGGAGGTATTGAAGCTGCCAAGCAGAAACATGATGTGATCATGACCCCGAACACTTATCTGTATTTTGATTATTATCAGGCTAAAGATACTGAGAATGAACCTTTCGGTATCGGAGGTTATTTGCCGATGGAAAGGGTGTACAGCTATGAGCCGATGCCGGCTTCCCTTACTCCGGAAGAACAGCAGTATATAAAAGGTGTACAGGCTAATCTCTGGACAGAATATATTGCTACTTTCTCTCATGCTCAATATATGGTCTTGCCTCGTTGGGCTGCTTTGTGTGAAGTCCAGTGGTCAACACCTGATAAGAAGAACTACGAAGATTTCTTGTCTCGTCTTCCACGACTGATTAAGTGGTATGATGCAGAAGGATATAATTATGCAAAGCACGTATTTGACGTAAAAGCAGAATTTACTCCGAATCCGGCTGATGGTACTTTAGACATTACACTTACTACAATTGACAATGCGCCAATCCACTACACGCTAGATGGTACAGAGCCGACTAGTACTTCTCCCGTTTATGATGGCGCTTTGAAGATTAAGGAAAATGCAGACTTCTCGGCTATAGCTATTCGCCCTACTGGAAATAGTCGTGTCGTTTCTGAGAAAATCGATTTCAGTAAATCAAGCATGAAGCCGATTGTTGCTAATCAGCCGGTGAATAAACAATATGAGTTCAAAGGTGTCTCTACGTTGGTAGATGGCTTGAAAGGAAATGGTAACTATAAAACCGGACGCTGGATTGCATTTAGAGGAAATGATATGGATGTGACTATTGATCTCAAACAACCAACAGAGATTTCAAGCGTTGCCATTTCTACTTGCGTAGAGAAGGGAGATTGGGTTTTTGATACAAGAGGACTCTCTGTAGAAGTTTCAGAAGACGGCACAAACTTCACGAAAGTGGCATCTGAAGCTTATCCTGCAATGAAGGAAACTGATAAAAATGGTGTTTATGACCATAAACTAACATTTACACCTGTAACTGCACAATATGTGAAAGTTATAGCTTCACCCGAGAAAAGTATTCCGGAATGGCATGGTGGTAAGAGTTATCCAGGCTTTTTATTTGTAGACGAAATCACAATTAATTAATGAATATAAGAAAGAGATACACTAAAGTTTGTCTTTTCTTATGGGTAATCGGGATGTGTCTTTGTGCACATCCCATTAATGCACAGTCCGTAATTCCTGTTCCCTTAAAGATGGAACAGGGTACGGGCTCTTTTTTACTCTCTGAAAAAACAAAGCTTTATACAAACTTACAAGGAGAAGAAGCTATTCTTCTGGGCGACTATCTGAAAACTGCATTACCTGTACAATTTAAGGAAGGGAAAAAGAAAGATAAACAGAATGTCTTGTCTTTATTGATAACAGAAAAGAATCCTCAGTTGGTGTCACCGGAAAGTTATATATTATCCGTTACTCCTGAACATATTCTGATTCAGGCTTCTTCCGGTGCTGGGTTGTTTTATGGAATTCAGACACTGTTGCAATTATCTCAGCCTTCGGGCACGGGTTATTTTATAGTTTCTGTTGAAGTACAGGATACCCCTCGTTTTGCTTATCGTGGGATGATGCTGGATGTCTCCCGCCACTTCTTCTCTAAAGAATTTGTGAAGAAACAGATAGACGCATTGGCATTTTATAAACTAAACCGTTTGCATTTGCATTTGACGGATGCGGCAGGATGGAGACTTGAAATAAAGAAATATCCTTTATTGACGGAATTTGCCGCCTGGCGTACTGATGCCAACTGGAAGAAGTGGTGGAATGGCGGACGGAAATATCTCCGTTTTGATGAGCCCGGTGCTTCCGGTGGTTATTATACTCAGGATGACATGAAGGAGATTATTGCATATGCGCAGCAGCATTATATCACAATCATTCCTGAAATCGAGATGCCTGCTCATTCAGAAGAAGTATTGGCTGCTTATCCGCAACTCTCCTGTTCGGGTGAACCTTATAAAAACGCAGATTTTTGTGTTGGAAATGAAGAAACATTCACTTTCTTAGAAAATGTGCTTACTGAAGTAATGGAGCTTTTTCCATCGGAATATATTCATGTAGGAGGCGATGAGGCTGGTAAGGCGGCTTGGAAGACTTGTCCGAAATGTCAGAAAAGGATGCAGGATGAACATCTTTCTAATGTAGACGAGCTACAAAGCTATCTGATTCATCGTATTGAACTGTTTCTGAATGCACATGGACGTAAGTTGCTGGGTTGGGATGAAATTCTTCAAGGTGGTCTGGCTCCTAATGCTACTGTAATGTCATGGCGTGGCGAAGAGGGAGGTATTGCTGCTGTCCGTTCCGGTCATCAAGCAATTATGACTCCCGGTCAATATTGTTATTTGGATAGTTATCAGGATGCTCCGTATTCTCAGCCGGAAGCCATCGGAGGATATTTGCCATTGGAGAAGGTTTATTCATATAATCCGGTTTCAGATTCTTTAACTGTAGAACAGGCAAAACTTGTTTATGGTGTGCAGGCAAATCTATGGGCAGAATATATCCCCACTCCGGAGCATATGGAATATATGATATATCCTCGTATCCTTGCTTTGGCAGAAGTGGCTTGGTCGGCTCCCGAACGTAAATCATGGACAGACTTTCATAATCGTGCATTGAAAGCAGTTGATGATTTGCAAGCGAAAGGATATCATACTTTTGATCTTAAAAATGAGATAGGAAGTCGTCCGGAGTCTTTGAAGCCGATAAGTCATTTGGCTGTGGGGAAAAAGGTGATTTATAATGCTCCGTATAGTCCTCACTATCCTGCGCAGGGAAATACAGCTCTTACTGATGGTATTCGTGGCGACTGGACTTATGGAGATGGATCCTGGCAAGGTTTTATCGATAAAAAGCGATTGGATGTTACCATTGATATGGGTACGGAAACTGCTGTCCATTCTGTCTCTGCTGATTTTATGCAAGTGGTAGGGGCAGAGGTCTTTTTGCCTGAATCTGTCACTATTTCCATTTCTGATGATGGAGCAAACTTCACAGAATTGAAACAATATACTTTTGAAGTAAATAGAAAAGAAGCTATTAAATTTATTAGTATTTCATGGGAAGGCAGTGCTGAAGGACGGTATATACGTTATCAGGCTCGTGCCGGAGAAGAGTTTGGCGGATGGATATTTACAGATGAAATAGTAGTGAAATAATCAGATGTATAATTTATGACTATAAATATTAGATACTTATTAGGAATAGCCCTCCTTTTTTCTTTCTCTGTGATCAGTGCACAAGTACGAACCTCGTATACTTTTGAGAAAGGGTGGAAGTTTACACGTGAAGATAATGCTGATTTTATTCAGCCTGACTATAATGATATCAAGTGGCAATCTGTGGTAGTACCCCATGACTGGGCTATTTATGGACCTTTTGGTATAGATAATGACAGGCAATTGACAGCCATTGCGCAAGACGGACAAAAAGAAGCGATGGAACATGCCGGACGTACAGGTGGTCTTCCTTTCGTCGGAGTGGGTTGGTATCGGCTGAATTTTGATGCTCCCTCTTTTGTCAAAGGGAAAAAGGCTACATTGATTTTTGACGGAGCTATGAGCCATGCTCGTGTGTATATTAACGGTCAGGAGGCTGGTTATTGGCCTTATGGATACAATACCTTTTATCTGGATGTAACTCCCTATCTGAAAGAGGGGACAAAGAATACTTTAGCTGTTCGTTTGGAGAATGAGACAGAATCTTCCCGTTGGTATCCGGGAGCCGGACTTTACAGAAATGTACATCTGGTAGTAACGGAAGATGCTCATATTCCGACATGGGGTACACAGTTAACTACTCCGGTAGTGAAGGATGATTATGCGAAAGTGAATATAAAAACGACTTTGGTCGTACCTTCTGGAAAACAGTTTGATGCATACCGTATAGTGACTGAACTTAAAGATAAGGATGGAAAAGTAGTAACTACTGATGAAAAACAAGGTTCCCGTTTTGATGATAATATCTTCAGCCAGGAACTTGTTGTTAGTCGTCCGGCTTTATGGAGCCCGGAAACTCCTGTTCTTTATCAGGCTGTCTCTAAAGTCTATGAAGGCAATATACTGAAGGATGAATATACAACATCTTTCGGTATTCGTACTATTGAGGTCATTCCCAATAAGGGCTTTTTCTTAAATGGAAAGAGAACTTCATTCAAAGGCGTATGCAATCATCATGATCTCGGCCCCTTGGGAGGCGCTGTGAATGATGCTGCTATTCGTCGTCAGATTCGTATTTTGAAAGATATGGGTTGTAATGCGATTCGTACTTCTCATAATATGCCTGCTCCTGAGTTAATCAGAGCTTGTGATGAGATGGGAATGATGGTGATGGCGGAATCGTTTGATGAATGGAAGGCTATGAAGGTTAAGAACGGCTATCGTCATGTTTTTGACGAATGGGCAGTAAAGGATTTGACGAACTTGCTACGTCATTATCGTAATAATCCGAGTGTGGTGATGTGGTGCATCGGAAATGAGGTTCCCGAACAATGGGATGGAAATAAAGGACCTAAGATGTCTTATTTTCTACAGGAACTTTGTCATCGTGAAGATCCGACACGTCCTGTCACACAGGGGATGGATGCGCCGGATGCTGTAGTCAATAATAATATGGCGGCAGTAATGGATATTGCGGGATTTAATTATAGGCCACATAAATATCAGGAGAATTATAAAAAACTTCCTCAACAGATAGTCTTGGGTAGTGAGACTGCTTCTACGGTTAGTTCGCGTGGAGTATATAAATTCCCTGTTACCCGGCAATGGATGAAGAAATATGACGATCATCAGTCTTCCTCTTATGATATGGAGTCTTGTTCATGGTCCAATCTGCCTGAGGATGATTTTATTCAGCATGAGGACTTACCTTATTGCATAGGAGAGTTTGTTTGGACAGGATTCGATTATCTGGGTGAACCGACTCCCTATTATACAGATTGGCCCAGTCATTCTTCACTATTTGGAATTATCGATTTAGCAGGGCTGCCCAAAGACCGTTATTATCTCTATCGTAGTCACTGGAATAAAGAACAGGAAACACTTCACATTCTTCCTCACTGGAATTGGGAAGGACGAGAGGGAGAGATAACTCCTGTCTTTGTATATACCAACTATCCTTCAGCCGAATTATTCATCAACGGAAAGAGCCAAGGGAAACGTACCAAAGACCTTTCCGTAACCATTGATAATAGTGCTGACTCTGTTTCCATCATGAACTTGAAACGTCAGAGCCGTTACCGCCTAATGTGGATGGATACAAAATATGAGCCAGGCACGGTGAAAGTCGTGGCTTATAATGCTGACGGGAAAGCTGTAGCTGAAAAAGAACTCCATACAGCCGGTAAACCGGATCATATTGAATTGGTAGCTGATCGTAATGTAATCAAGGCGGATGGAAAAGATCTATCTTTTGTGACAGTGCGAGTGGTAGATAGAGACGGTAATTTGTGTCCGGATGCCTCACATGAAATCAGTTTCAAAGTGAAGGGAGAGGGTAGTTACCGTGCAGGAGCTAATGGTAATGCAGCTTCCTTGGAATCTTTCCAGCGTCCGAAGATGAAAGTCTTCAGTGGTATGATGACTGCTATTGTATCTTCGACAGAGCAGCCAGGCAAAATAACCCTTGAAGCTACGGGTAAAGGCTTGAAAAAAGGAGTCTTAATCATTGAAAGCCGTCAGGAAGCTAAGAAGTAAGAAATATCGTTGTAATATGTGTAATTCCTCTAAGTGTTTCATTGCGATACACTTAGAGGAATTTTTGTTTAAGCAGGCAGGAGTTTAACATCTTTGCAGGCAAAATAAAAGCTGTAAAAGTATGTTCTTTTATTAAATTGTATTACTTTTGCATCGTTTTAGTACTGTATTCGTTTCTCTATGAACCTTGGTTCTTATATGGAGATAAGATAAAAAGGCTAAATCCTTAAGAGATGCGCTACTGCTTCATAAATGGATTTCATTTGTGAAAGTCAGGGCGCTTTTGTCTTTTAAGTAAGTGATGAAATAAAAAACAAGGGGTAATGGGTGATAATGAATGATTTGGACAAAGAACGACAAACAGAGGGAAGGAAGGCATGGTATGCTGTACAAACCTTCTATTGTAAAGAAGAACATTTGGGGAAATATTTGGAAAAAAAAGGGGTAAATTATTTTATTCCGATGCGATATATCGAGCATGAGACGCTTGATGGTAAAAAGCATCGGAAACTGACTCCAGCTGTACACAATCTGCTGTTTATCGAGAAAGAATTTACGGAAAAAGAACTATTAGAAAGGGTAAAAGATTGTACTATACCTTTTTTGCTTGTTCGTGACCGGAGTACACGGCGGTGTTATGAGATTCCAGACTGTGAGATGTTGGAATTCCGTGCCGTATGCGATCCTAATTATAAAGGAACTCTTTATGTCGATACAGTAACAGCAGAAGCCCGTCCCGGACAAGCAGTTCGGGTGATCCGTGGCCCGTTTGCCGGACTTGAAGGCAAACTCACGCAATACAAGAAGAGCTATTACGTAATTGTTACGTTAGCTACTATCGGCGTCATGCTACATATTCCCAAGTGGTATTGCGAAAAAATCAACTAATCATAACATTACGATCATCTGCTCAACACCTTGTTGTCGGACACTTCATGTCTGACCTTTAGAACTGTTTTTTTAATCTCGGAAGGTAATCTATTTATTTAATAAAATATTCAATTTTTTGAGTGGAAGGATATATACCCTGCCACTCAAATCTTGAGTACTAATAACAAATCAATGAAAGGAATTGTTTTAGCTGGTGGCTCAGGTACTCGTTTGTATCCGATCACAAAAGGAGTGAGCAAACAACTGCTCCCTATCTTTGACAAGCCAATGATTTATTATCCTATTTCGGTATTGATGTTGGCTGGTATACGTGAGATTCTGATAATTTCGACTCCTTATGATCTTCCGGGCTTTAAACGTCTTTTAGGAGATGGCTCAGATTATGGTGTACATTTTGAATATGCAGAGCAACCTTCTCCGGATGGATTAGCCCAAGCATTTATTATCGGAGAAGAATTTATCGGTAACGATTCTGCTTGTCTGGTACTAGGTGATAATATTTTCTACGGTCAGGGTTTCACCCGTATGCTGCAAGAAGCTGTGCATACTGCAAAAGAAGAGAATAAGGCTACTGTTTTCGGATACTGGGTTGCCGATCCTGAACGTTATGGTGTTGCTGAATTTGATAAAATGGGGAATGTTCTGAGCATAGAAGAAAAACCTGTTCAGCCAAAATCTAATTATGCAGTAGTCGGTCTTTATTTCTATCCGAATAAAGTGGTGGAAGTAGCTAAAAATATCACGCCGTCATTGCGTGGTGAATTAGAGATTACGACAGTGAATCAGCAATTCCTGAATGATCAGGAACTTAAAGTGCAGCTGCTAGGTCGTGGATTCGCTTGGCTGGATACAGGAACTCATGATTCTTTATCCGAAGCCAGTACTTTTATTGAAGTTATTGAGAAACGTCAAGGGTTGAAGGTAGCATGCTTGGAAGGTATTGCCTTACGTCATGGATGGATTACTACTGATAAAATGCGCGAACTGGCCCAGCCTATGCTAAAGAATCAGTATGGACAATATTTGTTAAAGGTAATTGATGAGTTAACACAGAAATAAACTTAATACTTAATTTTCAAAATAATCACAGTGGAAGTTATTAAAACAGCTATAGAAGGTGTGTTCATTATTGAACCTCGTTTGTTTAAGGATGATCGTGGCTATTTCTTCGAATCTTTCTCGCAACGGGAATTTAATGAGAAAATTCGTAAAGTGAATTTTGTACAAGATAATGAGAGTAAGTCTGGTTATGGGGTGCTACGAGGTTTACATTTTCAGATGCCTCCTTATGCACAAAGTAAATTAGTTCGTGTTATTAAAGGTGCTGTTTTGGATGTTGCGGTAGATATTCGCAAAGGCTCACCAACGTTTGGAAAGTATGTATCTGTAGAACTGACAGAAGATAATCATCGTCAATTTTTTATTCCTCGTGGTTTTGCTCATGGATTCAGTGTGCTGACGGATGAAGTTATTTTTCAATATAAATGTGATAATTTCTATGCTCCGCAAAGTGAAGGGGCTTTGGCATGGGATGATCCTGATTTGGGTATTGATTGGAGAGTTCCGGCAAATGAGATTGTTTTGTCTGAGAAGGATAATCATCATGAATTATTGAAAGATGCTTCTTGGTTGTTTAACTATAATGAAAGTCTATATTAAATAATGAATATTCTAGTAACTGGAGCTAATGGGCAGCTTGGTAATGAAATGCGATGCATAGCAGCTACAAGTTTGAATAATTATATATTTACTGATGTTGCAGAGTTGGATATTACAGATTTAGATGCTATTCGTAATATGATACATTTGGATAATATAAAGGTAATTGTTAACTGTGCTGCTTATACGAATGTAGATAAAGCAGAAGATGATTATGATATGGCAGACTTATTGAATAATAAAGCTGTAGAGAATTTGGCTATTGCTGCAAAAGAAGTTAATGCTACTTTAATTCATATTTCGACTGATTATGTATTTCAAGGTGATAAGAATATGCCATGTGGAGAAGACTGTGAAACTAATCCTTTAGGTATTTATGGTAAAACAAAAAGAGCAGGAGAACAAAGCATCCAACGTGTGGGCTGTAATTATTTGATTTTTCGTACAGCTTGGCTGTATTCTCAATTTGGTAAGAATTTTGTTAAGACTATGCGACAGTTAACCGCTGATAAAGATAAATTGAGAGTTGTTTTTGATCAGATTGGTACACCTACATATGCAAAAGATTTGGCTGATATTATTTATAGAGTGATTGAGGGGGATCAATATCACAAACAAGGTATCTATCATTTCAGTAATGAGGGTGTTTGTTCATGGTATGATTTTGCTAAAGAAATCTGTGAATTGAGTGGAAATAGTTGTGATATTCAACCTTGCCATAGTGATGAATTTCCTAGTAAAGTAAAACGTCCTCATTTCTCAGTATTAGATAAAACAAAATTGAAGCTGGCTTTTGGTGTAGAGATTCCTTATTGGAAAGATTCTCTTGTGAAATGTATTAATGAACTTAAAGAAAATAATTAATCATGAAATTCTCAAGAAATATAATGATCACTGGTGGTGCTGGTTTCATTGGTAGTCATGTTGTCCGTCTGTTTGTGAATAAATATCCCAGCTATCGTATTATCAATTTGGATAAATTGACTTATGCTGGAAACTTAGCTAATCTGAAAGATATTGAAGATAAGCCTAATTATGTTTTTGTAAAGGCTGATATCTGTGATTTTGAAAAAATGATAGAGTTGTTTAGTGAGTATAAGATAGATGGGGTTATTCACTTGGCAGCTGAAAGTCATGTAGATCGTAGTATTAATGATCCTTTTACTTTTGCTCGTACGAATGTAATGGGAACCCTTTCTCTGCTTCAAGCGGCTAAATTAACTTGGGAGTCTCTTTCTGAAGGTTATGAAGGCAAGCGTTTTTATCATATATCTACAGATGAAGTTTATGGTGCATTGGATTTAACGAATCCTAGTGGCAATAAGGACGGTAGGGGACCTTATGGTCATGATTTTTTTAAGGAAACCACGAGGTATAGTCCACACAGTCCGTATTCTGCTTCTAAAGCAAGTAGTGATCATTTTGTACGTGCTTTTCACGACACTTATAATATGCCTACAATTGTAACGAATTGTTCCAATAATTATGGCCCTTACCAATTTCCTGAAAAACTTATACCATTATTCATCAATAATATTCGCTGTCGTAAACCATTGCCCGTGTATGGCAAAGGAGAAAATGTTCGTGATTGGTTGTATGTAATCGACCATGTTCGGGGCATTGATCTTATTTTTCACAAAGGTAAAATAGCAGAGACATATAATATTGGTGGGTTCAATGAATGGAAGAACATAGATATTATTAAGGTTCTTATTAAAACTGTTGATAGGTTACTAGGTTATCCCGAAGGTTATTCCTTAGATTTAATTACATATGTTTCTGATCGAAAGGGGCACGATCTACGCTATGCAATTGACTCCGCTAAGCTGAAACAAGAGTTAGGCTGGGAGCCGAGTTTGCAGTTTGAAGAAGGTCTCGAAAGGACTGTGAGATGGTATTTAGATAATGAGGTATGGATGGACAATGTGACAAGTGGTGATTATCAGGAGTATTACGATTCCATATATAGGAATGAATGAATATTCTCTTTTATATAGAGCCTTTTTATTCACATAATAATTAAAGTACTAATATGAAAAATAGCTTTTGATGTTGTAAACATCTAAAGTTGGAGTTGGATACGAAGTTCCGGATATTTACTGAATAATTGTTTTATATTTGATAACTACTAATTACAATAATAAGCGAATAGCTAAGAATACTTTTCTTCTCTATTTCCGTATGTTATTTACCATGATGGTATCATTGTATACTAGCCGTGTGGTACTAGCTACGTTGGGGGTTGAAGATTTTGGTATTTATAATGTGGTAGGGGGAGTAGTAACTATGTTTGCTATTATATCTACCTCATTGTCTTCTGCCATTAGTCGCTTTATAACTATTGAGTTGGGCAAAGGTGATCTACGAAGACTGAAGACGGTATTTTCTACAGCAGTAGTTATACAGTTTTTAATGGCTTTAGTGGTCGTTATACTTGCTGAGCTTATAGGAGTGTGGTTTCTTAATAATAAAATGAATATACCCGAAGTTCGTATGAATGCGGCAAATTGGGTGCTTCAGTTCTCAATTTTTACCTTTGGAGTCAATTTGATTTGTATTCCCTTTAATGCTTTAATTATTGCACACGAACGAATGTCTGCATTTGCTTATGTTAGTATTCTGGAGGTGTCACTTAAACTCTTAATTGTTTATTTATTAGTATTAATGTCAGTAGATAAATTGATTGTTTATGGGGCTTTGTTGTTGGTGGTAGCAATTGTTATAACCTTTGCTTATTTTATATATTGTAGGCGACATTTTAAGGAATGTAAATGTTTTTGTCGAATCGATAGATTCCTATTGAAAAGAATGTTGAGCTTTTCGGGTTGGAATTTTATAGGGGCATCTTCAGCAATCCTTAGAGATCAAGGCGTAAATATTGCTATAAATCTTTTTTGTGGTCCAACTGTCAATGCTGCAAGAGGGATGGCTGTACAGGTTAATCATGCAATTAATAGTTTCGCTCAAAACTTTATGACAGCATTAAATCCACAGATAACAAAATCATTTGCTGTAGGTGATAGTAAATACATGTTTACTTTGATTTTTCAGGGGGCAAGATTATCTTTTTATATGTTACTATTTTTGTCATTACCAGTACTCATGAGTACAGAATATATATTATCAATATGGTTAAAAATTGTTCCTGATTATACAATCATATTTGTCCGTTTAGTCTTGATCTTTGCCATGTGTGAATCAATATCAAATCCTTTGATTACTGCGATGCTGGCAACAGGCAGTATTAGAAATTACCAAATAGTTGTAGGCGGTATGCAAATGATGAATTTTCCTATTTCATATATATTGTTAGAACGAGGTTATGCACCAGAAATTACTCTTTATGTGGCTATTGGTATATCATTATGTTGTTTGGCACTTCGTTTATTTATGCTTCGTAGTATGATACAATTGCCTGTTAAAAGCTATATGAAGAATGTTTTCTTTAATATATGTGCTGTGACGATATTTTCAGTTGCAATTCTCTATTTAATCTCATTACGATTACAATCATCATTTTATTCGTTCTTGATCTTATCTTTCTCATGTATCATATGCTCATTTATGGCTATCTTTTTTGTGGGTTGCAAAGCAAGTGAAAGAGTATTTGTCGTTGATCAAGTGCGTAAGCTTATAAAAAATAACTTGTAATCATATCAAATAAGCTGTTGAGGATCATGATAAAAATAAAAAAATCAGAGGATTGTTGTGGATGTTCTGCATGCTTGTCAATCTGCAATCATAATGCGATAGTTTTTAAGGAAGATGTGGAAGGTTTTAAATATCCTATGATTGAGGAAGGTAAATGCATCAATTGTGGACTTTGTGAGATGGCTTGTCCTATTCTTTATAGAAAGGTGAAGGATATAAGGCCAACTCCAAAAGCATATTTTGCAGCTCGCCATAAAAATATTGTAACGTTACGGAACAGTTCTAGTGGTGGTGCTTTTACAGCTATTGCAGGATCTGTAATAGAATTGGGAGGGGTTGTTTGTGGTGTAGAATATGATAACGATGGAGTAGTGAGACATAGCTTTTCGGAAACGATGGAAGGTATAAGGAGTTTTATGGGGTCAAAATATGTCCAGAGTGAAATTCAAGGTGTTTACAATCAGATAAAGACTTATTTAAAAAGCGATCGCTGGGTTTTGTTTACAGGTTCTCCTTGTCAAGTAGAAGGGCTTAAGCTTTTTTTACGTAAACCATATGAGAATTTACTAACGGTTGATTTAGTTTGCCATGCTGTTCCTAGTCCACTTATATATAAGCAATATATAAATATGTGTTCGACGAAACTTGGCCAAAAGGTCATGTCTATCAACATGAGGTACAAACAAACTTATGGGTGGAGTCATCGCTTCTCTTATTGTTTTTATTTTGAAAACGGCCAGAAAGCTGTCGATCCTGTTTGGGTAGTTAATTGGGGAAAAATATTTTTTTCTCAAATGATAAATCGTCCTTCTTGTCACTCTTGTAAGTATTCTAACTTGGACCGTCCTGGAGATTTTACAATAGCTGATTTTTGGGACGACAAGAAGAATCGCCCGGATTTGTATTCATGTGAAGGTACTTCATTATTAATGGTGAATACTAATATGGGGTTAGACTTGATAAACAAACTTTACGATTCTATTGATTTGTGGAAGATAACGAAAGATGAAGCTATGCAGCCATGCTTAATTCGCCCTACATGTTCTAATCAAAGACGACAAGAGTTTTGGGAATTTTATCTTTTAAGAGGGTTTGATGCTGCATATAAGAAGTATTTTGGTGATAGCAAATATGTTATCACTAAAAAAATAGTGAAACAAATTATTAAAAGAGTATTAAGAAAACTCCAATAATAGCCAAGCTATTTATGGGTGAACAAAAAATCAAATAAATGTCAGAATTACAAATATTGATATTTAACGCTGCTGTCTTTTCTATATTAGCAGTTTACCACTATTGGAAAAATAGGAAGTTAAATATCGCTTTCTATATATTGGCATATTATTCGATTTGTGCATGGGGAGCATTACTGTATCATGAGCACGAGTTGTTTCATTATATGCGGGGGAGGGAGACGTATTCAATTATACCATTTTTATATCTTATACCTGTTATTTTTCTTTTTGCATATCCTATTATCAGATATGATAATACTAGAATCACTCGAATTGAAACGTTAAATTCTAACTTCTTCATAAATTTGGTTTGGATACTTCTTTTTATTCAGATAGTGTTATATATTATTTTATTTCCTTCATTTTTAAAAGCAATACTTTCTTCAAATATTGGTGATTATCGTAATGATACATATGATGAATCTGAGATTGTACAATTTCCAAATTATTTTTTTAACATATTATGTCGTCTATATATGGGCGCACGCAATGTTGTTATTTTGATTGCCGCTTACGGTTTACTTGTCATAAAAACACATAGAAAACTTCTTAAGATATTTCTCGTCACTTCTTTATGTTTTCCTGTATATATGTTTACAGCATATGCAAGTAGAGCCGTAATGATAATGACATTTTTCTTTTTAGTTTTTATTTTTGTGTTTCTATCTGTTTTTATGAATGTAGGATTGAAAAAAAAGATTGTATCTTATTTAATCTTAATCTTAGTTCCTATTTCTTCAGCCTTTATTCTTATATCCAACTCTCGTTTTGGTAATCTTGCCACTTATATGTTTTATCGGTATTTAGGAGAGTCTTTTAATAATTATAATACACATTTTTTCTATGAGTTAAAAGGTAATACATGGGGAGAGGCATATTTTGTTTTTTTTCGTAAGCTTATGGGAATTTCCTCAAATTTTAAAACAACACGTGAAAAATGGGAGTGGCTTGATAATATTACAGGTGTTGACACCCATGTATTCTATACATTTGTAGGCGGTCTGAATATTGAGTTTGGTTTTGTTGGCACTATTGTTATTGGTTTGCTTTTATCGTTTTTTATGGTAAAGAAAATGCGACCTTACAATGTACTGACACTGCCTAAGTTCATAGCTTTGGGAATGTTAGCCTACACACTGATCAATGGTGTTTTTTTCTTTGTTCTTCAAGGGGATTGGGGGAATCTTGAAATTTTGTTTACTCTTTTTTTCTGCTTTTTATTTAGTAAGTATCGGACAAGAAAATATATTAATAAATAATGAAGATCGGAATTCTAACATTTGCTAATGTCCCTAATTTTGGGGCTAATTTACAAGCACTATCTACGATAAGCTATCTACAGAATCACGGATATAATCCTATTTTGATTAAGTGGGAGCCAGAAGATTTTGAAGCTCGTTTCACAAGTATTAAAACTCAGAAGCAACCACAAGAGCATTTTCATTTTGTAGAGAAATATCTTCCGCAGACCAAAATATGTCGTAATGATGATGATATTTGTCAAGTGATAAAGGATGAAAAAATAGAAGGTATAATTATTGGCAGTGATGCAGTTCTTCAGTGTTCGTCTTTTTGGGGTAGATTGGATTTTCCAACCAAAACAGTTGTACGTGTTAATAAAACTACATCTGAACGTGAGTATCCTAATGCTTTTTGGGGTACATTTTATGATAAACTTGGGTCTAAAATTCCAATGGTGATTATGTCTGCATCATCACAGAATGCGAAATATAGATTGATAGCGCGTTCGGTAAAGCATAAAATGAGTAATAATTTGTCTCACTTCGAATATATTTCGGTTCGAGATATATGGACTCGTGATATGATTACTTATATAACAAAAGGGGCAATAATACCAAATATAACTCCCGATCCAGTATTTGCCTTTAATTATAATTGTGCTAAATTCATTCCTTCAAAAGAAGATATTCTTTTAAAATATCATTTGCCTGAAAATTATGTTCTTGTAAGCATGAAATGTAGAATGCTTGATAATATGCTATGGATGGATAAATTAAAATCAGAAATGAAAAAGCTATATTTAGAATGTGTTGCTCTTCCTATGCCGACTGGTATTGGGTTTAAGCATAATTTTGATTTTTCTATTACTACTCCGCTACCTCCATTAGATTGGTATGCCTTGATAAAATATGCTAAAGGATATATTGGGGAAAATATGCATCCTATTGTTGTGGCTCTACATAATGCAGTACCATGTTTTTGTTTTGATACCTATGGTGTACTTAAATATGCACGTTGTGTATGTGTCGAAGAATCGAGTAAAATTTATGATATTATGTCACGTTTTTCTTTACTTGATAATCGTATCAATGCGTATTCTCGCTTTTGGAAATGTCCACCTGTTGATATTGTGATTAATCGAATATTACATTTTGATGTAATAGCATGTCAAAAAACAGCTTTGAATTATTATAATAACTATGAGCAAATGATGAGTTCTATTTTGGAAGTTTTTAAGTCTAAATAATGTTTTATGAAATATCTTATTACATTGCCATGGATGCCTTATCCTGCTACAGACGGAGGAAAGCAGGGGTCGTTTAATATGTTAATGGAGTTGCAGAATATGATAGATATAACTTTGATCTATCCTGTATTCTTTAAGAAACAAATGGCCTGTCAATATTTGTTGGAAAAACAATTACCAAAGGTTAAAGTTTACCCTTTTGAATATTATAAAAATAAAGATGGCATCAAGTCGCAATACTCATTATTTCGTCTGCACCGTATTATAACCCGGAAATTTTTGAAACAGCCATATTTGGCTACACCTATATATAAAGATGCTTATATTGATTTTGTAAATGAAATTATAAAAAAAGAGCGGATTGATATTGTTCAAAATGAATATTTTGAACAGCTATATATGGTTTATGCTATTCCTAATACTGTAAAGAAGGTGTTCATTCAACATGAAATTCAATACATTGCTAAGGAACGTCTGATTCAGCAGCGTGAATATCCTTCTAGCGTACGCTATTTAGCCACGATGCAACGGATACAGGAAATTAATGCGTTAAATGAATACGACCAAGTAATAACAATGACTGATATTGATAAGAATATCCTGATGTGTGATGGGGTAAGAGCACCTATTTCAGCTTCTCCTTCCTTTATTCCTTTACCTGATAATATAGCATATAAGGAATGTGAACGGAGTAGTATCTGTTTTATTGGTGGTTCTGGTCATAATCCAAACTTGAATGGAGTTACTTGGTTCTTAGATAATGTTTGGTCTTTGATACTCAAAGAAAATCCCAATTTTACTTTTAAAATTATAGGAAAATGGGATGAGAAAATTAAAACAGAATATCAGAAGAAGTATAGAAATTTGTTTTTTTGTGGCTTTGTAGATAACTTGGCTATGGTTATATCTGAATGTATTATGGTAATACCTATTTTAATAGGTAGCGGTATTCGTATGAAAATATTAGAATCGGTCAATTTCTATTCGCCTTTCGTTACTACCACAGTAGGTGTAGAAGGACTTGATTTTATAAATGGAAAAGAGTGTATCATAGCTGATGAGCCTCAAGCTTTTGCTACTGGTGTTTTAAAAATAGCAACAGATAAGGTTTTACAACATAATCTGACAAAAGCTGCTCATGAGAAACTAATGGAGATGTATTCACCGGAAGCTTCTGTACAGCGGCGCCTGAATATTTATAATGAAATGTTGAAACGATAATGAGATTATGAATTTATCGGTTGTTCTGTTTATACTAATAGTTGTATTTATTAAGTATTGGTTACTGCTATTTACTTCTCCTTTACTAATGGCTTATTGTTGGCTGCATCGTCGCAAAAACATGGCTAATCCTGAAGGTGAGGTGAGTGAAATTAGGGATTCTGGCATTACTTCTTCTTCTTGTTCTAAAAAAATGTTCAAACGAATAGATAAAAGAGGATTGATCAATATTGTGGATGGTTATTTTCGTTGGATGATCAAAATAATTTCGGATATTCCTTCACATCATATACGTGATTTCTTTTACAAGTATATTTTCTTGGTAAAAATGGAAAAGAATTCAGTATTATATTATGGAAGTGAAATTCGTGCACCATGGATGTTGATGATAGGAAAAGGTTCTGTCGTTGGAGATAATAGTATTCTGGATGCGAGGCGTGGAGGAATCTATATCGGTGAAAACGTTAATATTGCTTCTAATGTTTCTCTTTGGACAGGTGGTCATGATTATAATGATCCATACTTTCGATCTATGAAAACGAATCGTGGTCCTATTTATATAAAGAACCGTGTATGGATTGGCCCTAATGTAACAATTTTGCATAGTGTTACTATTGGGGAGGGAGCAGTGATAGCAGCTGGTGCCGTAGTTACTAAGGATATTCCGCCTTTTACTATATGTGGAGGAATACCAGCAAAAGTTTTGGCGCAACGTTCTATTGATTTGCGGTATACTTTGGGAGGGACATATCTTCATTTTCTATAAAGTTGATTAATGAAAAAATTAGCAATTGTAATACCTGCCTATAAGGTAGACTTCTTTGAGACTGTATTATTCTCTTTAGCGCAACAGACATGTAAAGATTTCACTGTTTATATTGGTGAGGATTGTAGTAGAGATGATTTTAAGAGTCTTATAGAACAATATTCGAAGCAATTGGATATTGTTTATAGAAGATTTGAAGTGAATTTTGGTGGGCATGATCTCGTTGCACAATGGAACCGTTGTATACAACTGACACAGAATGAGCCTTGGCTGTGGCTGTTTTCTGATGATGATATTATGGGGCCTCGTTGTGTAGAATATTTTTTTAATACAATAGCAATAGATAATGGAGCTTTTGACATTTATCATTTTGATGTAAAGATTGTTGATTGCGAAAATCAGATAGTGAGAATTCCAACTGTTTATCCATCGGTGATAGATAGTGAGACTTTTTATCGTCGGAAAGCGTCGGCTCGGTTAGATAGTTTTGTAGTAGAGTATATTTTTCTAAGGGATATTTATAATTGTACAGGTGGTTTTCAGCACTTTGATTTAGCATGGGGAAGTGATATAGCTACATGGGTGAAAATAGGAGCTGATAAAGGTATTAAAACTATTTCTGGAGATTATGTATATTGGCGTAAGAGCAAAAAAAATATAACACCTAATATGGATAATAAAATGGTGCTCCGGAAGCTTACTGCTGATATTGAGTTTACTCATTGGATAAATGAGTTCTTTCATAAATCATCTGTCTACCGATTTACAAAGTATGCTTTTTTTCGTTTAGTGGTACATTATTCTCAAGCAATCTCAAAATCTCAAATACGCCTCTTATTAGATAAGGCGGTTGGAAAAAATATTATTTCCTTCAATGATGCATTTATCATTAATTGGACATATCGTTTCATTCAGCTAGCTAAAAGAGTAAAGGATGTTCTATATTTTTGACTATATGAATAATTTATATATTTCAATAAAATGATTGTAAGAAGTAAAGCGCCATTACGTCTGGGATTGGCTGGTGGTGGAAGTGATGTATCACCTTATAGTGATATTTATGGAGGGTTGATTCTCAATGCAACAATTAATTTATATGCTTATTGTACTATTGAAGAGACCAACAGCGGTAGGATTGAGATTAATGCTTATGATGCACAATGTTGCAAAAGTTACCTTTCTATGTCTCAATTAGAGATTGATGGAGAAGCAAGTCTCATAAAAGGTGTGTATAACCGTATTATTCGTGATTATAGGCTTGAGCCTAAGTCATTCAAAATAACAACTTATAATGATGCGCCTGCTGGATCAGGATTAGGAACATCCTCTACTATGGTTGTTTGTATATTAAAGGCTTTTATTGAGTGGTTGTCACTTCCTTTAGGAGATTACGAGACGTCGCGTCTAGCTTATGAAATTGAACGTAAGGATTTGGGATTGAGTGGTGGTAAGCAAGATCAATATGCAGCAGCTTTTGGGGGATTCAATTATATGGAATTCTTGCAAAATGATTTGGTGATTGTTAATCCGCTAAAAATGAAACGTTGGATTGTGGATGAATTAGAGTCAAGTATGGTTCTATATTTTACAGGTCGTTCTCGTTCTTCTGCTGCTATTATTAATGAGCAGAAGAAAAATACGAGCGAAGGTAATCAAACCGCTATAGAGGCGATGCATAAGATTAAACAGAGTGCTATTGATACTAAATTAGCCTTGTTGAAGGGGGATGTTGGGGAGTTTGCTCGTATTTTGGGTGAAGGATGGGAAAATAAGAAGAAGATGGCTGGCGCCATTACTAATCCGATGATTCAAGAAGCTTTTGATGTAGCCACTGGTGCCGGTGCTATGGCCGGTAAGGTTAGTGGAGCAGGTGGGGGAGGATTTATCATGTTTGTGGTTGAGCCGACACGTAAAGAAGAAGTGGTACGGGCTTTAAATAATTTGAATGGTTTTGTTATGCCATTTCAGTTTATTGATGACGGTGCACACGGATGGAAGATTTATTCAACAGATAAAGTTCAGAAATAGATATAGCATAAGTATGGAAAGTATTGATATTGTAAGAAAACAAGTAGCGGAGAGTGAGCGAGTGAAAGCGGAACTTTCTAAAAATGAAGAAGTGATAGCGGCTATTGCTAAAGCGGCTGACGTATGTACTGAGGCCTATCGTCGAGGAAATAAAACGATGTTTGCGGGTAATGGGGGGAGTGCAGCTGATGCTCAGCATTTAGTCGGCGAATTTGTGAGTAAGTTTTATTTTGATCGTCCGGGAATTCCTTCAATAGCTTTAACTACGGATACCAGTGTTATTACAGCTATTGGTAATGATTATGGATATGATAAAATATTTGCACGCCAACTCCAGGCACAAGGTGTGGCAGGGGATGTTTTTATTGGTATTTCTACTTCAGGTAATTCGAAAAATATTGTAGATGCCTTGCCTATATGTAAAGAAAAGGGGATTACGACGATTGCTCTTACAGGTATGAAGTCTTGTAAAATGGATGATTTTGATATTGTCATTAAAGTTCCTAGTGCTGAAACCCCTCGTATACAGGAATGTCAAACATTAATAGGACATATTATTTGCTGTATTGTGGAAGAGAATATTTTCGGGGAAGAATATAATAAATAATTTTATGGAAGTTATCATATTAGCTGGTGGATTTGGGACTCGTTTGCGTAGTGTAGTAAATGAAGTACCCAAGTGTATGGCGCCAATAGCAAACAAACCTTTTTTGTGGTATTTACTGAAATATCTTACAAAATTTGATGTATCAAAAGTAATTCTATCTTTGGGTTATTTACGCGGTGTTATTATTGATTGGATTGATGAGTGTAAAGATGAGTTTCCTTTTGCTTTCGAATATGCCGTGGAGGACGAACCATTAGGGACAGGTGGAGGAATAAAACTAGCCTTAAAGAGAACTAGTAAACCTAATATTATTGTTTTGAATGGCGATACATTCTTTGATGTAAATTTGAATGAATTATATGAATGGCATTGTTTATATCCTTCATCAATCACACTGGCATTAAAGCCAATGGAAAACTTTGACCGTTACGGAAATGTACAGATATGTGAAGATACTAATCAGATTAGAAGATTTGATGAGAAAAAATATTGCGAGAAAGGCTTGATTAATGGTGGTATATATATTATCAATACATTAGAACCGATATTCAACAGACTACCGCAGAGATTTTCTTTTGAGACAGGAGTTCTTCAACCCCAATGTTTATTAGGAAAACTTTATGGTGTGGTGCAAAATGGATATTTTATTGATATTGGTATTCCCGAAGATTACGACAAGGCCAATGCGGAATTTTCAGATCTCCTTTTCTAAATAAATCTTTCTATAATGAGACTACAAGATATTGATGTAACTGGTTTTGAAACATTGTTGCTAGATCGTGATGGAGTGGTTAACAGACTTCGTCCAGATGACTATGTGAAAAAATGGGAAGAGTTTGAATTTCTTCCTGGAGTACTTGAAATTTTGAAAGTTTGGAATACCCATTTTAAATATATATTTATAGTGACTAATCAGCGTGGAGTAGGGAAGGAAATTATGAGTGAAGAGGATTTAAAACATATACATGAGCGAATGATTTCTGAAGTTAAGAATTATGGAGGGAGAATAGATAGAATTTATTATTGTACCGCTTTGACGGATTCTGATATTAACCGTAAACCGGGAATAGGTATGTTTCTTCAAATATTGAGAGATTATCCAGATATTGATAAAGCTAAGTGCCTTATGATAGGTGATAGTGATAGTGATATAAAATTTGCTAAGAATTGTGGTATTGTAGGAATTAAAGTTATATGAAAGAGAAAATTTTGTTTTTGACAGCATATGTTCCCAATAAGGCAGCAGCAGGTGAAAAAAACACTATGATAATGCTGAATGATTTAGCTTCATGTTATGATGTTGATTTGATTTATTTTAAATATGATTGGGAAAATGATTATGTGCCCGAAAGAGGAAATGTAAATACGAAACTAACAATTCGTAACTCGATAATGACTAAATTAAAAAATGTTTGCAACTTTCCTTTTGTTCATCCTACTTTTTCTATACGTTTTAATTGGCTGATACTTCGAAGAGTTAGGGATTTGCTTAAAATGAATCATTATAAAGTTGTGATTTTTAATCATAGTAATATGTTCTTGTATGGACGATATATTGATAAACGTATTCCTAAAATATTACTTTGCCATGATGTAATTGCACAACGTGTGCTTCGTTCTTCTTCATATTTAATGCAGAAGATATGTATTTTCTCGGAACGGATGTCCTTGAATCTGCCTAATGCTCATATTTTTTCTTTTTCACAAAAAGATTGTGACCTAATAAAACAGATTTATCATAAGGAAACTAATCTTTGTTTAGACTATATTGATGAACAAATTATTAATAAAAGTCCCGATAAAGTTGAGGATTATTTCACAATGTTTGGCGATTGGCGGCGTAAAGAAAATGCGGAAGGGGCTTTGTGGTTTATTAATACTGTAGGTCCATTATTGAGAAAAAAAGTACATATTAAAATCATAGGACGTGGATTTCCTAATAAAGATGTGAAAAATATAGTTCCGAATTTGAATTTAGATATTCTTGGCTTTGTAGATGATCCATATAAGATTTTATCTCAGAGTAAAGCTTTGATATCCCCATTGTTTACAGGGGCAGGTATTAAAGTCAAGGTTATAGAAGCTTTGGCATGTGGCATTCCTGTTATTGGAACTGATATTGCTTTTGAAGGTCTTCCTCCTTTATTTAATTCCTTTATGCTCATTGCTGAGACGCCAAAGGATTATATTAGATGTATGGAATGTCTCAATATGAATATAGATGAAAGAATAAAAACGAAAGAAATGTTTATTAAGACATATCAATCGGATTCCATAACAAACTATATTAAAAGGATTTGAGTGATTTATTGTTGATATGTGTGAGTTTATTGTTTAGTCTTTACTACCAGATTTAATATAACTACAATCATATAGTGAAAGTCTATATATTTAGTTTAATAGATATATTATTTGGAATTAATTTATTCAATTTTCCTTTGTTAATCCTCGATAAATATGATTGATATTTCTATTATTACGGTCGGTATGAACCATCTTTTATACCTTAAAGTATTATTACGTTCTTTATATAAAGAGAATATTCCTCAAGCAAGTATTGAAATGATTTATGTGGATAATTGTTCATCAGATGGTACTGTTGAATATATCCGACAAAATTATCCTCAAGTAAGGATCGTTGAGAATCAAAAACCTTTAGGATTTGGAGAAAATAATAATAAAGGAGTATTAGCCTCAATAGGGAAATATATTGCTATTATTAATCCGGATATTGTTTTGCATAAAGGGAGTTTAGATTTTCTATATGAATATGTTGAAAAGCATCCTATTATAGGCATTACTGTACCAAAACTATTGAATCCAGATGGGACAGTTCAATATTCTGTGAGAAGTTTTATTACATTAAAAGTTCTGTTCTCTCGATTTTTATCTAAAGGTAATGATCAAACAACCAGTAAGATAGTGAATAAGTATCTTTGTAAAAACATGGATACAACAAAGATACAACCTGTAGATTGGGCTATTGGCGCAGCATTATTTATGCGGAGAGATTTTTATGCTTTTTTAGGCGGGTTTGATCAGAATTATTTTTTATATATGGAAGATGAAGATATTTGTCTTCGATCTTGGAAATGTAATCGTCCTGTCGTTTATTTTCCTGAATCTATAATGACTCATAACCATCTTCGTGGAAGTTCTAAAATCGGTCGAAAGGCGCTTCTTCATTTACAGAGTATGTTTGTTTTCTTTAAGAAACATGGATGTTCGATTGGAAGCTTTTGTTCTAAAATGCAAGCTTGCTCAAAACTAGAATATTATTAGAAGAATAAATGTGGTTTTATAGAAATAATATTAAAATCTATTATATAACATCGTTCTATGCAGGAGATCCAACGTTTTAATAAAGTTTTAAAATCTTGTGTCCTTTTTGGGGATATAATTTTGTTGAATTCATTGCTATGGGGATTTGAACTGGTTTTGGGCAGTCGCTTTTATTCTGGTAATTTAACTTCTCTTTATCAAGGGATGGTTCTGCTTAGTCTATGCTATCTGGTTTGCAATATTCAATCAGGGGTTATTTTGCATCATCCAGTTGTTCGTCCAGAACAGATTATGATTCGTGTACTTCGTAATATGGTTCCTTTTATTTTATTTTCCATTTGCTTTTTGTCTCTTTTCCATTTTGAATTTTTCCGCTCTCGGTTGTTCGGATTGTTTTATGTTGCTTTACTGATCATCTTGATTTGTTATCGTCTTGCTTTTCGTTATTTTTTGGAGCTTTATCGTGAAAAAGGAGGAAATGTTCGCATGGTTGTATTGGTGGGCAGTCACGAGAATATGCAGGAACTTTACCATTCAATGACAGATGATCCAACTTCAGGCTACCGTGTAATGGGATATTTTGAAGATTCCCCATCCGATTATTATCCGGAAGAAGTTGCATATTTGGGACAGCCGAAAGAGGCGATTGAGTATTTAGAAAGAAATTCAGGTAAAATTGCACAACTCTACTGTAGTCTTCCTTCTGTACGGAGTGCGGAGATTGTTCCGATCATTAATTATTGCGAGAACCACTTGGTGCGTTTTTTTAGTGTTCCCAATGTCCGTAACTATTTAAAGCGCAGGATGTATTTTGATTTATTAGGTAATGTACCAGTATTATCTATTCGTCGTGAACCATTGGAACTTCGTGAGAATCGTGTTTTAAAACGATTTTTTGATATAATATTTTCATTGATATTCTTGTGTACTATTTTCCCTTTTGTTTATATAATAATAGGGATTGCTATTAAAATCAGCTCGCCGGGGCCCATTTTTTTTAAACAGAAACGTAGTGGTGAAGACGGTCGTGAATTTTGGTGTTACAAATTTCGTTCTATGCGAGTAAATGCACAATGTGATGTTCTTCAAGCTACAGCAAATGATCCTCGTAAAACACGTATAGGTGAGTTTATTCGTAAAACGAGTATTGATGAATTGCCTCAGTTTATTAATGTATTGATGGGTGATATGTCTGTTGTTGGTCCTCGCCCCCATATGCTGAAACATACAGAGGAATATGCCCAAGTGATTAATAAATTTATGGTTCGTCATTTTGTGAAGCCTGGTATAACTGGTTGGGCGCAAGTAACAGGCTATCGTGGAGAGACTAAAGAACTTTGGCAAATGGAAGGACGGGTTAGTCGTGATATTTGGTATATTGAGCATTGGACGTTTATGCTTGATTTGTATATTATTTATAAAACAGTATATAATGCTATTCATGGAGAAAAAGAAGCGTATTAATTAGTAATAAAACAACAAAGTATAAAAGAATAGATATCTAATTCATCACAGTTATGAGAATATTGAATAAATTGATTTTTGTAGTGTTACTGCCTTTTCTGTTTACGGCCTGCCAGTCCTACAAGAAAGTACCTTATTTGCAGGATACAGAAGTAGTAAATCAAATAGAACAGAAAGAGAATTTGTATGATGCAAAGATCATGCCTAAAGATTTGTTGACTATCGTAGTTTCCTGTACTAGTCCGGAGTTGGCTGCACCATTTAATTTGACAGTTGCCAGTCCAACAAATTTGTCTGTTACTAATATTTTAGCTACTACACAACCCGTGTTACAAACTTACTTGGTAGATAATGAAGGAAAGATTTTTTTTCCTGTATTGGGAGAGTTAAAACTAGGTGGTTTGACAAAGAAACAGGCAGAACAAATGGTTGTAGAAAAGTTGAAACCCTATATGAAAGAAACGCCTATCGTTACAGTGCGTATGGTAAATTATAAAATCTCAGTGATAGGTGAAGTCACTCGTCCGGGTACTTTTACTATTTCTAATGAAAAAGTCAATTTATTGGAGGCGCTTGCTATGGCAGGGGATATGACGGTGTATGGCTTGCGGGATAATGTAAAACTGATTCGTGAAGATGCCACAGGTAAGCAAGAAATTATAACTCTTGATTTGAATAAATCAGAAACAATTCTTTCTCCATATTATTGGCTACAGCAAAATGATGTCGTTTATGTAACCCCTAATAAGGCAAAAGCTCGTAACTCGGATATTGGGAATAGTACGAGTCTATGGTTCTCTGCTACATCTATCCTAGTTTCTCTTGCCAGCTTATTATTTAATATTTTAAAATAACGTTTTGAAAAAATGAAAGAAGAAATAGTAAACGAAAGACAGTGTGAAACTGAGGACGAGAAAATAGATATTCAACAATTACTTTTTAAATATATTATTCATTGGCCGTGGTTTGTCGGTGCCGTTTTAGTTTGTCTTATTGGAGCTTGGATATATTTGCGTATGGCCACTCCTGTTTATAATATATCGGCAACAGTTTTGATAAAGGATGACAAAAAAGGTGGCAATACAGGAAGTATGGTAGGACTGGAAGAATTAGGGTTAAGTGGCTTGATTAGTTCTTCTCAGAATATAGATAATGAACTTGAAGTTTTACGTTCAAAGACTTTAGTGAAAGAAGTAATCAATCTGTTAAACTTATATGTATCATATACAGATGAAGATGGATTTCCTTCAAAGAATATGTATAAAACTTCTCCTGTTTTAGTTAGTTTGACTCCGCAAGAAGCTGAGAAACTAACTGATCCTATGGTTGTTGAGATGGCGTTGTATGGAGAAGGTGGTTTGGAGGTAAATGTTACAGTTGGTGATAAAGAATACCAAAAGCATTTTGAGAAATTGCCAGCTGTATTCCCGATGGATGAGGGAACTTTAGCTTTTTTTCAATCGCCAGATTCCTTATCATTGAAGAAAGATACAATGGAAGCGTCTTCAAATATACGGCATATTACGGCTAAGATTAAATCACCTATGAAAGTAGCACGGGCGTATTGTGAAAATCTAAAAATTGAGCCTACTTCTAAAACGACTTCGGTAGCTGTGATTTCATTGAAGAACTCTAGTTTGCAACGTGGGCAAGATTTTATCAATCAATTATTAGAAATGTATAACCGTAATACGAATAATGATAAAAATGAGATTGCTCAAAAGACTGCTGAATTTATAGATGAACGTATTAATATTATTTCTAAGGAGCTTGGGAGTACAGAGGCAAATCTTGAGAATTTTAAACGTAATGCCGGTATTACCGACTTGACTAGTGAAGCGCAAATTGCCTTGACCGGTAACGCCGAGTATGAAAAGAAGAGAGTAGAGAACCGGACACAAATCAGCCTTATTGAAGATTTGCGGAAATATATAAGAGGAAATGAATACGAAGTTCTTCCGGGTAATATAGGCTTGCAAGATCCAGGATTGGTTGCAACGATTGAACGATATAATGAAATGTTAGTTGAACGGAAGCGCTTATTACGTACTTCTACAGAAAATAATCCTACGATTATCAATCTGGATACAAGCATCCGTGCCATGAAGTCGAATGTGCAGGCGACCCTTGACGGATCATTGAAAGGTTTATTAATTACAAAAGCTGATCTTGAACGTGAAGCAAGCCGTTTTTCTCGTCGTATTAGTGATGCTCCCGGACAAGAACGTCAGTTTGTAAGTATTGCCCGTCAACAGGAAATCAAAGCCGGACTGTATTTGATGCTTTTACAAAAGCGTGAGGAGAACGCCATAGCATTGGCAGCTACTGCAAACAATGCAAAAATCATTGATGAAGCTATCGCTGATGATATCCCTGTTTCTCCTAAGCGTAGAATGATTTATCTGATCGCTTTAGTATTAGGCATTGGCATCCCCGTAGGCATCATCTACCTGATCGGCCTGACCAAGTTCAAACTCGAAGGTCGTGCAGATGTCGAGAAACTGACAACTATTCCTATCGTCGGTGATATCCCATTAACCGACGAGAAGAACGAAAAAGACGGTTCTATTGCCGTCTTTGAGAATCAGAACAACCTGATGAGCGAGACCTTCCGAAACATCCGTACCAACCTTCAGTTCATGCTTCAGAATGACAAGAAAGTGATTCTTGTGACTTCTACCGTCAGTGGAGAAGGAAAATCATTTATCTCCGCCAATTTAGCCATCAGTCTCTCTTTATTAGGAAAGAAAGTAGTAATCGTAGGGCTTGATATCCGCAAACCGGGATTGAATAAAGTCTTCCGTCTTTCGACGAAAGAGAAGGGGATTACCTTATACCTTGCAAACCCGGAAACAGATTTGATGAGTCTGGTACAACCTTCGGATATTAATCAGAATCTGTATATACTTCCCGGTGGAACGGTTCCTCCTAATCCGACCGAGCTGTTAGCGCGTGATGGTCTGGACAAGGCAATAGAGATATTGAAGAAGAGCTTTGACTATGTGGTTCTGGATACCGCACCGGTAGGTATGGTTACCGATACCTTGTTGATCGGTCGTGTAGCGGACTTGTCCGTCTACGTATGCCGTGCCGACTATACTCATAAAGTAGAGTATACATTGATCAACGAACTTGCCGAAGAAAAGAAACTGCCTAACCTGTGTACTGTAATCAATGGCGTAGACCTGAAACGCAGGAAGTATGGCTACTACTACGGCTACGGTAAATATGGCAAGTACTATGGATATGGCAAACGCTATGGCTACGGATACGGTTACGGACAGGAAAAAGGTGCTAAATCGTAATCCGGTTCTAAGAATAAACCTGAGAATAAACGATAGCCCGTTTCAATCTGATTGACCACAGTATATCCCCCAAGATATAGTCAGTCAGATATAGCCGACCGCTTGATTTTCCCCAATCAAGCGGTTTGTTGTATTCATCTACGTTGACAATATAATTTTTATATCCCATATCAAAGAAAAGCGGGTATCCGGACAACCAGATGCCCGCTTTTTTTGTTATATTTGTATTATCCCTTAAAAAATGATAATTATGAAACAACACTACAGACTTACTATTTGGAGCCTTTTCTTTCTGATCACTTCCAGTGGAAGTGCCTTTGCCCAGAGAAAAACGATCACTCCGATAGACTCTCTGATAACGGTAGGATATGCCACCGGAAGTTTAAAAACCATATCCGGATCAGTGGAGAAAATCACGGAGACACAGATGAATAAAGACCAGATCACGAATCCGCTGGAAGCCATACGCGGACGAGTACCGGGTCTGACCATCCAGCGTGGGACAAACGGTCCCGCCGCCTTAGATGCAGTCCGCCTGCGAGGAACCACCTCATTGACCAGCGGAAACGACCCGCTGATTATCGTCGATGGAGTCTTCGGCGATTTGAGTATGCTTACCTCCATTTATCCTACAGACATAGAGAGCTTCACCATCCTGAAAGACGCTTCCGAAACGGCACAGTACGGATCACGAGGCGCCTCCGGTGTCATCGAAATCACCACCAAGAAGGGCATGAGCGGTAAAACGCAAGTGAGTTATAACGGCATCTTCGGTATATCCACCGTCTATAAGAATCTGAAAATGCTGTCAGCAGATGACTTCCGCTGGGTCGCATCTGAACGTGGCATCTCCATACTGGACAAAGGAAACAACACCGACTTCCAGAAAGAGATAGAACAGACAGGATTGCAACAGAACCACCACATCGCCTTTTATGGAGGCTCGAATGAATCCAGCTACCGTGTCTCCCTCGGTTTCATGGACCGTCAGGGAGTCATACTGAACGAGGACATGAAGAACTTCACCTCTAATATGAACATGACCCAAAGGATGTTCGACGGTTTTCTGAACTGCGAACTGGGCATGTTCGGTTCTATCCAGAAGAATCACAATCTGGTAGACCTTCAGAAAACCTTCTATTCTGCCGCCACTTTCAATCCCACATACCCCAATCACAAAGACCCCGATTCCGGTTCATGGGACGGAATCACTACCGCCAGTCAGATCACGAATCCGTTGGCATGGATGGAAGTACAGGATCATGACGCCACCTCGCATATCAGTACTCACGCTCGTCTGACTTTCAATTTGATGGACGAACTGAAACTGGTTCTCTTCGGTGCTTATACCTATAACATAGTCGAAAATTCCCAATACCTGCCCACCTCCGTCTGGGCGCACGGACAGGCATACAAAGGCACGAAAAAGATGGAATCCCTCCTGGGTAACATGATGCTGACCTACAAGAAAGGCTGGAAGAAGCATTACTTCGACGCGCTGGCACTGGCGGAACTCCAGAAGGAGACATACACCGGATTCTATACCACAGTCACCAACTTCAATACAGATAAATTCGGCTACCACAACCTGCAAGCCGGTGCTCTCCGTCCGTGGGAGGGAACCAACTCGTACTACGAGCAACCGCATCTGGCCTCCTTCATGGGACGCTTCAACTACACCTATGCCGACCGCTACAGTCTGACAATGACCGCCCGTACCGATGCCTCCTCCAAATTCGGAGCCAATCACAAATGGGGATTCTTTCCCTCCGTCTCCGCTGCATGGGTGATCAGTGAGGAAAAGTTCATGAAACGCCTCCCCGTGATTGATAATCTGAAGTTCCGTATAGGTTACGGTTTGGCTGGCAATCAGAGCGGTATCGACTCCTACACCACGCTGAGCCTTGTCAAACCGAACGGAGTGATTCCCGTAGGAAACTCGGCAGCCGTGTCATTGGGAGACTTGCGAAACACGAATCCCGACTTGAAATGGGAAGTGAAACATACCTTCAATACAGGTATTGACCTTGCCATGTTCGGCAACCGCCTGCTGCTCTCCGCCAATTATTACAACTCCAAAACGACGGATATGCTCTACCTCTACAACGTAAGCGTGCCGCCCTTTACCTACAACACCCTGCTGGCGAATATCGGCTCCATGCGCAACAGCGGTCTGGAGATAGCCATCGGCATCACCCCGTTGAAGACGCAGGACATGGAACTGAACATCAATGCCAACATCACCTTCCAGCAGAACAAGTTGCTTTCTCTGAGCGGTATGTACAATGGCGAACTGATTTCCGCCCCCGAATACAAGAGTCTTGCCAGCCTCGACGGAGCCGGCTTTCACGGAGGTTATAACCACATCGTTTACCAAGTAGTAGGCCAGCCGCTGGGTGTCTTCTACCTGCCACGTGCCAACGGACTCGTTTCCGATGGAAACGGCGGCTACACCTATGACATAGCCGATCTCAATGGCGGCGGCGTCAGCCTCGAAGATGGCGAAGACCGCTATGTAGCCGGGCAAGCCGTACCAAAAACGATTCTCGGATCGAACCTCAGTTTCCGCTACAAGCGTTTCGATATTTCAGTACAGATCAACGGCGCCTTCGGACACAAAATATACAACGGAACCTCCCTGACCTATATGAACATGAATATATTCCCCGACTACAATGTGATGCAGGAAGCTCCCGCACGCAATATCAAAGACCAGACCGCCACCGACTACTGGCTGGAAAACGGAGCGTATGTCAATTTCGACTACGTGACACTCGGCTGGAACGTACCGATAGAAAAGGTGCAGAAACTAAAGAAATATGTTCGCTCCCTGCGACTGGCATTTACAGTCAACAACCTTGCGACGATTTCCGGCTATTCAGGTCTTTCGCCCATGATCAACAGCTCGACGGTCAACTCCACTTTGGGGCTGGACGATAAACGCGGATATCCGTTAGCGCGGACTTACACGTTGGGATTGAGTATTAACTTTTAACGGAGGAGGAAAACGATAATGAAAAAGATAAAGCGATATTTGCAGCAGCAAGGATGGTATTTAGAGAGTAAATCTCTATATGATGGAAAAGCAACTCTGCTTGGGGGGAATCTGCTTGAGGGGAAAATGAACCTGAAAAAAACAGTTGTCTTTCTTATTGTGTGCATTACCTTCTTCTCGTGCGACAAGTTTCTGGAAGAGAGTCCCAGAGACAAACTGCCGGAAGATGAAGTCTACAACAATATCTCGGATGTATATCTGAATGCCGTAGCCTCACTTTACACCTACATCGGCGGTTATAGCGACAGTCAGGGATTGCAGGGGACGGGTAGGGGAGTCTATGACCTGAACACCTTCACCACCGACGAAGCCATTATCCCCACCCGTGGCGGCGATTGGTACGACGGCGGCTTTTGGCAAGGTCTGTTCCTGCACCAATGGGGAATAGAAAACGATGCCATCCAAGCCACTTGGGAATATCTTTATAAAGTGGTGATGCTGTCCAACAAATCCCTCGAACGAATAGACAAATTCAGTGCTACCCACGCAGACGCCGAACTTCCCGCCTATCGTGCCGAAGTACGCGCCATGCGGGCGATGTATTACTATTATCTGATGGATCTGTTCGGACGTGTCCCGCTTGTACTTACCTCATCCCCGTCGATGAAAGACGTAGTGCAGAGTGAACGGAAAACGATATTCGACTTTGTATTCAAAGAACTGCAAGAATCCGCCCCTTTGCTGGCTGAAGTCCACAGCAACCAGTCCGGTCCGTATTACGGACGAATCACCCGTCCTGTAGTTGTTTTCCTCTTGGCAAAACTTGCCTTGAATGCCGAAGTCTATACCGACAACGACTGGACGGACGGCCAGCGTCCCGACGGAAAGAATCTCTTTTTCGAAGTAGACGGCAACCGCCTCAATGCCTGGCAGACGGTTATCGCTTACTGTGACCAACTGCAAGAAATGGGCTATCGTCTGGAACCGGATTACAAAACCAACTTTGCCGTATTCAATGAACCGTCTGTTGAGAATATCTTCACCATCCCGATGAACAAGACCTTGTACACCAACCAGATGCAATACCTTTTCCGTTCCCGCCATTACAATCACGCCAAAGCCTACGGACTGAGCGGTGAAAACGGACCGAGCGCTACTATCGAAGTTCTGGAAACCTTCGGCTATGAAACAGCGCAACAGGACCCGCGTTTCGATATCTGCTATTTTGCCGGAGTCGTATATGATTTAAAAGGAAATATAGTCCGTCTGGACGATGGAACCGTTCTCGAATATTTGCCGTGGAAAGTCGAACTGGATATCTCGAATACTCCCTATGAGCAGACGGCAGGAGCACGCATGAAAAAGTACGAAGTAGACGAAACGGCTACCAAGGACGGTAAACTGATGGAAAACGACATTGTACTGTTCCGTTATGCAGATGTCCTGTTGATGAAGAGCGAAGCAAAGATTCGTAATGGGGAAGACGGAGATGCCGAACTGAACGAAGTACGCGGGCGTGTCAACGCTTCCTCCCGAACGGCTACATTAGAAAATATCCTTGCCGAACGACAGCTCGAACTGGCTTGGGAAGGTTGGCGACGGCAGGATCTGATTCGCTTCGGAGCGTTCACGAGAGCATACAGCAGTCGTCCGCAACTTCCCGATGAGAACAATGGATATACCACCGTATTCCCGATTCCGGAAAAGATACGGGTAATGAATACAAAACTGGAGCAGAATCCGGGATATTAGCTGGTTTCATCCATTTATAATATCCAATACAAACTAAAAGAGTGTGTGTCAAGCCAATAGTAACTAAAATGGGGTGACTATTGACTTTTGACACATTTACATTTGCAGTATTAAATATCACAACAAAA
>NZ_QTLF01000004.1:0-166241 GCF_003434395.1 Bacteroides sp. AM23-12
GGCTGCTGGTGCATCAGTTGCAAGAGAGATTCCCCGGTTGCCGGGTGTGCGGTCATCGCGACTTGTCGCCGGATCGCAACGGTAATGGAGAGATTGAGCCGGAGGAGTGGATCAAGGCGTGCCCGTGCTTTGAGGTAAAGGAGGAAAGTTATCGGGAGTAATCGATCATTCGGTAATGATTCACTTAGTAATCAATCATATAAAGAGTCGGAAAGGAGGTGTGTAGAGTTATGGCAGTCAAGAGATCCCTTTGGGATACCATTTTGAAAGTAGTCATCGCGGTGGCTTCGGCAGTGCTGGGTATTGTAGGCGGTAATGCGATGAGTCTGTAAGATCAGAGAAATAACAATGTCATAAACGTGAGAGAGAGGATGCAGGTTCAGACTTCTGTCCTCTCTCTTTATTTATAAATCTAAGTACAGTATAAACGTTGATATTCTTCCTAGAAAGAAGGAGTTATCATCAGAAGTAGTAGCGCAGCCCACCCAGCAGGTTAAAGCGGGTGATTCCACAACGTTCGTCTTCTTTCAGCAGCATCCAGTCCTGTTTGGGCATACTTCCACCGATCCCGTTCAGAGTCAAGCTGAGTCCCCAATTAGATGAAAGCATGTACTCAAATCCTAATGTGGCATGAAGGCCGAATCCGGCAGCATTGTAGAAAGGATCATGATAAAGGAAAACGCCGACACCAACGCCTGATTTTAAGATCCATCTGTCAAATTTTGTACGGCTTACCCACTCCGGAGCTATATAGGAGAACATCATGTCGCCACCGGAGAATGACTTCTTGAAACCAGCATATTGAAGTCCGATTCCCATCCCACCGTTCCAGACATGTTCGTAAGCGAGCTTCCATTCAACTCCTCCTTTCGAATCTAACGCCCTACCGTTGATATCATAAATCTTGCTGATCACCCATCCATATCCGAAGCTCGCTTCAAACGTGTTGGCAGGCGCTTTTCTGCTTTCTGCATAGTCTTTAGCAATAACCAGGTCGAGATCTATTACGTCTTGTACAGGATTTGTTTTCAGTGTATCCACACTTTTATCCGACAACCGCAGCATCAGTCCGGAAATCTGATGACAGGAACTTCCCCAAAAAGAAGGTTTCTGGTGATTAGTGATGGCGAGTCCATTGCCACCAATCTTTCCTGTAGCCTCTTGTGCAAGATGTAATACCTGATCATAACGGCAATTCGTAGAAGTACCCCGATCCACTACTGATACACGCCCGATAGTCTCGGCTGTATTGGGCACTTTTTCTCCCAAACCGATGACATAGACCGAATCTGCCGGAATAATACCCGGATAGGTTCTTACAATGTTAGTGACCACTTTAGGTGAACAGGAAGTCAGTAATAGCATAGCAGTAGCTGCCAATAGTTTAGTCTTTTTCATGTTTTTCATTATTAGTTATATAAGAGGAGATGATGAGAGAGAATCAAAAGCAATATTCACTATCCTTTTGCTTTTGACTCACTCTCATTCTTTTTATTTAGTATACCTCTACTTTCTCGGCGATTCGTTTCGCTTTATCACGCAACGCATCCAGATCGAAGTTCAGCGGTGCATAGCAAAGTACGACTCCCATGCGACGGTTGACGCGGGTAAACGGCTTGCCGAAGATGCGCAGATAAGTGTCTTCTTCTTTCGTCACTTCTTCCATGCCACGATATTGAGGACGTTCCTGACTCGCTATCGGAGAAAGGATAACGGCACTTGCACCGATCCGCTCCTGCTTGATGCCGGGGATGGGCAGACCGAGTACGGCACGCAGGTGAAGTTCGAACTCATTCAGATTCTGCGTTCCTGCCAATGTCACCATGCCCGTATCGTGCGGACGGGGAGAAAGCTCGGAGAAGTAGACTCCGTTTTCATGGCTCAGGAAGAATTCCACTCCCCAAAGTCCGGCACCAGTCAAGGCACGGGTTACTTTTTCCGCCATTTCTTCGGCTTCTTTCAAGTGTGCAGGGTCGATGTGTGCAGGCTGGAAACTCTCACGGTAGTCACCGCCTTTCTGTACGTGTCCGATAGGAGGACAGAACAGCGTAGGTCCGTTTTTCTGTGTAACGGTGAGCAGGGTGATTTCACTGTCGAACTTGATGAATTCTTCGATGATCAGTTCGCGGATATCGCCACGGCTGCCACTGCATCCATATTCCCAGGCATGTTCAAGCTCGTCGGCACTCTTGACGAGAGACTGTCCTTTGCCGGAAGAAGACATCAACGGTTTGACGACACAAGGGAAACCGATTTTGGCGGCTGCTTCCTTCAATTCGTCCAGTGTCTTGGCATAAAAATAGTTGGCTGTTTTCAAGCCGAGTTCTTTGGCGGCAAGGTCACGGATCGCCTTACGGTTCATCGTGAAGTTGACGGCACGGGCACTGGGCACTACCTGAATTCCTTCTTTTTCAAAGTCATAGAGACGCTCTGTGCGGATGGCTTCTATCTCCGGAACGATGATGTCCGGATGATGTTTTTCTACAACGCGTTCCAATGCTTCACCGTCCAGCATGTCGAAGACTTCAAATTCATCGGCAACTTGCATAGCAGGTGCTCCGGCATAAGAATCACAAGCAATGACGTGTTGCCCCTTGCGCTGTGCAGAGATCACAAACTCTTTTCCTAACTCTCCGGAACCGAGTAACAATATTTTCTTCATTATTTTGAGTGTTTTATGTTAGTGATGCAAAATTAGTATATTTCTTTTTATTAATGACGTACCTTAGGATATTTATTGTGGAAACGGAAACCGAGTCCGAGCATCAGATAGTTGGGCGTCTGGAAGTTCTGCAAATTGTATCCGATGTGAAGAAAGGAACTGCGGGTAACGGCTATTTTCAATGCAAGAATCTGGTAGAAGCCTCTCATATCGCCACGGCTGAGCACGTTGGCTCCCATACCGACGCCGATGGTAAAATAAGGCATCACATATTCCGCACGTCCCGAAAGTCCCAAGGCCAGCTGATGCTGAATGCCCGGTTTCAGGAACTCACGTTTAGAACTGCTGCTCCCATATTCTACAATTACATCTTCCCTATATACATTGGCACTGCCATCATAGACACCGTCCAGTGAAGCTCCCACGCGAAACTTATAACCCAGATTATACATCGGGGCAAAATTGAATCCGGCAACGGGATACGCATTGGGAGATGCGATCTGCTTCTCTCCTACCCACACTCCCTTTCGACGCCATGACCCGAACAGCACGACATCATAACTGATATGCCGGGGAAAACGGGTGGTGACAGGCTGATAGAGTGATTTCGAGAGGTCTTCTTCCGTACGATTGAAATTGTAGACGAGTCCGATCTTGGCTCCGGCAGTATTGATTCCGGCATTCGGGAATTTAGTGTTACCATTGGAGAAGTGCGTGAAATCGCCTCCGACAATCAGATCGAAGTAACGGGAAAACGCCCAGTTTATGTAAACTCCGGCATTGATATAAGCATTCATCCGTGAACCGACCGCACCATTATAGGAATTATAATAATTGTCGTATGGCTTCCATCCGGCGGACAAACCGAAATTCCACTCATAATTGAGCGAGGCACGGGGAGAGAAACGGACAATTCGTGCTCCCTGAAACACATAGAATGAGAAAGGATCGCCCAACTGTTTTTTATCGCCAAAGGTGGTAAGGGATACGCCGATACCCTGATAAGCTCCACCGTAAATACGGTCGGCACAAGTATTGGGGCGAAACTTGAACGAGTATTTCAAGTGGGCAGCAAACGATGTCTGAATCGGTTTCCAGCGTTCGTTCTCTCCTTGCAGGAAGGGGTTGGTAGGAAATACATATTGCGGACGGGCTTCCATTCCCAAACGATGGATAAAACCAAAAGACTCCTGCCCTGCCAAAGGAGTCTTCGGCAGGCAAAACATGATGGAACAAAGAGCGATGGTTTTCCATCTCAGGGTCTTGTTTCTCATAGTGCCGTCATTGTTAGTCTCCAGATCCTGACGGTTTCATAAATCAAGGGTCTCAATAAACTTGGCAACATGATAACCATCCATCAGTCCGTGATGACAAGTGACGGAAATGGGGAGCATCAGCTTCTCTCCTTCCCGAAAGTATTTTCCGGTGGATATTTTGGGGACGCTATCGCCCGAACGCATGTTCGAAGGGTGTTTCATATCTGTAAAGGCCAGCCATGGGACAGCCGAATAGTGAATGGCGTTGGGATGGAAAGTTCCTCCTTTGTTCAGTCCGGTGGTGGCTTGCAGCCGCTCCATTTCGGTTTTCGCCTTACGGATAAAAGTGAGCTCATCGGGATCGTACTCAAAGGCGGCAAAAGAAAAAGTATGATCGGCACGCCCTACTGTCGCTTCGGGAAGAAGACTGTCATAGCAGACTACCTTGTCGCCCTCGATGCGGTAACGGAATTCCTCGACTTTGCTTGCGGCAGTGATGATACGATGTAATAGTAAAAGAGAAAAGGAGACGCCTTTGTCTTTAGCCTCCTGATAAGAACGGGTACAGTCTACATGAACTGTCACTCCGAAAAAGGGATCATCGAATGCGCTGAAATGTTCAAAATGCTCTTTTCTGTTCCATGTTGCAATGTCAATGATCTTTTCTATCTGATTCATCCTAAATACTCTTTTTATTATAAGTAGTGACTAAAAAGTCGGTTGTATCTACACTAGGGCTGACTAAAAGTCGGCAGTATCTTAAATCTCCTCCTTCGGGAAGGAGGAGATTTAAGATAGTACTGACTTTTTAGTCAGCCTCTCAGATTTTGCTTTTACTTAATTAGTAATTATAATGATTGGGAGAGACATTTGTCTGTATCTGCCATTCGGACGACCGCGGAGGAGGAAGAATGACAGACTGGACCCAATCTTGTTTTAAATCCTACTGATGCTGTTCACGCAACAGATCGTTCACCGTTTTCACCGGATTGAAAGTGGTAAGAGGAACTTCTACGAATACTGTGTTCCAGTCGCTCATCGCACCATTCCATAAGCCGGGAAGTTCAAGCGCTTTCAGGTCTTTTCCGTTCTTTGATTTATAAGAAATGAAGCCGGTCGCCTTATCTACATATTTCACCAGGTCGAACTTGTGACCTTTATAATCGCGTACGGCACAAACCAAGTCTACCGGATTGAAGTGCGTACCCTTTTCGAACATTTCCTTTTTGGCAGGATCGTTCATGTCGATCTGAGAGCTTTCGAGGATTTGCAGTGAGATAGTTCCGTCACTGTTATAAGCAAGGAACGGACCGCCACCCGGCTCACCTACATTCTTCACCATACCGCATACACGCATCGGACGGTTCAATTTGTTCTTCAGGTAGATCACCAGTTCGGCATCTTCGAGGTTCTTCGTTTCGGGATTCTTGCAGAAAAGTTGTTTTTGCAGGAATTGGAGAATTTCCATGATTTGCTCGTGCGTATACTTTCCGCTGTCGAGCAGTTCGAGGTATTCGAATGCCTTTTTCTGCAAGGACACGAGTACGCCGGCAATCAGTTTTTTATAAGTAACGGTGTCGGCTTTCAGTTTATCGGGTACTACGTTGTCGATATTCTTAATGAAGATAATATCAGCGTCGAGATCGTTCAGGTTCTCGATCAGTGCACCGTGCCCACCCGGACGGAACAGGAGTTTACCATTGTCTCGGAACGGCTGGTTGTCCATATCGGCAGCGATGGTGTCGGTATTTGGTTTCTGTTCGGAGAAGGTGATGTAATAGTCTACTCCGTAACGTTTGCCGAATGCTTCGGCTTTCTCTTCCACCAGTTTCTTGAAGAGTTCTCGATGTTCGGTAGAGACAGTGAAGTGTACGTTGACTTTACCACTTTTTCCGGCTGCATACATAGCGCCTTCGGCAAGATGTTCTTCCAGTGGAGTACGTGAACCTTCGGGATATTTATGGAATTTGAGCAGACCTTTCGGAAGTGCTCCGTAGTTGAGTCCGGCAGTTTCGAGAAGGGCAGCTACTACGGCTTTGTAATTACCTTCTTCCATCAGCCCCGGAATATCTTTTCCGGCTGTACGCTGACAAGCTACATTCAAGTCGTCATAGAAAGCAAAATCCTTGATTCCGTCGAAGAATGCCTGCTCAAACTTTGTAGTAGGTTTGTCATACTCTGCGGACAGAAACTCGAACAGATTCTTGAACATACGACTGGCAGCGCCCGAAGCAGGAACAAACTTCACGATGATTTTATCCGTATTCTTATAAGCATCCCATGCAGCCAGATATGCTTTCTGATCTTCTGCGTCAGGAGCCAATATGCCTTTTTCTATGGAAGCGGCAGCGTCCAGTTTCAAATAAGGAAAACCCGTCTGGAAGCAAGCCAGCTGTTCTGCTATCTGCGCCTCCGTGATGCCTTTCTTGGCAAGCAACTCTTTGTCCTGTGTCGTTATCATAATATCTATTTTTATTAATTGATGCCCAAAAATACAAAATGTTATTTACTTCTTGCCGAATAACCGGGAAAAAAAGTAATTTTACGTCGAATTAACAAGATTGAATATGGACGACTTTTTTACATCGGAGGAAAAGAAGGAGCTTTTTTCACTCTACA
Organism: Bacteroides sp. AM23-12; assembly: GCF_003434395.1. Taxonomy (NCBI): domain Bacteria; kingdom Pseudomonadati; phylum Bacteroidota; class Bacteroidia; order Bacteroidales; family Bacteroidaceae; genus Bacteroides; species Bacteroides sp. AM23-12. Next base: position 6,538 of record NZ_QTLF01000004.1, read on the forward strand.
GGCATCTGTTGCAATCTGCCGGAGATACGATTTTCTGGAGGGATTGCCAAAAATTAAAGAAACATCTTATCAAAGCCGCCCAGTGTAACGGGCTGCAACGCAATAACTTCGGGATGAATCCCGTCATCAGAGATTTACAAACGGCAGTTATCGTAGCCGAAGAAATCGGCATGAAAGGTTCGTGTCTGGTCGGCATCATGCTTCATGAAATAGTGAAGGCACATATCCTGTCTATCGAAGAAGTGAATGCCGAATATGGCGAAGATGTAGGCAGTATCATCAAAGGACTGGTGAAAACAAACGAACTGTACTCCAAAAGTCCGGCGATAGAATCGGAGAATTTCCGCAATCTCCTGCTCTCTTTTGCCGAAGATATGCGCGTCATCCTGATTATGATCGCAGACCGTGTGAACATCATGCGCCAAATCAAGGATACAGGCAACGAGGAAGACCGGGTGAAAGTAGCGAACGAAGCTGCTTACCTATATGCTCCGCTGGCCCACAAACTGGGACTTTACAAGCTGAAATCGGAATTGGAAGACTTGTCGCTGAAATATACGCAGCGGGAAACCTACTACTTTATAAAGGAGAAGCTCAACGAGACGAAAGCATCCCGCGACAAGTATATCGCTTCTTTCATCGATCCTATCCAGAAGAAGGTAAAGGAAGCCGGACTGAAGTTCGACATCAAGGGACGTACCAAATCCATCCATTCCATCTGGAATAAGATTCAGAAGCAGAAGACTCCGTTTGAAGGTATCTATGACTTGTTCGCTATCCGTATCATTCTGGATTCCGAACCGGACCCGGCCAAAGAAAAGCAGGAATGCTGGCAGGTCTATTCTATCGTAACGGATATGTATCAGCCGAACCCGAAACGTCTGCGGGACTGGCTCTCGATTCCAAAGAGCAACGGTTATGAATCGTTGCACATTACCGTGATGGGCCCGGAAGGAAGATGGGTGGAAGTACAGATCCGTACCCGCCGGATGGACGAGATCGCTGAACGGGGACTCGCCGCACACTGGAGATACAAAGGTATCAAAGGGGAAACAGGACTGGACGAATGGCTGACTTCGGTACGTGAAGCGCTTGAAAATGCGGATAACGACTCACTGAAAGTGATGGATCAGTTCAAAATGGACCTCTACGAGGATGAGGTATTTGTATTCACGCCTAAAGGAGACTTATTCAAACTTGCCAAAGGAGCTACTGTGCTCGATTTCGCATTCCACATCCATAGCAAACTGGGATGCAAGTGTATCGGTGCGAAAGTAAACGGCAAAAATGTACAGCTCAAACAGAAACTGAACAGCGGTGATCAGGTAGAAATCATGACGTCGAATACCCAGACTCCCAAACAGGACTGGCTCAACATCGTGACGACTTCCAAAGCCCGCACCAAGATACGGCAGGCACTCAAAGAGATGGTAGCACGCCAGCACGATTTCGCCAAAGAGACACTGGAACGGAAGTTCAAGAACCGGAAGATGGAGTATGACGAAGCCACCATGATGCGCCTGATCAAGCGGCTGGGCTTTAAGAATGTGACAGAGTTTTATCAGAAGATTGCTGACGAGACATTGGATGTCAACGACATTCTGGACAAATACCTTGAACAGCAGAGACGGGACAATGACACGCACGATGAGATTGTGTATCGCAGTGCCGAAGGATATAATTTGCAGGCAACTCAGGAAGAACCTAGTTCAAAAGAGGATGTACTGGTCATTGATCAGAATCTGAAAGGACTGGAATTTAAACTGGCCAAATGCTGTAACCCGATCTATGGGGATGATGTATTCGGATTTGTAACCGTGAGCGGAGGTATCAAGATTCACCGGGCAGACTGTCCGAATGCCAATCAGATGCGCGAACGGTTCGGATACCGGATTGTTAAAGCGCGTTGGGCTGGCAAGTCAGTCGGTACGCAGTATCCGATTACGCTGCGCGTAGTAGGTCATGATGATATCGGCATTGTTACCAATATTACTTCCATCATTTCCAAAGAGAATGGAATCAGTCTGCGTTCCATCGGAATCAATTCCAACGACGGACTATTCTCCGGAACGCTTACGGTCATGGTGGGTGATACCGGACGACTGGAAGCGCTGATCAAAAAGCTGCGGACAGTGAAGGGAGTTAAACAGGTAAGCAGAAACTAAGCACTCTATGCTAACAGCAAATCTGTTGACAGGTCTTTAATAAAAAGACTGGCATTATCTCCGTCAGGATAACGCCAGTCTTTTTATTTATGATAGACAATCATGTCACGGAAATAGTGCGAAACGATTTATCTCACTTTCTTTCTCTTATAATATGGATATGTAACCAGTATAAAGAAAATCAAAGCAATCACAGCTATCACCTGTCCTGTATAGAGCATCTTATCCGCTTCCAAATCGAAGTAACACGCAACAGCTATTCCGGATGCGAATCCGACTTCGCTGGCCAACAGATGAGTGGTATTTGCCGTACCCCGCTGACAATGATGTGACAGTTTCACGAACATGACCAGAAATTCCGGCATCACCAACCCCAGTCCCAAACCCAAGAGTATGGAAGGTACGCCTACCGGGAAACCGGAGGCCAGCAGAGTGATGGCTACAATCTCCAGTATGATGCCGACGAGCACCAGCCGCAGAGTTTTTTCTTTCAGAATAAACAGACGCGCCAGCAACAGGGAGGCAAGATATCCGATGCCTGTACCGACAAAGAACGGTATAGGGATTCCACTGCTTCCCAATACGGAATCGTTAAGGAAACGGTGTACAAGCGGAATCAACAACCCCGGAACGAAGGTAATCAGAATCATATTGATGGCAGGCACCCATCCCCGCAACAACAAAAAGCGGTCGAAGGAATAAAGCTTGGTCACGATCGGTGCACGAAAAGGCACATATACTCCGGATACCATCAAAACACCCGCTGCTCCGGTAATCACCGACACGGACAACAGATTCTTAAAGGAATAACTCTGATAGAGCCAGACGCCCAGAACAATACCTATAATCATCCCCAAACGTGCCATCCAGGAGAAGCTGACATTTCCGGCACTACGAAGTGTGGCGTTCGTTATGTCAATGGCTAATGTGATTCCTGCGGTGGTAGCGATTCCGAAAGCCAGTCCCTGTACGGTGCTCAACAAGATAAGTTCCGTGATGTTCGTCACAAAGGCGTATCCTGCCGTTGCTGCCACCATCGTGGCAAAAGAGAACATACATACGTACTTACGCTTATAAGCATCTACGAGATAAGCATGGAACGGACCGATAAGGAACATTCCTAAAGTGAAAAAAAGAAAGATCACTCCTGTCTGTGCCACCGGTACTCCGAGACGGTCTGCCATCTCAACGGAAAGTACCGGAAACAAGATATACAAGGAGATAAACAACAGCAAATTAGCTACGCATATCCGCATAAAATGAACTGTCCACAATTTAACTGCCATATACTGTTTTAATATTGTTCCTTCTCGTTAGGGAAGTCGCAATTCTTCACGTCGGATACGTAACGGCTGATAGCGTCAGTCATCACCGTATACAGGTCTGCATAACGACGTAAGAAGCGCGGACGGAATCCGTTGTTCATTCCAAGCATATCCTGAATGACCAATACTTGTCCGTCAACATGACCACCGGCACCAATACCTATAATAGGTATCGTCAGTTCGGAAGCCACACGTTCTGCAAGAGTAGCCGGTATCTTTTCGAGTACGATGGCAAAGCAGCCTGCCTCTTCGAGAAGATGAGCATCACGAATCAGCTTTTCAGCTTCGTTGTCATCTTTGGCACGTACCGTGTAAGTACCGTATTTATTAATAGACTGAGGCATCAGTCCCAAGTGTCCCATCACCGGAATACCCGCACTGATGATACGCTTCACCGTATCGATGATTTCTTCTCCGCCTTCCAGTTTCAAAGCATCGGCATGGCTTTCCTTCATAATGCGGATGGCAGAAGCAAGACCTTCCATTTCGTTACCTTGATAGGAACCGAAAGGCATGTCTACTACGACCATAGCGCGTTTTACGCCACGTACTACTGATTTAGCGTGATAAATCATCTGATCGAGAGTAATAGGCAATGTAGTCACATTACCCGCCATCACGTTCGAAGCGGAGTCGCCTACCAAAATTACGTCCATTCCCGCACCATCTACGATCTGTGCCATTGTGTAATCATAAGAAGTAAGCATAGATATTCTTTCGCCTCTTTGCTTCATTTCAACCAGGCGATGAGTAGTCACCTTTCTTGTGTCATCTGATATATAACCAGCCATGTTTCTTAAATTTTAAATTAAAACTAGAAATTAAATAAGGCGTCAACGCCATCAAAAATTGCGGCAAAGTTATAACATTTCTTTCATAAGTGAGAAAGAAAAAGAAAAAATCCTTTCAAACACCTCCCCAAGTTAATGAGAAGGCGGCCAAAAAGACAAATTAAGAAGATAATAAGAAAGAACTAACGGTGCAAGGCCAATAAGTGTTCAAAGGTCATTTCCGAAAAGTCATCTATTATATAATGTGCTTTCCCGGTGATGGCCTCTCTTGTATTGGTAGTGGCAAGACCGATAACAGTGGCACCGGAAGTCATTCCGGCTTGCAGACCGTGGAAGGAGTCTTCGAACACGTACGAGTTTTCGGGAGTAGCACCGAATATTTCCATACCGAGCAGGAAACAGTCGGGAGCGGGTTTGGAACGGGCAAACATTTCTCCGGTCAGGATGCGGTCTACCATTCCTTTAAATTCGGGATGGGCGTTATAGACGTTTTGCATCTTCTCTTCGTTGGAGCTGGTTACAACGGCTATTTTTGCTCCGTGTTTACGAAGATCGGCAATAAAAGCTTCTACACCGGGGATGTACTCGTAGGACATGCTTTTCTCATAAATATTGAGTCCGGCCGTAATCTCTTGTTGAGCTTCGGGGAGGTCCGAGAAATATTTCTCGTAAATCTGGGTCAGCGTCTGTCCCTTGATACGACGGCCGAAGTCTTCTTCATTCAGATATTTACGTCCCTGTTCATCCCAGAAAACAGTGTACTGTGTTTCCGTATCCATGATGACACCATCAAAATCGAACAGTGCCGCAATTGTCTTTGTTGTATCCATACGTAATCTTTCTTTTTACCTAAAACGTTAAACCTTGTGTATTGAATTGTGCAAAGTTCCGAATAATCATCGAATCAAGCAAATAATTCGTACCTTTGCCCCACTTAAAAAAACGTAACATTCGTTTTCATCCAACAATCCATACGAGCGCATGAGCAAAAACGATCCGCACATATTAGGAAAAGAAAGCATCGGTAAGCTACTGTTGCAATACTCCATTCCCGCTATCATCGGGATGACAATCACGTCTATCTATAATATCATCGACAGCATCTTCATCGGTCACGGTGTGGGTGCGATGGCTATTGCCGGACTGGCGGTGAGCTTTCCTCTGATGAATCTGGTCGTTGCTTTCTGTACACTCGTTTCGGCGGGTGGTTCTACCATCGCTTCTATTCGCCTGGGACAGAAAGATATGAAAGGGGCTACGGAGATTCTGTCACATACGCTGATGCTCTGTATCACAAATTCTTTCTTTTTCGGTATCCTGTCTTTTATCTTTCTTGATGATATACTGACTTTCTTTGGTGCCAGTCCCGACACACTGCCTTATGCACGGAGTTTTATGCAGGTGATTTTATTGGGAACTCCCATCACATACACGATGATCGGCCTGAATAATGTGATGCGTGCCACCGGATATCCGAAGAAAGCGATGCTTACTTCTATGGTAACGGTAGTAGCAAATATCATCCTCGCTCCTATCTTTATCTTTCACTTTGAATGGGGAATGCGGGGAGCGGCTACAGCAACGGTTATCTCACAGCTGATCGGAATGGTATGGGTGGTGAACCACTTCTGCAAGAAAGACAGTACGGTGCATTTTGAGGGAAAGGTCTGGAAAATGAAAGGAAGGATTGTAGAGAATATTTTCGCTATCGGCATGTCTCCTTTCCTGATGAATGTCTGTGCTTGTGCCATCGTTATCGTGATTAATAATAGTTTGCAGGAACATGGAGGCGACATGGCTATCGGTGCTTACGGAATCATCAACCGATTGCTGACGCTTTATGTCATGATCGTATTGGGACTGACGATGGGCATGCAGCCGATTGTAGGCTACAACTTCGGAGCACAGAAGATAGACCGGGTGAAACAGACGCTAAAGCTGGGAATTATTTCCGGTGTAGTGATTACAAGCAGTGGCTTTCTGATTTGCGAGTTTTTCCCTCATGCAGTATCGGCAGTCTTCACGGATAGTGATGAGTTAATCGGACTTGCGGTGGACGGTCTTCGGTTGACTGTACTTATGTTCCCGTTTGTAGGAGCACAGATTGTAATCGGTAACTTCTTCCAAAGTATAGGCAAAGTAAAAATAAGTATTTTCCTTTCGTTGACGCGGCAGTTGCTTTATTTGCTGCCTTGCCTGTTGTTATTCCCACATTGGTGGGGACTGAAGGGAATATGGATCAGTCTGCCGGTATCGGACTCTTTAGCATTTATTACGGCAGTTATCAGTCTGATGATTTATATAAAGAAAGTATCGAAAGAACATCCGATAGCGGATAAAGTGGCGGAATAAAGCAAAAAGAACGCTATGTCAAAAGATATATCAGTATGAAAAATATTTAGGCACGAATACACGGATTAAGATGACTTCTGCAATGAATGCATCTCATAAAAGCCGCGTTAATCCGTGCCTAAAAGATAATAATATTCTTATTCGCTCTTTATACTTTTCACCGGATTCTCATTGGCGATGTGCCACGCTTTCAACACAACGCAAACTACGATCAGCAATAAGACAAACAGCGCCGTACCCACAAACAATAACGGGTTCATATAAATCTGTTCGGCAAACTGGTCAAGCCATGCCTTTCCAACGAAATAGGAAACAATGGTACCAATCAATATGGAGGAAGCGGAGACATACAGAATCTCGCGTATCAACAGACGCAAAATATGAGAGGCTTCGGCTCCATTCACTTTCCGGATGGCTATTTCTTTGCTTCGACGTTGCGTTTCATCATTCACATATCCGATCAATCCCATTATTACAATCAGCAGAATAAAGCTTGAAGTGATCCAGACTGAATTACGGAAACGATATACACTCTTGTATATATCCTTTATCATACCGTCTACAGAACTGAAATGCAAGGCTACATTCGGAAATGTCTTATCGGCAAACTCGTTCAGACGTTTCAGATTTTCATCATACGGCTCTTTCAGACGGACATCAAATACATGATTGGCATTCTCCGATCCTATCAAGACAATAGGTGCCTGAGTTGAAAAGAAGCTATAGTTGCGGACATCCCGGAAGACACCGACAATCGTACCCTGTATATCATTCAGTTTCTTTCCTACCGCCCCATCTGTCCATTTCATCAGACGTACCAACTCTTCATTCACCAATAAATCGTCCTGTTTCTTAAGAGTGCTGCCTTCGATAATCTTTATTCCCATTACTTCGGGATAGTTATAACTGCAATAATTAAAGTTAAGTGTAGCGATTCTTTTACCGTCATTACTCATCAGTCCGCGTGTCCAGTACTGTCCGATTACTCCGCTTGTGGCAACAGCCACTCCCTCTACCGTAGGCTGGCGACGCAGTTCATCGGTGACATGCTCTACCGTTTCTTTCGGCAACCAGGTTCCTGCCTGAACCAGTCCCGGAACGTTTATTCCCATATCGCGGCTCATCAGATGGTTGTATTGCAGGAGCGTTACCAGCAACAGCCCCAAAACAAAGGAGACACCTGTGAACTGTATAAACAACAACGAACGTTTCCAACCCGTTTTACCATCAGAGTAACGACGGAACACCTGCGTGACTGGTATACGCGAAAACAGCCGTCCCGGTATGCCACCTGCCAAAAGGAAAAGTATCACAATCGTAAGCAAAGGCACCCATAGTGTCTCCCACGCAAAAAGTGAGGATAGACGGACAGAAAGCAAATCTTCGATTATTTCATGTGCGTTGACTATCAGCAGAAGACTAAGAAGTACGGAAAAGATAACAAGGATTCCTGTTTCTGCCAAAAACATGCCGAAGATATTTCCGGAACTGGCACCACTGCATTTATGTACTCCTACTCCTTTGGCACGACGGCTTAGGGTGGCAATAGATATCAGCATATAATTCATGATGGCCACAAAGAAGATAGCGAATCCCAGAAAGCCATATATGATCAAACGCTTCTGCACATCGGAAGATATCAAATGATACTTCACCAATGGGATGACACTGAAATTCATTTTCCAGTCATCATACTGGGCAGGAGTGTATTTCTCGATTACCCGTTGGATGTTGTCATTCACCTTGTCAATATCCGCAGCATTACGCAGGCGAAGAAACGTGTAAAAGACATCATTTCCCTTCCAGCCATATCCTCCCTGATATCCTCCATCCCGATGGACGGAGACAACAAAGTCGTGAGTGAGCACCGTATTCTCCGGCATATCCTTGTATACACCACGAATAGTAAAATCATTTTGCCTGTCTGCTTTAAGAATTTTACCGATAGGGTCCGCATCTCCAAACGTTTCACGGGCAAAATGCTCTGACACAAACACACTTCCCGGCATGATCATATCTTTCGGGTTCCCTTTTAAGACAGGGATACCAAAAGTCTGGAAGAAACAAGTATCAGCGTATATATAGTTAACGTCCGATAATAATTTGTCTTCGTAATATATACTCATCCCTTGTCCGGTGAGGACACAACTGGCAAACTCTATTTCTTCGGGCATATCCTGCGCCAAAGTAGATGCAACCACATCAAAAAGTGTGTAATCATAATTGTTGCCGTCGTCTCCCATTGTCTCCCCCGTGCTAAGGTTAGTGGTCAGGCAACGTGCAATAGCCAGTCGTTCCGGTTCCGGATAACAATGTTCATAACTCAATTCAAACGCAATCTGCGAAAAGAGTAAAATACCAATAGTAAGTCCCAGCGAAAGAGAAATTATCCTGATGATATTTGTGCCGCGTTCGCGCAGTAAGGTTCGGATGCTATAATAGATTTGTCTCATTGTCGTTCCGGTTTATGCCGTTACACTTGCCACTACACTACCGTCAAACAGATGTACGGTACGATGTGCGAAACTCGCATCGTGCTGTGAGTGCGTTACCATGATAATGGTGGTTCCCTCCTTGTTCAGTTCTGTCAGCAGGTTCATTACTTCCGCGCCATTCTTGGAATCCAGATTACCGGTAGGCTCATCGGCAAGGATAAGCTTTGGATTAGTCACTACCGCACGGGCAATTGCCACACGTTGTTGCTGACCGCCGGAAAGTTGTTGCGGGAAGTGTTTGGCACGGTGGCTGATATTCATCCTTTTCAGGATGTCTTCTACCATGCGGCGGCGTTCGGAAGATTTGATACCAAGATAGGTCAGCGGAAGTTCTACATTCTCAAAGACATTCAGTTCGTCTATCAGGTTAAAACTCTGAAATACAAAGCCCAGTTTGCCTTTGCGGACGCCGGTACGTTCCTTTTCTTTCAGTCCGGCAACTTCTTCTCCCAGTAATCGGTAAGAACCTTCGGTTGGGTTATCCAATAAACCAAGAATATTCAGTAAGGTGGACTTGCCACAGCCCGAAGGTCCCATAATGGCAACAAACTCTCCTTCCTTTACTTCAAGGTTCACGTGATTTAGTGCGACTGTCTCTACTTCGGTAGTACGGAATACTTTACTAATGTTTTCAATCTGTATCATCTTGTTCATTTATTATGTTGTTATACTTTTTATTTCTTCTTTATTCGCTCTTTATACTATTGACCGGGTTTTCATTGGCAATCTTCCATGATTTCCAAAGTACGCATGCCACAATGACTGCCAGATTTGCAATTGCTATCAGAAGATAGGCAGCCCAACTGAGCGGAACATGTTCGGCAAACAAATCCATCCACATACCATTGACGTACCATGCTGCTACCACTCCGATTAAAACTGCAACAACAGCTACATAAAGCACATCTTTCACCAGCAGTTCCAAGATTCCGGTTGCTTCAGAACCATTCACCTTGCGTATGGCTATCTCCTTGGAACGACGGCGGACCTCATCCGTAGTGTAGCCTATCAATCCCATCAACATCACAAAAAACATTGTTATTGCCGCCAGCATCGTAGCATTACTGAAAACACGAACAGAGTTATAATTCTCTTTGATCATCCGTTGCATCGACCGAAATTCGATAGTCTTATCAGGAAATGCACTCTCCATCTCCTTATTCAGTTTGAGAAGATTCTCGGCAAAAGGTTCTTTCAACCGGACATGGATACAATCACCAAACCTCTTGGTGTGCATAAGCAGCAACGGTTGTTGCGGGCTGGTAAAACTTCCGATGCGATAATCTTTCATCACGCCCACTACCTTACATACGTATCCCGAATTATAAACCGTACGATTCAGTATATTGTTTCCCCAATGCATCCACTCGGCAAAAGTCTCATTGACGACTGTCTCATCGTCACCACGGGGCATACGTCCCTCCTTCAGAACCATCCCCATCATCTTCGGATAATCATCCGGAACACTGCAATAACGGGATGAAAATAGTGACTGTCCGCTTTCATCATTAATAATCGTTCCACTATATCCGTAGACAGGATGATAAGTGGCACTGGACACGGATTCCACATAAGGCATATTCCGGAAAACATTCAAGGCATAATTTCCTTTTTCTTCCTCACCGAAGCTGGCATTGGCCACCACTACACGCTTTGGATTATAACCCAAATCTTTATTCAAGATATAATAATATTGCATCATCACCACATACATCAGTCCGCAAATAAATGCTACACCGGCAAACTGGATAAACAGCAACGGTCGTTTCCAGCCCTTTTTACCTTCCGTGTATCGGCGGAATACCTGAGTAACGGGTATCCTTGCAAACAGTCGTCCCGGCAATACCCCACCCACAACGAAAAGTACAGCCACCGTTAATAAAGGTACCCAAATACGATCCAAGCTGAACAAAGCGCTTAACTTGACAGCTGCCGTATCTTCAAAGAAATCCTGAAAATTCAATAAGATCAATCCCATCAGGATCAGGGCAAACAGAATGATAATCGCTGTTTCCCAAAGAAACATACTCAATATGGTCATGTTTCCTGCCCCATTGCATTTATGCACACCGACCGCTTTCGCCCGATAGGAAAGTGATGAAACAGAAATCAACACATAATTCAATGAAGCGATGAAAAGAATAGTAATACCCAGAATAGTCATGATGTTCCGCATCCGCCTTACATCTTTATTGTCACGGTATACATCACGGATGGGCTTTACAAAAGCGGTATATCCAACCACTTTTTGATCTTCCGCAGGACGATACTTCTGTATCATTGCGTCTATCCGGGCATTCACTACCGACTTATCGGCTCCGGGACGAAAACGGATGAACGCCAGCCAGCTGTCGCCGCCTCTCCATGAGTAATTTCCCCATTTGCGGCTCCATATCGACGGCAGAGAAATCACCGCTTCAGGCCTTACCGTCGCATTCTCCGGTATATCAGCATAGGTGCCTTTTACCGTAAGTTCTATCTCCTTACTGTATGAGATAACCTTGCCTATCGGATTCTCTGTGTCGAACATCTTTCGTGCCAAACGGTCACTCAGGTAAACTACATCTTTTTGGGCTAAATCTTTCACCGGAGTTCCGCTTAAGACCTCGATTCCCATCGTCTGGAAAAAGAGGGAATCTGCCGCCAGCTTTCTGACTTCAAAACGGACACTACCATGATAGAGAGGATCATTCACCCAAAGGCAGTAACTGGTAGCCGCCTCCACTTCTTTGGGAAAGTTTTCAAGAATTGCTCCCGCTACCGGTCCGCAATTTTGATCCTGCGGTTCGAGTTGTTCGCCATTCATCGTAAAGATGGAAAAGACTTGATATAAGTTTTCATAATCCTTAAAGCATTTATCAAAGCTCTGCTCAAAAGCCACGCGGGCAAATAATAAAATACTCATTGTCAGCCCAAGCCCTAAAGAAATGACCTTGACAACATTGGAACTACGCCCCCGCAGCAAAGTTCGAATGACATAATAGATTTGTCTCATGATTATATAATATATTCCTGTTTTTTTTATGATGCAGTGCAGATAACGTGCCACAATAGTGAGAATACTCATTCTCAATCATTTATAGTTATCTGTCCTATCATCTACTGTCTAATAATTAGACACATGCGTCTAATTATTAGACAAAGACAATCGTATTTCTTTTCTCAGTGGAAAGTATGCATTAATGCCTATTTATTGTTCCATTTTTCTTATTTCGCCCAAGCAATCGCCCATATCTCAACTGAAAACTCTATCTTCGCATCAAGTTTTCAATTAAATAAATTATTCTATTTATGGTAAACAAGAATTTATACACTCTCCTGGTCTGCCTGCTTCTGGCCGGATGCGATCTGATAGACTACCACCCCTACGATGTACGTATCAGTGGAGAGACAGACGTAAATGCTCATAACATTGAACAAATAGAAGCTAAGTGCAAAGGAAAGAAAACCATCCGTTTTATCACGATGGGCGATTCGCAGCGATGGTATGATGAGACAGAAGACTTTGTAAAAGAGGTCAATAAGAGAGATGATATCGATTTCGTCATTCACGGAGGAGATATGAGTGACTTCGGGCTGACCAAAGAGTTTCTTTGGCAGCGGGACATCATGAACGGACTGAAAGTGCCTTATGTCGTCCTTATCGGGAATCATGACTGTCTGGGTACCGGAGCAGAAACTTATCAGGCTGTTTTCGGACCTACCAACTTCTCATTCATTGCGGGCAATGTGAAATTCGTCTGCCTTAATACCAATGCGCTGGAATATGATTATTCGGAGCCTATTCCCAATTTCGGTTTTATGGAACAGGAACTGACGGACAGGGCAGATGAGTTTGAAAAAACCGTAGTCAGCATGCATGCACATCCTTTTGCAGATGTGTTCAATGATAATGTGGCGAAGCCGTTCCAGTACTACATCACCCAATATCCGGGACTACAGTTCTGCACGGCCGCCCATAATCACGGATTCGATGACAGAATCCTTTTTGATGACGATGTGCATTATATTGTCAGCGACTGCATGAAAAGTCGCAGTTATCTGGTATTTACTATAACCCCGGAAAAATACGAATATGAACTGGTTGAATACTAAATATATGATCCGCGCAGGAGTACTGACTATGCTTCTACTCTTCCCCAGCCTGCTTTCGGCTACTTGCAAGCCAGATACAATTATCAGGAACTATAAACCCGACTCGCTGAAACTGGCAATTAAGGCAGATTCTATCATAGCCTTTCATGAGGGTGATTCTGCATTCACAATAGTCAAAGCAGACACAGTACTTCCTTATATTGCCGAACCGGTTCTTCGCACCGGCTACGACAGACGTGTACATCGCTTCCGCAAAAACTGGGAACGCATCATTCCGACCCACTCTAAAATACAATATGCCGGAAATATGGGATTACTCTCCTTCGGCACCGGATGGGATTACGGAAAACGAAATCAGTGGGAAACTGACCTGTTGCTCGGATTTATCCCGAAGTATTCGTCCAAGAAGGCAAAAGTGACCATGACACTGAAACAGAACTATATGCCCTGGAGCATCAACCTGGGGAAAGGATTCTCTACCGAGCCGCTTTCCTGCGGACTATATCTGAATACCGTATTCGGCAATCAGTTCTGGGTCAGCGAACCGGAACGTTATCCGAAAGGATACTATGGTTTTTCAAGCAAGGTGCGTATCCATGTTTTCATGGGACAACGGCTGACCTATGATATTGACCCTAACCGCCGATTTCTGGCAAAGTCCGTGACTTTCTTCTACGAGATAAGTACATGCGATCTTTATCTGATCAGTGGTGTAACAAATAGCTACCTCCGTCCCCGTGATTATCTGAGTTTATCATTCGGATTAAAGTTCCAATGGCTATAAATTCAAATCCGAATTTTGAATTATGAATTACTTTTTCGTAAGTTTGTAGCGTACAAACCAATTCGGACATGAGTAAATCAGGAACCATCATCATTGTAGACGATAATAAAGGGGTGCTGACAGCGGTACAAATCCTTTTAAAAAACTACTTTTCGAAAGTCGTCACACTGTCGTCACCGGTCACACTGACCACTGCGATACGAGAGGAAACGCCGGAAGTGGTACTACTAGATATGAATTTCACTTCGGGCATCAATACCGGCAATGAAGGATTGTTCTGGCTGCACGAAATAAAGAAAGTACGACGGGAGCTTCCTGTCGTACTTTTTACTGCTTATGCGGATATTGATCTCGCTATCCGGGGAATCAAAGAAGGTGCTTCGGACTTTATCGTCAAGCCCTGGAACAATCAGAAACTGGTAGAAACACTACAGGCTGCCGCCTCATCCGTACAGCAAGGACGTAAGACAGGAAACAAAAAGGAACCGGTCAACACTCCAGCACTCTATTGGGGAGAAAGCAAGTCTATGCAACAACTCCGAATGCTGATCGAGAAGGTAGCCACCACAGACGCCAATATCCTGATTACCGGTGAGAACGGAACAGGAAAAGAAATGCTTGCCCGTGAAATTCACGCTCTTTCCAACCGCAGGCAACAGGAAATGATTGCTGTGGACATGGGAGCAATCACCGAATCTTTATTTGAAAGCGAACTCTTCGGGCATGTGAAAGGCTCTTTTACCGATGCGCATACCGACCGGACAGGAAAGTTTGAGGCTGCCGATCACAGCACATTGTTTCTGGATGAAATAGGAAACCTCCCCTATCACCTGCAAGCCAAACTATTGACGGCTATCCAACGAAGAAGTATCGTGCGAGTGGGAAGTAACACTCCGATTCCTATTGACATCCGTCTGATATGTGCCACCAACCGGAATTTGCAGGAAATGGTAGACCGGGAAGAGTTTCGGGAAGACTTACTCTACCGTATCAACACCATTCATATAGAAATCCCTCCTTTGAGGGAACGGAAAGAAGATATTGTCCCTCTTGCCGAAAGATTTATCATCCGCTTCTGCAAGCAATATGATAAGGAACTGATGAAATTCAGTCCGGCAGCGAAGGAAAAGCTTACCGCGCATCCCTGGTACGGCAATATCCGCGAATTGGAGCACGCAATCGAAAAGGTGGTCATCATTAACGACGGGGTGCAAATCCCTGCGGAATTGTTCCAGTTATCCTCCCGAAAGACAGAAACTTCCGAGAAGAATATTTCCACCTTGGAAGAGATGGAAGTACAAATGATACGGAAAGCGCTGGATGCCTGTGCAGGAAATCTTTCGGCAGTAGCTGCGCAACTGGGAATTACCCGACAGACTCTCTATAACAAGATGAAAAAATTCGGATTATGAACCGGATTCTACAACAAGTAGCCAACCAATATTGGTTCAGGGTATCACTGACGGTCATTTGCTGTCTGGCGACTATCTGTTTGGGCGTGCATCAGTCTTATGTCTGGTTCAGCGTCAGTGCCTGTCTGCTGATCTTAAGTATCATCTGGCAAGTCCGGCTTTATCGCCTGCACATCAAGCAGGTGCTCTTCATGATCGATGCGTTGGAGAATAATGACAGTGCCTTCCGTTTCCCCGAAGAGTCCGGTACTCCCGAGAGTAAACAGATCAATCGGGCACTCAATCGGGTGGGCCACATTTTATATAATGTAAAAGCGGAGACTGCCCAACAGGAAAAGTACTACGAACTGATTCTTGACTTTGTCAGCACGGGACTGCTGGTGCTCAATGATAACGGAGCGGTCTATCAGAAAAATAAAGAAGCACTCCGGCTTTTGGGACTGAATGTATTTACCCATGTCCGCCAGTTGAGTAAAGTAGATGCTACACTGATGGAGAAGATAGAAAGTTGTTGTTCCGGAGATAAGCTGCAAGTGGTGTTTCACAATGAACGGGGAACGGTCAATCTGTCTATTCGCGTGTCAGAAATCAATGTACACAAAGAACATCTGCGCATCCTTGCACTGAATGATATTAATATTGAGCTGGACGAAAAGGAGATAGATTCATGGATTCGCCTGACCCGAGTACTGACTCATGAGATCATGAACTCCGTGACTCCCATCACTTCGCTCAGCGATACGCTTCTCTCGATGGTGGAGGACAAAGACGAAGAGATCAGCCACGGACTGCAAACCATCAGTGCCACGGGAAAAGGGCTGCTTGCTTTCGTAGAATCCTACCGCAAATTCACACGGATACCGACTCCGGAACCTTCATTGTTTTACTTGAAAGCATTCATCGAACGAATGGTGGAACTTGCCCGCCATCAGAATCCTTGTGACCACATCACGTTCCATACAAAGATCGATCCTGCCGACCTGATCCTGCATGCAGATGAAAATCTGATTTCGCAAGTAGTCATAAATCTTCTGAAAAATGCGATTCAGGCAATCGGTGATCAGCCGGACGGACAAATCGACATTCAGGTTTATTGCAACGAAACGGAAGAAGTGCTGATTGAGATTAAGAATAACGGTCCCGTCATTCCACCGGAAATAGTGGAGCACATTTTTATCCCTTTCTTCACTACCAAAGAAGGAGGCAGCGGAATCGGACTAAGTATTTCGCGTCAGATCATGCGGCTTTCGGGTGGAAGCCTCACGCTGTTACCGGACAACAAGGAAACGAAATTCATATTAAAATTCAAATAACAGACCAGCCTATGACACCTGCACTCACCAATAACCCATTATTCCGGGGGATTACTCCGGAGAAGTTATCCGCCAATCTGGAAGAGATCAGTTTCCACACCCGTTCTTATAGAAAAGGAGAAATACTGGCACGACAGGGAGATGTGTGCAACCGTCTCGTGATACTGACCAAAGGAAGTGTCCGTGGCGAAATGATTGACTATTCCGGAAGACTCATCAAAGTAGAAGACATTGCCGCACCAAGGGCCCTTGCCCCTCTTTTCCTTTTCGGAGAAGAGAATCGCTTTCCGGTAGAAGTGACCGCCAACGAACCGACGGAAGTAATCGAAATCCCCAAAGCCAGCGTACTGGAACTTTTTCGTAGGAACGAGCAGTTTCTGGAGAATTATATGAATCTATCCGCCAATTATGCCCGTACCCTATCGGATAAGCTTTTCTTTATGTCCTTCAAGACTATCCGGCAAAAGATAGCATCTTATCTGCTACGGTTATACAAACAGCAGCAACAGCTACAGATCACCCTCGACCGCTCGCAACAGGAACTGAGCGATTACTTCGGTGTCTCCCGTCCTTCTCTGGCACGTGAACTGTCGCACATGCAGGAAGACGGTATGATCATAGCCGACCGGAAACAGATTACTATCTTACAGAAAGAATGGCTGATCCGGCTGATTCAATGACCAAGAGTTCACTCCGGTTTCATTATAGCTAATCTTTTTTTCATTATAGCTAATCGGAATATGATTATAGCTAATTTAATTTAGCTCATAGCATCCGATTTTTTTCGCCCAATGTAACATTGGTTACAAACTTACCTCAAACTTTCCCCCTACTTTTGCGTTCATAATCAAATAAGACTAATTAAAACGTAAAAGTTATGAGTATGTTCTGTTATCAATGTCAAGAGACCGCAATGGGTACAGGCTGTACCTTAAAAGGAGTATGCGGAAAAACATCCGAAGTGGCTAACCTGCAAGACCTGCTGCTCTTTGTAGTACGAGGAATCGCCGTGTACAACGAACATCTGCGCCGGGAAGGACATCCTTCCGAAGAAGCAGACAAATTTATCTACGATGCCCTGTTCGTCACCATCACTAACGCCAATTTTGACAAAGCGGCCATCATCAGAAAAATAAAAGAAGGACTACAACTGAAAAACGAACTCGCCAGCAAAGTAACCATTGCAAATGCTCCCGACGAATGTCTTTGGGATGGGAATGAAGATGAGTTTGAAGAGAAAGCCAGGACAGTAGGAGTACTTCGCACACCCGACGAAGATATCCGTTCGCTGAAAGAACTGGTACACTACGGACTGAAAGGTATGGCGGCTTACGTTGAGCATGCGCATAACCTTGGATACCAGTCGCCGGAAATCTTCGCCTTTATGCAAAGTGCACTGGCCGAGCTCACCCGCAATGATATTACGATGGAAGAATTGGTTCAGCTTACTTTGGCAACAGGCAAGCACGGAGTTTCCGCCATGGCACAACTGGATGCCGCCAATACAAACAGCTACGGAAATCCGGAAATATCGGAAGTGAATCTAGGTGTCCGCAATAATCCCGGTATCCTTATCAGCGGCCATGATCTGAAAGACCTCGAAGAATTGCTGGAACAGACCGAAGGAACAGGTATAGACATTTACACTCACAGTGAAATGCTCCCCGCACATTATTACCCCCAACTGAAAAAATACAAGCATCTGGCAGGAAACTACGGAAATGCCTGGTGGAAACAGAAAGAAGAGTTTGAAAGTTTCAACGGACCGATCCTGTTTACCAGTAACTGCATCGTTCCTCCGCGTGCCAACGCTTCTTACAAAGACCGTATCTACATCACCGGAGCCTGCGGACTGGAGGGAGCACACTACATCCCCGAACGCAAAGACGGAAAACCGAAAGATTTCTCCGCACTGATTGCACATGCCAAGCAATGTCAACCGCCGACGGCCATCGAAAGCGGAACGTTGATCGGAGGTTTTGCCCATGCACAGGTAGTGGCTTTGGCGGATAAGGTAGTAGAAGCCGTGAAAAGCGGAGCGATCCGCAAGTTCTTCGTTATGGCAGGATGTGACGGACGTATGAAAAGTCGTGAATATTATACCGAATTTGCCGAGAAACTTCCGAAAGATACAGTCATACTGACTGCCGGTTGCGCTAAATACAGATACAACAAACTGGCTTTAGGGGACATTAACGGCATTCCCCGCGTATTGGATGCAGGGCAATGTAACGACAGTTACTCACTGGCTGTCATCGCACTGAAACTGAAAGAAGTATTCGGATTGGACGACGTCAACAAACTTCCTATCGTATATAACATCGCATGGTACGAACAGAAAGCGGTGATCGTATTGCTGGCATTGCTGGCACTGGGAGTGAAGAATATTCATCTGGGACCTACTCTTCCGGCCTTCCTTTCACCAAACGTAAAAAACGTATTGATCGAACAATTCGGAATCGGTGGCATCAGTACCGCAGACGAAGATATTATGAAGTTCTTGTCATAAACACAAGACGTATATACATGCTAAGCCTTAACTATTAAATATAAAAAGGAGGGGTGTCAATAGTAACTAAACTGGGGCTGATTAAAAGTCGGTCCTAGTTTAGTTACTATTAACCTTGACACAGTCCTGACCATTTCAAGAACAGAGTCAATCGTCCTTCGGTAATATCAAATTAAGAAGTACTCCGACCAAAGCGGCCAGTCCGATGCCGGATAATGAAAAGTCTCCCCACGTGAGAACAGCTCCGCCAATGCCGACAGTCAATGTCAGAGAGACAATGATGATGTTTCTTGTACGGCTCAGATCAATACAGTTATTTACCAGATTACCTATTCCGGCACAAGCGATGGTTCCGAACAGCAAAAGCATAATTCCCCCCAATACCGCACTCGGAATGGATTTCAGCAACGCACTGATTTTACCGACAACGGAGAATAAGATAGCGGATATGGCAGCAATCCGGATGACTTGCGGATTGGTGATTTTCGTTAATGACATCGCACCCGTCACCTCCGAATAAGTTGTCACCGGAGGACCGCCGACCAATCCGGCAAAGCAGCAAGCCAGCCCATCGCCCAACAACGTACGATGCAGACCGGGATCTTTCACGAAGTCTTTTCCTGTAACTGTATTGACTACGTATACATCTCCGATATGCTCTATCACCGGAGCAATAGCTACCGGAATCATAAACAGTATCGGCTCCCATGAGAACTTGGGAAACACGAACTGCGGCAGCCCGATCCATGCCGCATCCCTCACACCGGACAAATCCAGATCATAGAAAAGCCATGCCGCCAGATAACCGACAATGATACCGCAAAAGATAGGAATCAACTTCAAAAGTCCTTTCGCTTTCATCGAGACAACGACTGCCGTAACCAGCGACAACAAGGCCAGCACCCAGTTCTCCTTCGCCATATTTACTCCTGTCCCCGCGAGTGACAAACCGATCAGAATAATAACCGGCCCAATAACCACCGGAGGAAACAGACGTTCAATCACCCTCACCCCTTGCCATTTGACCAACGCGCTCATTACAAAATAAACCAATGCGACGCCCACCATTCCGGATAAAGTACCCGGCAATCCGTAAAGTTCTGTCGCTTTTATTATCGGGGCAATAAACGCAAAACTACTTCCTAAAAAGATAGGCACTTTCCCTCGGGTAACCGCATGAAAAATGAGTGTACCAATGCCTGCTGTGAACAAGGCGGTGGAAGGGTCAAGCCCCACTAAGAGCGGCACGAGTACCGTAGCTCCGAAAGCTACAAACAAGAATTGTACTCCTACCACTCCTTTCCGTAAAGGAGTAAGATTGTTTGAATCCATAAGTATGATGTAGATTAATTGAGTGCAAAATTAATCTTTTTAGACAATTTAACTACCTTTTTTCACAAAAATACATCCAAAAAGACTCTTTATTTGTTTTAAATAATGTGTAACTTCGCACGGTGAGACCTATTACGACACATTTAATAACTTAATAATATATTGCCTATGATATTTACAGCAGAAAACACCCTACTAATTGGTTCTATCTTACTTTTCGTTAGCATCGTTGTCGGAAAAACAGGATATCGCTTCGGAGTGCCCACCTTATTACTGTTCCTCGTAGTAGGAATGTTGTTCGGAAGTGACGGACTCGGACTCCAGTTTCATGACGCAAAAGATGCGCAATTCATCGGTATGGTTGCTTTAAGCATCATCCTGTTTTCGGGAGGTATGGATACGAAATTCAGAGAAATCAAACCCATTTTAGGTCCAGGTATCGTGCTTTCTACCGTCGGAGTTCTACTAACCGCTCTTTTCACCGGATTATTTATCTGGTGGCTGTCCGGAATGAGCTGGACGAATATCTATCTGCCTATCACCACGTCATTGCTACTGGCATCTACCATGTCCTCTACGGACTCGGCTTCGGTGTTCGCCATCCTGCGTTCGCAGAAGATGAATCTGAAACACAACCTCCGCCCCATGCTGGAGCTGGAAAGTGGAAGTAACGACCCGATGGCATACATGCTCACCATTGTCCTGATACAGTTTATCCAATCGGCAGGTATGGGAGTCGGGGCTATCGCCGCTTCTTTCATCATTCAGTTTATAGTCGGCGCGGCTGCCGGATACGTACTCGGAAAACTGGCTATCCGTATGCTGAACAAGCTCAACATCGACAATCAGGCGTTGTATCCTATCTTGTTGCTGGCGTTTGTTTTCTTCACCTTCTCTATCACTGATTTACTGAAAGGAAATGGTTACCTTGCCGTATATATCGCAGGTATTATGGTAGGAAACAACAAGATCATGCACCGCAAAGACATTTATACGTTCATGGACGGACTTACCTGGTTGTTCCAGATCATCATGTTCCTCTGCCTCGGACTTCTCGTTAATCCTCATGAAATGCTGGAAGTTGCAGCAGTAGCACTATTGATCGGTGTCTTCATGATTGTGATCGGTCGCCCGTTAAGTGTGTTCCTCTGTTTGCTTCCGTTCCGGAAGATTACAATGAAATCGCGGCTGTTCGTCTCCTGGGTAGGATTGCGTGGAGCAGTTCCCATTATCTTCGCCACTTATCCGGTGGTTGCAGGAGTCGAAGGATCGAATATTATCTTTAATGTCGTATTCTTCATCACAATCGTTTCACTGGTAGTGCAGGGAACAACGGTTTCTTTCGTTGCCCGCCTGTTACATCTGTCCAAACCGCTGGAAAAGACGGGGAATGATTTCGGAGTGGAACTTCCGGAAGAGATTGATACAGACCTCAAAGATATGACTATCACACAGGAAATGCTGGAAGAGGCAGATACGCTGAAAGATATGAATCTCCCCAAAGGCACGCTGGTAATGATTGTGAAACGTGGGGATGAGTTCCTGATACCGAACGGAACGCTGAAACTGCATGTGAACGATAAATTGCTGCTCATCTCCGAAAAGCCCAAAGAGGACGAGGAAGCCAACAGCGAATCCTGATGTTTATAGGGACTGACTAAAAAGTCAATAGTATCTCCAATTCCCCTCCTTTCGGAAAGGAGAGGTGGCTGAAAGCCGGGGTGGTAGGTAAAATAAGGTTTATTCCTATTCTATTGTAAACAACAGAGTTATGTGTTCACCTACCACCTCCCCCTACGGGGACTCCTCCTTCCCGAAGGAGGAGAGTTAAGATACTACCGACTTTTTAGTCAGCTTTTCCTCCCCCGTTAATTAACCGTAAAACTTAATTGTAAACTTCGGTTTCCGTTAATGAAATGTTATTTTTGCGCAATTTTAAATCAAATGTGCAAAAATCGAATGGAACAAGAACATCAGTTCATTGATTATATTGAACAGAGCATCATTAAAAACTGGGATAAAGATGCATTGACAGACTACAAAGGAATCACGCTTCAATATAAGGATGTAGCGCGCAAGATAGCCAAGTTTCACATTGTATTGGAAAGTGCCGGTATCCAGCCAGGAGATAAAATAGCAGTCTGCGGCCGGAACAGTGCCCATTGGGGAGTCACCTTCTTAGCCACTATCACTTACGGAGCCGTCATCGTTCCTATTCTGCATGAGTTCAAAGCGGATAATATTCATAATATCGTCAATCACTCCGAAGCCAAATTACTTTTTGTCGGCGATCAGGCATGGGAAAATCTGAATGAAGACGCAATGCCGCTACTGGAAGGTATCGCTTCACTCACCGATTTCACTGCATTGGTATCGCGCAACGAGAAACTGACTTACGCCTTCGAACACCGGAACGCTATTTACGGTCAGCGTTATCCGAAGAATTTCCGCCCCGAACATATCTGTTACCGGAAGGACCGTCCGGAAGAACTGGCTATCATCAATTATACCTCCGGCACTACCGGATATTCCAAAGGAGTCATGCTCCCCTACCGCAGTATTTGGTCGAACGTGGCATACTGTTTCGAGATGCTTCCTGTGAAAGCGGGCGATCACATCGTTTCCATGCTTCCGATGGGTCATGTATTCGGCATGGTATACGATTTCTTATATGGTTTCTCTGCCGGAGCGCACATTTACTTCCTGACACGTATGCCGTCTCCGAAGATTATTGCGCAGTCTTTTGCAGAAATAAAGCCAAGAGTGATCTCCTGTGTACCTTTGATCGTAGAGAAAATTATCAAAAAAGATATTCTTCCGAGAGTGGACAGCAAAATCGGTAAACTATTGCTTAAAGTGCCCATTGTAAACGATAAAATCAAATCGTTGGCGCGGCAGGCTGCTATGGAAATCTTCGGTGGGAACTTCGATGAAATCATTATCGGTGGTGCTCCTTTCAATGCCGAAGTAGAAGCGTTCCTCAAAAAGATAGGCTTTCCCTACACCATCGCTTACGGTATGACCGAATGTGGCCCGATTATTTGCTCCAGCCGTTGGGAAACACTGAAACTGGCTTCCTGCGGCAAGGCAACCACCCGAATGGAAGTCCGCATCGACTCGCCCGACCCTAAAACACATGCCGGAGAAATCGTATGCAGGGGAATGAATATGATGCTGGGATATTATAAAAATCCGGAAGCGACGGCACAAATTATTGATGCCAACGGATGGCTTCACACGGGTGATTTAGGAACAATCGACGACGAAGGATATGTGACAGTTCGCGGTCGTAGCAAGAATCTGCTTCTGACTTCCAGCGGACAGAATATCTATCCGGAAGAGATAGAAAGCAAACTGAATAATATGCCTTATGTTGCCGAGTCACTGATCGTTTTGCAGCACGACAAGTTGGTCGCACTGATTTATCCGGACTTTGACGATGCTTTTGCCCATGGCTTGCAACAGGCCGATATCATAAAAGTTATGGAAGCCAATCGTGTTGAACTGAATCAGCAGCTTCCCAATTATTCTCAGATAAGCAAAGTCAAAATCCATTTCGAGGAATTTGAAAAGACTGCGAAGAAATCAATCAAACGCTTTATGTATCAAGAAGCAAAAGGATAACACATCCTTTCAAAACCATACTCAATAAAAACAAAAACGGTGAACAGGTATCAAAACTCTGTCCACCGTTTTTTCAGTCTAACCTAACCAACTTAATTTTATCTTGTTATCCTCCGACAATCTCTCTACTTTAACAACCTCACTTATTACCCTCACCTATTACTTATTACCTATTACCTATTACTTTTTATAAACGAAACAGCCTGCCCGCCTCCGGGAGCCATCCGTATACTCAACGTATTTTCAGATGTTACAATCTGTTCCGTAATCTTATAATCGGTAGGATTCGTTTTCCAGTCAGCCTTTTCGCCATCCGCATAGATGACAGCTTTATACTGCTTGCCTGGTTCCAGGAAGTCCAGTTTTACTTCTAAAGTACGGGGGCTTTCATTGGTAGCTGCTCCCAGGAAATAATTGCCTTTTGCTTTACGTACCACTGCAATGAACTCTCCCGGTTCACCTGCCAGTGCTTTCGATTCATCACAATCCGGATCAAAATCACGGAAGAACTGGAATGCCGGATGTCCTTCATAATGCTCGATCATATCCGAAGCCATCTGCAAAGGAGAATACAGGATTACCCAATTAGCCAGTTGTTTAGCCAGCGTCGTATTCACACGGCTATTGCCTTTATCCTGATCGTTCCACTTCTGTCGGCGCGGAGAATCCTTCGTTTTCAAGAACAGAATATCAAAAGTTCCCGGCGTATAATCCATCGGACCGGACAGCAGGCGGGTGAACGGTAACATCACGTGATGAGAAGGAGGATTGCCTTCACTCCACGCATTCCATTCCATGCCTCTTGCCCCCTCGCGTGTCATCATATTCGGCCATGTACGACGGATACCGGTATCTTTGATCGGTTCGTGTGCATCCAGAGTCATTTGATGACGGGCGGCAGTTTCCACTACCCGTTGATAGTGATTGACACCGTATTGGCTATGATGCAGATACCCATCCGGAAATGCGCCTGCATATCCCGTCTTCAGGAGGTGGATACCATGATCGGTATACCATTGCATGGCATGATCCATCTGACGTTCATAGTTAGGAATATTCCCTCCGGTCTCATGATGTCCCATGATTTCAACACCTTTCTCTTTGGCATAACGTACGATTTCATCAATATCGAAATCCGCATATGGCTTGGTGAAATCAAAGCTCTGCATACCGCCCCAACTCTCCCAACCTTCGTTCCAACCTTCGAACAGGACAGCTTCGATATGATTGGCCGCGGCAAAATCTATGTATTTCTTTGCATTGGCAGTAGTAGCTCCGTGACGTTCGTCCATCTTCCAGGTCTCTACGCCGAGATGCATCCCCCACCATACTCCTACATATTTCAGCGGGCGAATCCAGTCCGTAGTTTCCAGTACGCAAGGATCATTCAGATTCAGAATGAGTGAAGAGTTGATCAAACCGACAGCTTCCGGTGCGATCTGTATGGTGCGCCATGAGGTCGTGAAGTGATTTCCCTTACGCGCCTTAATGCCGTCAGGCCACGGGGCAAGTTCCGCTTTCAATGTATAATGGCCGATTTGCTTCAGAGTCATTTCCGGAAAATCATACAAAGCGGCTTCGTGTATACTTCCGTAAACTCCATCCGCAGTCTTGAATGTGAAAGGTGTATTAGCCGTTTCCACTTCGGAAATCGGTTGTTGTTGATAGAGTAGTTCATATGTTTCGGCACTGGCGGGAATCGACCACGAAGTTCCGTCACGATGGAAACGGAAAGTAGTCAGTTCGTCGGTAATCAATAAAGAATCTACAGTCGGCACCGTGTATTCATAGCGGAAACCGATTCCATCATCAAATACACGGAAACGGAGTGTCAGTTGTACCTGATCTTCATTTGTCAGGCTGACTGCCATTTCGTTATAATGATTCCGGCTCTTTTTGTTTTCTCCCCACGGCTGTGTCCAAGTTTCGTCTTCACTGCTGAAAGTCGTGTTCTTCACCTGAAAACCTTCTGCCAGAATGATGCCGTTAGCCGCCGTAAAGCCCATGGCTGAATTTTCTATCAAGAGGGAGTCATCCACCGACACATTATAAAACGGTTTGCCGTTTTCGTCTACCGTCAATGTCATCTTGATATGTCCGTCCGGTGACTGGACCTCTGTTTTCGGGCTACTACAAGCATAGCATCCCAGCACACACAGAAAAGCTCCAACTAAATGTTTTACTTTCATAGTATAATCGTCTGTTTATATATAATACAGTTCAGAAAGGAGAAACACTTAAATGTATGCCGTTTTTCTTTCTTCAGATGCAAAGAAAAAGTATCTTTGCATCTAAACAATGTAGATTTATGGCAAAAATACTATTAGCAGAAGATGAAGTCAATATCGCCTCCTTTATCGAACGGGGACTGAAAGAGTTCGGACATTCGGTAACAGTCTGTCATGACGGAAATACGGGTTGGAAAATCCTTCAGGAAGAACCTTTCGATCTTTTAATCCTGGATATTATCATGCCGAAAATAAACGGGCTCGAACTTTGCCATCTCTATCGGCAGATGTTCGGTTACCAGACACCGGTCATTATGCTGACGGCTTTAGGCACTACGGAAGACATTGTAAAAGGACTGGATGCAGGAGCAGACGATTATCTTGTCAAGCCTTTCAGTTTTCAGGAACTGGAAGCACGTATCAAGGCGCTGCTGCGACGAAACAAGGAGACTGTAACCAATCAACTGACTTGCGACAATCTGGTATTGGACTGTAACACCAGACGGGCGAAAAGAGGTGATGCGGATATCGATCTCACCGTAAAAGAATACCGTCTGCTCGAATATTTCATGACTCACCAAGGGGTAGCCTTGTCGCGCATTACGCTGCTCAAAGACGTATGGGACAAGAACTTTGATACGAATACCAACATCGTAGACGTATACGTCAATTATCTACGGGTAAAGATAGACCGTGACTTCGACAAGAAACTGATTCATACGGTAGTAGGATTAGGATATATCATGAATGCCTGAACATCCATCAAATAAATCCGTGTATGAAAATAGGTTCTAAAATAGCTCTCTTCTATACGTTGCTCAGTGTACTGACAACTATCATCATTATTGCCGTATTCTATCTTTTCAGCACACAGTTTATCAATAAACTCTATGCCTCCTACCTTCGTGAAAAAGCATATCTGACCGCACAAAAGCACTGGGAGAAAGACGAAATAGACGAACAGAGTTACCAGATTATCCAGCGCAAATATGACGAACTCCTGCCCGAAGCTCATGAGATTCTTTTAAATATGGACAGTCTCTCCGAAGTCCGTGACACACTGAACAAATATCTGACCCAGCATCAGCAGGCACTCCTGATAGCCGGTGAAGACAGCATTCCTTTTTCTTTTAAATACAAAGACCAGTTGGGAGCCGCCCTTTATTATCCCGATAATGAAGGGAATTTCATCGTCCTAGTCATGTCCCGGAATGTGTACGGTGCAGAAATCAAAGAACACCTCTTGCTTCTCTCCATCTTTCTGGTTTTATTCAGTTCCATCCTGATTTATTTAGTCGGGAAAATCTATTCCGGCCGTATTCTTATCCCCCTGCAGCATATACTGAAGGAGCTGAAGAGGATACGAGCCAACAGTCTGAACCGCCGGTTAAAGACGACCGGAAACAACGATGAACTGGAAGACATGATCAAAACACTGAATAGCATGCTCGACCGTCTGGACAGTGCTTTTAAAGCTGAAAAGTCCTTTGTCAGCCATGCTTCGCATGAACTGAACAACCCCATAACCGCCATACAGGGAGAATGTGAAATCAGTCTGCTGAAAGAAAGAAGTACCGGAGAATATATCGAAGCCCTGCAACGAATCTCATCCGAAAGCAAGCGAATCTCCAATCTGATCCGCCATCTTCTTTTCCTTTCACGTCAGGATGAAGAGCTCATAAAAAGCAATATGGAGGCAATGTCTCTGCCGGATATGCTGAATGACTTAATAAAAATGAACGAACGAATCCGTTTCCATCATCAAGAAACAGGTAAGGCTTCCACTGTAAAGGCCAATCCTTATCTGCTCAAAATAGCTTTAAAGAATATCATCGATAATGCCTGCAAATATTCTGAAAAGGAAGTAGACATTACGCTCAGCCAAAAAGATCAACACCTCGTTCTTGAAATAAAAGATCAGGGCATCGGCATTCCTCCGGAAGAAATAGAACATATATTCCAGTCTTTCTATCGAGGCAGCAACACACATGACTATGCAGGTCAGGGCATCGGCCTCAGCCTGACGCTGAAAATAGTATCTGCCTACAACGCCAGACTGGAAATATCTTCGGAAATAGAAAAAGGAACAAAAGTACGGGTGATCTTCTGATCCAACCGACTTTTGTCCCTTCCTCACTTCTACCTACTGAAAACGAAATTAAAATTTAATCTATGCCGTTTCTTTCATAGAAAGAATAGAAAATGAATTAGATACGTCTTTGCAATAATTTTCCGTTTTTATCATATAGCATTCGTTCATACACTACTTCCACAATCAGCGGGAAGATGAACAAGGCGAAGAAAGTCGCTCCTATCAATCCGCCGATAATGACAATCGCCAACGGACGCTGTGATTCCGAACCGATACCATGACTCATAGCCGCAGGCAACAGACCGATAGCTGCCATAGCCGCTGTCATTATCACAGGGCGGATACGTGAACGGACTCCTTCTTTAGTGGCCTCCTGTAAGGACGAACCCAGTTTTAGATTTGCCTTGATATCGGAAATCATAATAACGCCATTCTGTATGCAGATACCGAACAAAGCGATAAAACCGATACCCGCCGATATAGAGAAATTGAAGCCCGTTATCAGAAGGGCTGCGATACCTCCCACGGCAGCAAACGGTACATTCAGCAATACCAGTCCTGCATCTCTGGCATTGGAGAAGAGAATAAACAGAATAATGAAAATAATGGCAATGCTGATAGGAACTACCTGTGCCAGACGTTTCGAAGCACGCTGCTGATTCTCAAAATCACCCGTCCATTTCAAAGAATATCCTGCCGGTAAATGGACGGAAGCATTTACCTTTTTCTGCGCTTCGGCAACTGCCGTACCCATATCCCGTCCTCTCACCGAGAACTTGACAGCACAGAAACGGGCATGGTTGTCACGGAAGATCAATAATGGTCCTGTGATTGTGGTGATATCTGCCAGTTCCTTAATAGGTACCATCGTTCCGTCCATCGCCGGAACCAGTATCTTACCTATCTCCTCTTCATTCTGACGGAACTCTTCACTATACCTCACCATGATATTAAATTTCCGTTCGTCCTCATACAACAGCGAAGCTGACTTCCCGCCAATAGCCATTTCAATGATAGACTGAACATCCTCCTTAGCCACTCCATAACGTGCCAACTGACGCTCATTCAGTTCGATACGAAGTTCCGGCTGGCCGATATTGCGAATCACTCCCAAGTCCTCAATTCCCTGCACGGTATTTAATATCTTATCAATCTGAACGGCCAGTTTTTCCGATTCGTACAAGTCTTTACCGAACACTTTCACCGCAATAGAGCCTTTTACACCGGAGGCCGCTTCTTCCACATTATCCGTAATCGGCTGCGAAAAGTTAAAGTCAATGCCGGGATAAACGGATAAATCTTCCTGCATCTTGTCGATAAGCTGCAGTTTGGTCAGCTTGCTTTCCCAGTCTTTCTCCGGATAAATATCTACATGAAACTCAATATTATAAAATCCGGTTGCATCCGTTCCGTCGTTGGGACGTCCGGTTTGAGACAATACCTGCCTCACTTCGGGGAAGGTCAATAGTTTCTTTCTCATCTTATTTGCCAGCGTTACAGATTCATCCAGCGATATACTTTGCGGCAGCGTAGCACGGATGTAGATCGAACCTTCGTTGAGTTGAGGAAGAAACTCCGTCCCAAGGAAGGAGAAAAGCCATAAACCGACTCCTGCAACCACAGTTGCCAATCCGATAGTCAGTTTACGATGGGCATAGAAAGTATCAAAAAGAGCCGTACACTTTTGATTGATGAAATGGACAAAGCGATTGTTCTTTTCGCGTACATTCTTTTTCAGCAACATGGACGACATGACGGGAACCAGCGTTAATGTGAAAATAAGCGCACCCAGCAAAGCAAAACCCAATGTATATGCCAAAGGTGAGAACATTTTTCCTTCCACTTTCTGAAAAGAGAAGATAGGAATCAAAGCGGTAATGATGATCAGTTTGGAGAAAAATACCGCTTTTGCCTTATCCTTGGCGGTGTGACGGATCAGTCCCATCTTGGACATCACATTGAATGCGGGCATTCCCACCTCTTTCGCCTTCTTGTCCAAAGCGACAAACACACCTTCCACCATCACCACTGCCCCATCGATAATAATACCAAAGTCAATGGCCCCCATAGAAAGCAGATTGGCAGACATCCCCATCACGCGTAAACAAATAAATGCGAATAACAAAGCTAATGGAATAATCACCGCAACAATCACGGTTGTCCGCCAATCTGCCATGAAGATTAACACAATAAACGTAACCAACAATATTCCTTCAATCAGATTATGGGTCACCGTTTTTACCGCCAGGTTCACCAAGTCCTCACGGTCGTAGAACGGTATTATCCGTACATCTTCAGGAAGTACATTCTGATTCAATTCTTCTATCTTATCTTTCAGATTTGCAATGACTTCACCGGGGTTCTCCCCTTTACGCATCACCACAATTCCCTGAACGACATCGTTCTCATCCATTCGTCCCACTTGTCCGAGGCGGGGCAGGCAGGATTCGTGAACATCTGCCAGGTTCTTTACGAGAATCGGCGTTCCGTTGATGTTCTTCACTACAATGTTTCGCAATTCATCCAGATCGTTTATCAAACCGATTCCCCGGACTACGTATGCCTGAGAACTTTTCGTGATGACATCTCCTCCTACATTGATATTACTCTTGGCTATCGCGTCATAAAGTTCGAGAGAGGTAATTCCGTAATTAATCAACTGATGAGGATTCACGCTCACTTCGAATGTCTTCACCTCGCCACCGAAACTGACGATATCAGCTACACCTGATACCGAACGGAGATTTCGTTCGATCACCCAGTCCTGAATCGTTTTCAAATCGCGTACACTACGTCTGTCACTGCGCAGGGTGTAGCGATAGATTTCTCCGGTAGGTCCGTACAAAGGCTGTACTTCGGGAGTCACGCCTTCGGGAAGATCGGCATCATTCAGCAAATTGTAGACTTGCTGACGGGCTGTAAAGTCATCAACACGATCTTCGAACATTACATTGATCACAGAAAGTCCGAAAAGAGTGGTCGAACGAATATCCGTTTTTTTCTGTACGGGATTCATGGCTATCTCAATGGGAATCGTGATAAATTTCTCCACCTCTTCCGCACTACGGCCCGCCCATTGCGTGATGATCGTCACTTTTGTATTCGTTACATCCGGAAAGGCATCTATCGGCGTATGTTTGAATGAGACGGCTCCGGCTATAACGGCAATCACCGTACAGAAGAATATAAAGAACTTATTCTTCAGCGAGAAGGCTACTATATTATCTATGAATTTATGCATACTATTCTCTGATTTTTAATCCGCATTCAAAGCATTATACACTAACAATACATTATTATTCAGTACCCTGTCTCCTTCGGAAAGACCGGAACGGACATAACATTCCTTGCTCAACTGTTTGTAAACGTCTACTTCCTTTATCTTCAGACGCTGGTCAGGCTCTACTGTGACCACATAATTCTTTCCTCCCTCGAACACCAGCGCATGGGAGTCGATACGAGGCATGGAAGTATCTTCCGCTTTACATTTTACGCTCACGTTTGTAAACATACCCGGCTTCAGCAGGTAATCCTCGTTTTTCAGTTTGATGCGTACGCTCATTGTCTTGCTTTCACTGTCCAGCAGATGATAGACCTTGTCGATCGTACCTGTAAATGTCCTTTCCGGATATGCCAAAGTCGAGATACGGACATCAGCTCCCTCGGAAACCTTACTAATATCACTTTCATACACATCCGCCATCACCCATACATCGGACAGACCGGAAATCGTAAACAGCGCATCCCCCTGGTCGGGGCGCAGCTGCATATCCCTGCTAATCTGCTTTTCCACAATAAAGCCTGATACGGGAGATTTGAGCTGATAAAAAGCATTTCCGGAGAAGTGATAAATGGAGAATATTTCTTTGATTCGTCTTTCTTCCGCTTCCGCAGTTGCCAGTTCCTGCTTGGCCTGAAGTACATCTTTATCCGATGCCATGCCGGAAGTGTACATATCCTGTGTGGCATCCATGTTCCGCCGGGCCAGCAAGAGTTGTTGTTCAGCTTCTTTCAATTGTTTCTCATAATCCGCCACTTCCCCGCTACGGATCACTGCCAGCACTTCTCCTTTGTGAACAAAGTCTCCTATTTCGGCACGCAGTTCCGTCACGGTTCCTCCGAACATCGGATACACATTTGCCACCTGATCCTGATTGAAAGTGACCCGTCCATTCAATGTCAGTTCATCTACCACTTCACAGACGTGCACGGTATCGACGGATACGATTCTCAGCAGGCTGTCCGTCAGGCATAGTGTAGTCGGTTCTACTTTGGGTTGTTCTCCTTTTCCGGAGCATGCTCCCAAAAGGCTGCCAAACAATATACAAGGAAGAAATTTATTCCAGTTCATAGTCTTTGATAATTTATGGATTGTGATCTTTAATCGTTTCATATTGGTCGGTTTATTAGTAGTTCAATACATTTTGTCCGACAACTGTATTCAGGTTTTCCATAGCGAGAAATACGTTTTTCTTTATCTCGTATAGTTGGATACAGGTTTCTTTATAGCTGTCATAATAGTCGATAAATTCCAGCAGGCTGATATTCTTTCTGGTGAAATTCTCATTGACTCCTGTGATCAATTTCTCGAAGTTACGTTCCAGGTCCATATTAGTGGATTGATAGAGTTGAGTTGCTTTCTCCAGAGACGTATAAGCGGTGAAAAGTTCCATATCGGCACGATTAGCGGCATATTCCTGCTGCACTCCCGCTTGTTGGATACTGAAGCGGGCTGCTTTGATATTTCCCTGATTACGGTTGAAGATAGGTACGGACAGGCTTACTCCTATCGCGAAATAGTCATTGATAAAGTTTCCTACACGGTCATAATTCCCTTTCACAGAGAACTCGGGAAAGGCCATTGACTTCTGTAGTTTCAGATTTGCACGGGAGGCATTCACTGTGCTTCGGGCAATCTTTTGGTCGGGCCGTTCATTGATGATTGCTTTCAGGTCTGCAAATGATAATTGCGACAGGTCCAGTTGTTGCAGTACTTCTTCGTCTAATGAGAGTTGAACTTGTGTATCTTCCGGAAGGTTCAGTAATAAATTCAGTTCTCCCCTGGTAGTCAGTAAATCATTCTCCCGTTCGTTCTTCTCTTTCCTCAAGGAGAAGAGCATGGATTCCAGACGGGAAATTTCCATTAAAGAGATGTTTCCCTTTTCCTGCTGAATTTTCATTCCGCCCAAAAGTACTTGCAGGGAATTTACTTCCTTTTCATAGATGGCAATGGACTTAGAAAGAAAGTAGACTTCTACAAACTTTTCATTCAATTCCTGACGGAGCGTCCGCATTACTTCTTCAAACTGGTATTCAGCTATTTCCTTATTGATTTTTTCCAGCCGGACTTGCTTGTTCCGCTGACCGGCAAGATGGATCACCTGTTCTATTTCAACAACAGCTTCCCCTTCTTTTCCAAAATCAAAATACTTCCCGTTCAATCGGTTGTAGACATTCTGTTCCAGCGAAATGACCGGATTTTCAAACAATTTGGCTTGTAATACCTGCGCCTGTGCCATGTCGATATTGTACCGCTCGGCTATCAACGATAAATTGCGCTCTAAAAAACGCTGCTCTGCTTCTTTCAGTGTCAATGTGCCTGCAACCTGTTGCGCACACATCTTTCCTGCCAATAGAAGAAATAGTAAAAATAAAAATGCTCTGTTCATCGCAATCTTTTTGTTACCTTAATTTGTTTTCCGACAAAAGTACAACTCTGCAACGGTAGAGGCTGGATAAAAGCGATTATAAGGCTCTCATTTCAGATTAGAATTTGATTAGAAAATATCTAAGGAAAGGAAAAATTGTAAACACAACAGGAAGAATGGCTATCCCTCTTTCTCTACCATACCCCTATCTTTGCAAAGTAGAAATAAATAATGAATCATTAAAAACAGGAAATATGAAAATTATAGATTTAACCAAAGAAAGCTTTGTTGAGAAAGTTGCTGATTATCAATCTTATCCGGATAATTGGGAATATAAAGGGAATAAACCTTGTTTAGTCGATTTTCATGCTCCATGGTGTGGTTATTGCAAGGCATTATCACCCATATTGGACCAATTAGCAGAAGAATATAAAGGGAGACTGGACATTTATAAAGTAGACGTCGATCAGGAAGAGGAACTGGAAAGTGCATTCAAGATTCGGACAATTCCCAACCTTTTGCTTTGCCCGGTGAATGGCAAACCGATAATGAAACTCGGTACAATGAATAAGGTTCAATTGAAAGAGTTTATAGAAACGACTCTATTTTCATGATAAAATAGAATATAGAGTACTCACATTACTACTTTTCTTACTGAAAAAGTCCGAATCCCAATTGCTTTTTGCAATTTAAAGGTTCGGACTTTCTATTTTCAGATTTAACAGATAGCACTTATCATTTATGCAGCAATCTATCAGTCCCCGGAACAACTTTTCCCATCGACCAGACACACCGTACATTCAATTCCTTATCAAGTATCACAATATCAGCATCTTTACCTTTAGACAATGCCCCTTTCCGATCGCTCACACCAATCAGACGGGCAGGAGTTTCGGAAGCCATACGCACAGCATCTTCCAAAGGAATACTTGCTTTCTTCACCATCGTACGAACCAACACATCCATAGTCGCCAAACTACCGGCTAATGCAGAATGATCCGCCATCTTACATACTCCGTCCTCAATAATATAACGCGGATCAATCGGCTCGTTCCCTTCATTGGCAGCATAAGCCAACGCATCAGTCACCAGACAGGTATTCTCAACTCCTTTCAGTTTATAAACCAGTTTCAGAATAGTAGCAGGCAAATGAATACCGTCTGCAATAACTTCTACCGTCATTCCATCTGTCAAATATACACTTTCTACCGTACCTTCATATTTATATTCGCGACGTTTGTGAAAACCGGGCATCGCATTATAGAAATGAGCAGCATGCGAGAATCCTACCGCATACGCCGCCTTAATCTCATCATATTCAGCTTCCGTATGAGTAACGGCTGTCATAATTCCCTTTGAACAAGTGTATTTTGCAAAATCATGTGCCCCATGCAATTCGGGACTGATATCCCAGCGCTTGATGCAAGAAGTATGCTCCAACAGCGGCATATATTCATTCGCATCGGGAGTTTTCAGAAAACCGTCATACTGGCTTCCTGCCATCTTCGGATTCAGATAAGGTCCTTCGATATGCAGACCGAGAATCGGAGACTCCGGTTCCTTCATCAGCTTCTCGCAAACATCGACCGCCTGATATATCCTCTCAAACGAAGTAGATGACAAAGTAGGAAATATGCCGGTAGCTCCATGCTTCAAATGAGCAGTTGCTGCGATACGGAAAGCCTCCTCCGTTGCTTCGGTAAAATCATGGCCGCCGCCACCATGCGCATGCATACTGACAAATCCCGGTACGATTGTCATTCCTCTCGCATCAATCACTGTTGCACCGATAACTGCCAGATCACTGTTGGTTACCTCTAATATTTTTCCATCACAAATCAATACAGAGCCGTCTTTCAGCCAGCCTTGCGGAGTAAGTATTCTACCGTTGATTATTTGAGTTAACATCGTTTTCTTTTTTAGTCGTTAAAACAGCTTGTTTGTACCTTCTACCAATTGTCCCATCGCCCAGACCGCTCTTACATTCAGATCTCTATCCAAAGCAATAATATCCGCGTCCTTGCCACGTTCCAACGTACCTTTGCGGTCGAGCACTCCCATGATACGGGCCGGAGTCTCGGAAGCCATCCTCACAGCATCCGCCAAAGGAATTTCAGCATTCTGCACCATCGTACGGATCAGACGGTCCATCGTCGCCACACTTCCTGCCAATGCAGAGCGGTCTGCCAGTTTGCACACACCGTCTTCGATAATGACACGCGGATCAAAAGCAGTCTTACTGTCACTTGCCGCACAAGCCAGCGCATCAGTGATCAGGCACGTACGCTCCACTCCTTTTATCTTATAGACCAGACGAAGAATGGTAGGAGGCACATGAATGCCATCGGCCACGACTTCCACTGTCATATCATCAATCAAATAAATACTTTCTACCGTACCTTCATACTTATATTCCTTCCGTTTGTGAAATCCGGGCATAGCATTGTAGAAATGGGTAGCATGCGTATATCCTGCCTCATACGCAGTCTGGATATCTTCAAATTCGGCCTGTGTATGTCCTACAGAT
Organism: Bacteroides sp. AM23-12; assembly: GCF_003434395.1. Classification (NCBI taxonomy): domain Bacteria; kingdom Pseudomonadati; phylum Bacteroidota; class Bacteroidia; order Bacteroidales; family Bacteroidaceae; genus Bacteroides; species Bacteroides sp. AM23-12. Next base: position 43,230 of record NZ_QTLF01000004.1, read on the forward strand.
GCCAATACGCCTTTTGCGGTGATATACTTTCCGAACTGCATAGCCCCCGGAAGTTCCGGTGCCGCATCCCAACGTTTGATGCAATGGGTTTCTTCCAGCAAAGGGATATACTCTTCCGGATCAGGATTTTTGATATTCTCCGGAATCTGTCCGCCTGCCATCTCCATATTGAAGTAATGTCCTTCCAGATGCAGGCCGAGTACGGGACTGTCCGGCTCTGCCATCATCTTTTCGGTTGTTTCTGCGGCTGCACGGATCATAGGAATAGTAGAAGAAGAAAGTGTGGGGAAAATACTGGTAGTTCCGTGTTGCATGTGAGCTTTAATCGCTGTCCGGAAGGCGTCTTCCGTCCCCTCCATAAAGTCTCTTCCACCACCGCCATGAACATGAATTTCTACTCCTCCCGGAACGATATACATGCCCTTGGCATCAATCAGTTTTGCTCCGATAACCGCCAGGTCGCAGTTAGTCACTTCCAGAATTTTATGATCACGAATAAGTACGGACCCATCCTTCAACCAGCCCTGAGGGGTAAGGATGCGCGCATTAATGATTTGTGTTAACATATCACAAGTTCTTAAATTAATTATAGGTCTGTGTGAGTCGATGACACTCTTTTTGGGGGAAGTACATCGACTTTCGTAATTACAAAAAGAGGTCGCCAATCTTATCGACTGACAACCTCACTACTTTGAGCGGAAAACGAGACTCGAACTCGCGACCCTAACCTTGGCAAGGTTATGCTCTACCAACTGAGCTATTTCCGCAAACTAAATTTTCTCCATTCAGAAATCTGAATTTCTTGTGCCCAGAACAGGACTCGAACCTGCATGCCTCTCGACACACGCACCTGAAACGTGCGCGTCTACCACTTCCGCCACCTGGGCAAAATTCAGTTCCAACATTTCAAAGAAACATGAGCGGAAAACGAGACTCGAACTCGCGACCCTAACCTTGGCAAGGTTATGCTCTACCAACTGAGCTATTTCCGCAAATAACTTTAATGACTGTGAAGAGAAGGAGACTCGAACTCCCACGACATAACTGTCACTACCCCCTCAAAGTAGCGCGTCTACCAATTCCGCCACCTCTCCAGAATTTTAAAGTTAAAATCTTTGTGCCCAGAACAGGACTCGAACCTGCATGCCTCTCGACACACGCACCTGAAACGTGCGCGTCTACCAATTCCGCCACCTGGGCAAAGATTATATTTCCAACATTACAAAGAAACATGAGCGGAAAACGAGACTCGAACTCGCGACCCTAACCTTGGCAAGGTTATGCTCTACCAACTGAGCTATTTCCGCATTTTTTCGTTTGCGGTTGCAAAGGTAGGGATTTTCCGTAATTCTGCAAACATTCTGCATCTTTTTTTCACAAGAATCTGCACACTTTGTTTCCGCAAACAAACAATTGTTTTGATTATCAACTCATTCGGTCCCGATAGTCTTCATAAGAAAATTGCTTGTATATTTCCGCTTTCCCTTCTTTTGTCCACAAAGCGATGGCGGGATGATGGATTCCGTTAAACATATTTGTCTTGACCATAGTATAGTGAATCATATCTTCGAACACAATCCGTTCTCCGATCTGCAACTCATGATCGAAACTCCATAATCCCATATAATCACCACTCAAACAAGAATTACCTCCCAAACGATAAATAAATTCTCCTTCATTCCCCATCTCCGCACCACGAACGGCAGGCTGATAAGGCATTTCCAGACAATCGGGCATGTGGCAGGTGAAACTCACATTCAGAATAGCCGTCTTGATACCGCGACTCTCAACGATATCTACCACTTCCGAAGTCAGGACTCCTGTCTGCCATGTAAAAGCAGAACCGGGTTCAAGGATGATCTGCAAATGAGGATATCGTGCTTTCAGGTCTTGCAATAATTTAATCAGATGTTCTGTATCATAATCTTTTCGGGTCATCAGATGCCCGCCTCCCAGATTCAGCCATTTAATTTGCGGGAACCAGCGGGAGAATTTCTCTTCCAGATGCTGTAAAGTACGTTCCAGCTCGAAAGAAGAAGATTCGCAGTGACAATGACAATGGAAACCTTCGATTCCTTTGGGCAAGGTATCCGGTAATAAGTCGGCGGTCATTCCGAAACGGGTACCGGGTGCGCACGGATTATAAAGTTCTGTTTCTACTTCCGAATATTCGGGATTCACACGGATACCGCAGGAGATTCCGCTTCCTTCGGCCACTGTCATCGGATAGAAACGACGGAACTGTGCCATTGAATTAAAAGTGATGTGGCTGCTGCAACGCATGATTTCCGGAAAATCCTGTTCCGTATACGCAGGAGAATAAGTATGGGCTTTACTTCCAAATTCTTCCAATGCCAGACGCGCTTCATACACAGAACTTGCTGTGGAATGCTCCACGTATTCGCGGAATATCGGAAATGAACGCCACATGGCGAATGACTTGAAGGCGAGAATAATCTCTACTCCTGCCCTGTCTTCTACGCTTTTTATCAGACACAGGTTCTTTCGCAAGAGTTCTTCCTCCATAATATAGCAAGGAGAAGGAAATTGGGTGAAATCTATCATATATAAATTTATTATCTAAAGTAACGCCTTACGGACGTGCCTGCAAAAATACAAATTCAAAAGCAAAGAGAGATTCTTTTATTTTTAATTAAGATATTGAGTTTCGAAAACTTTTTCTTATTTTTAGACCTTTATATTATAGATGTAGTTGTTTCATCCTAAATACCCGATTGATTATGAATAAAGATTTAAGAAAAGTGGTGATTCTCCTGGCGCATCCCAACATGAAGGAATCACAAGCAAACAAAGCACTGATTGACGCAGTGAATGATATTGAAGGCGTAGCAGTATTCAATCTTTACGACCAGCAAGGCGCTTCTTTTGATGTTGACGAATGGAGCAAAATCATTTCCGATGCTTCCGCCCTCATTTATCAATTTCCCTTTCATTGGATGGCTGCGCCGTCATTGCTCAAAAAATGGCAGGACGAAGTATTCACCTTCCTTTCCAAGACTCCGGCAGTAGCCGGGAAACCATTGACAGTAGTAACCACCACAGGTTCCGAATATGAAGCATACCGCAGCGGAGGCAGAAACCGCTTCACAGTGGATGAGCTTTTACGTCCTTATCAGGTTAGTGCCATTCATTCGGGGATGTCGTGGCAAACGCCTGTTGTTGTTTACGGAATGGGAACCGCAGATGCGGGAAAGAACATCGCTGAGGGAGCCAACTTGTATAAGCAACGGGTAGAAATGCTGATCGGCAGCAGCAATGCAGGAAATAACTGGTGAATTATCTCCTATACCTTATTTCGATTAGCTATTAGCAAAAACAAATTAGCTATTAGCTAATCGAAATATGCTAATAGCTAATTTATTTCTTCAAGGCTTCTTCCCCATCATCTTCTTTTTATTCAAAGTCAGTACCGGCAAGAAAATAAACACGCCGATCACAGACATCACCAGTCCACCGATAGTACCTGCAGCCAAAGGAAACCAGAAACCTTCTTTCTCTGCTCCCACCATAAAGGGGATAAAGCCAAGGATGGTAGAAACAACCGTCAGAAAAATGGGAATCACTTTCGTATTCCATGCCTTCACGTAAGCACGAAGAGGTGAAAGGCAGGGAAAGCGTTTTCGAATCGCATTGTACTCATTTAAAATATAAATACTGGCATTCACCGTAATACCGCAGAGCAGGATGAACGAAGCGAAACCACCCTGGTCAAAGTTCAGCTTGAACCAATAGAACGTCAGAAACACACCGATATAAGAGATCGGAATGACAAAGATAATCGCTAACGGCTGCTTCAACGAATTGAACAGAATGCTTGTAATAAAGAAAATGATAGCAATCACAATCAGGAGCAAGCGGTACTGTTTGTTGGCACCTCCACCCCATGACCAGTTATTACTTTCCGCTTCCGCCTTATATCCCATCGGGAGAAGTTCATTAAACTCTTCCAGGTCTTTTTTCAGCAACTTATTTCCCTGTTCCGACGCACCGATATACTCATATTGCAGGCATAAGCGGTATTGTTGATTCTCCTTCGCCACTTCCTGCGGCATCTGTCCCTTCTCTACCTTAGCCAGTTCCGCCAGTTTATACTCTTTATCGCCTACACGGAAAGGATAATACTGCATGGCCCATATATCCCGCTGATCCGACTGGCGGGAAGAGAGTTTGATTTTTTCCGTTCCATCTTCGGTAACAACGGAACCGATTTCCTGATTCCGCCCATATATGGGACGAATAGCAGCAAACAGTTCTCCGGCTCCGATCCCCGCTCCGATCATCCGTTGTTTATCCAGCTCAAAATAAAACTCCTGATAATCATCCTTCCACCACGAGAAATTGGAACCGACCGTAACTTCCCTGATACGGCGATGAGACAATAAGACCTCTTTCAGTTTTGTAGCCCAGCTATAAAGTTCATCATAATTATATCCGTACATTTTCACCCGGAATGATCCCGCGTTCTCGCGTACACTATTACTGAATCCCTGATCCTGTAATCCATAGATACTCCAATCTCCTCCCCCCAACTGGAGAGCTTTACTGATCATGTTAGCTTTCAGCGTATATGGGAACCCGCTTTTCTGATTTTCCTTTGTGAAACGAATGCTGATAGATGCCCTGCGGGCACTTTCTACCGATGTCTGAAACTGCTTGATCTCCTTGAACTCGCTCAGATAAGTTTCCATTCGCTTGATCAGTGCATTCATCTGTTCAAGCGTACTGCCGTTCGGTAAATTGGCGTTGGCATAAAGCACCACCTCCTCATTCCGGGTAAAGTAGCTCCCTTCATACACCTTTTGCACAAACAGCCTCAGACTTCCTCCCAACGCTTTATCCACTATCGGTTTCACCTTTTCCTTATAGGTAGGAGTCCCCAGTGTCTTATTATAAATCTCTGCCCATTTGCCATCCCCATCCATCTTTTCCGGCAACAGAAAGACCGGTAATCCGAATGCCAGCAACAGCAACAGACAAACCGCTACTCTCCAGCGGCAAAGCCTCTGTATCAGCCACCTGTAGAAATGACTGAAATAGACCGGCCCCCTTCGCATCTTCGAACGCAGCCATCCTAAGAAACGGGTATTCCCCATTTTCCATTTTCTCTTCACTCCGGTCAGAGAAGACTTCCTGCGTCGTTTCAACCCGATTTTATCAATCAAAGAAGGTACAAAGAACAGAGCAACCAATAATGAAACTCCCAGATTAATCATCACCACTGCGGCAAAATCCTGCAGATTCAGACGAATCCTCTCGTCCAGAAAGAAGATGATGACCAACGCTCCCATTGTTGTCAGTGTAGCCGCCAATACAGACATGAACGCCTTCCGGTTTTTACATCGAAGATAATGATCACTCATCACAATCGTATTATCAATCACCAGGTTCAGTGAAACCGTGATGCCCGCCAAAGAATATAACTGCATTTCCAGCCCGAAGACATAATAAAAGATAACAGCTATTGCCATATTCACGGTCAGACTGGTGACAATCAAAAACAGATATTTGGGGCTGAAAGTAATCAGCAGTACAAACAAGAGCAGGATAGCCACCGTCACTCCCGTACGCAAATAAATCTTGTTCAGCTCGTCATGTATAAACTCTGTAGTATCATAACTGGTATGAATCTCGTATCCCGCCGGAAGCGACAGTCTGATATCATCCATACACGCCTGTACTTTTTTGCTCAGTTCCAGCTGATTAGCCGCCTCTTCAGCGACAACAGACAGATAAATCGAATTCAGCCCATTGATCCGGTAATAGCTCTGAGGCTGCTCTTCCATACGGACGACCTTCACCAGTTCGTCCAAGCGGATGATTCTCCCATCCTTCACTTTCACCTGTATCTGCCCGGCGTCAAACTCCCGGTTATCATGTTCGGGCATCAGCACCAACCGAATCCATTCCTTGCCCGAAGCCGCCTGTTCCACATCATAAGTCCCCAGAAACTCTTTCTGATAATGCAGACCGACTGCCTGACTAATTTCATCCGTACTCACCCCCAACGCACGCAACTGCTCATAATCATACTCCAGACGCCATTCCATCGGTGTGGCTCCGCTGACGTTTATCTTATAGATTCCTGGAAGCTGCGCAAGGCGTGTCTTTATATGTTCCTCCGCATACTTCTGAATCAGACTGGGAGTGGCAGGCGCATTAATCGTGAATGCGATAAAAGGTCCCTGACTTTTCTGCTCCGGACTTGCCATCTGAATGTACGGGTAACTAACTCCCGCCGGCAATTCCGGCCAAGTCTGACGAATGATGGTCGAAGCCTCAAAACGTGCGACAGCCGCATCTGCATGCTTGTCCAGACTCACATTTATACTTCCCCAGCCATTGCCGGAAGTCGAAGATATGCTTTGTATTCCCTTGACACGGGCAAGCATCGCCTCCAGTTTGCTGGTAGCCGTCATCTCCACGACACGCGCCGAAGTCCCTCCCATGCCGAACCACACAGAAAATCCGGGTAAGGTCCGTGACGGATTCAGCTTCACCGGCAGCAACGGAACAAGTGCCAGCCCGACCAACGCCACGCTGATAAAAGCGACAATGAGCGTAAAAGCGGAAGCCTTTGATGACTTTTTAATTTCAGAACCTATATCTTGCATGATTCATTTGTCTATATCCCAAAAGAAATTACTATCTGATCAGTCTCCCTCCATTAAAGTCGAAACGATCCGAAAGAGAAAGCTTCGTAGCAAAATCGAATAAAGTCAGACGACGTATTTTATAATAATTCAGCCAGTAGTTCTGCAAGGCAGAAATGTAGTTGCGCTGCGCCTCCTGCTGCCTGTTGAGCGAAAGCGTCAGACTATTAATATCCGCTTTACCGATAATAAAACGTTGCCTTGTCTCATTATAAGCCAGTATCGCCAGGTCCAGCGCTTCTTCCGCACTGGCAATCAACTGCTGCTGGATATTAAAATCACTCACCGTCATGATGACTTCCTCCTCAATACTGATCTCATCCTGACGTGCCGAAATCTTCACTACATTCAGATTATTCCGTGCCATGTTGTATTTGCCCTTACGAACGCCCCAGTCCAGCAGCGGAATCGATACGCTGACCGCTACCAAGTCCTGCTGCATCGGTTTATGATACACATCTCCGAAGTTTTCCGCCACCTGGTTGAAACCGATACTGGCATTCACGCTGGCATTGAAACGGGATTCCTTCTTTGTTCTGTCCACATTCCGCTCCGCTTCCAGTACATTCTGCTTCAGTTCCAGCAACTGCGGATTATTGCTCCTTCCCCATCTCAAAGCCTCATCCACCGGAATCTCCATCATACTTGGGCGTGAAGGAAGCTCCAGTTCGATCTGGGTATTCTTATCCAGATTCAGAAAAGATGCCAGTGAGAACATTGCCCGTTTCAAGGCGCTTGCCCTATTCTGCAATGTATTCTGTGCATTCACTTTATCCAGCTTTAAAGTCAACAGGTCCGCCTGTGAAATAGCGGCGATCCGGTGCCGTTGCTGTCCGATGCGGTACAAAGTATCCGTAGATGCGAGGTTTTCCTTTGCCAGTTTGTATTCCGCCTGCGCCATCGCCAGCGAAAAGAAATAATTCGTCGCCGTTTCCGAAACCTTTTCCACATTATAAAGAAATTCCTTTTTCACACGCTCGTATTTCAGCGGTTCGATCTTCCGGTCCCATTTGAAAGGATTATACCCGACCAGGCTCTGCGAATAACCGAGCCGTATCGGGACGCTGGTAAACTGCGTCGCACTATTATCCCCGAAATTACGCATATAGGCAAGGTTCGACTCCAGATAGAACGTACCTCCGGTCAGGTCCAGATTTTGACGGACACTTAATCCTCCATAGGCATAATATGACTGTTGCGTACGGTAGACATCCAGGTCCTGTCCCGAATCATAACGTTTCGTGATATCCCGGTTATATTGTGCCGGGGTAAGGTCCATTGTCAGACTCGGCAAACGGTTTGCCCGGTACGTCCGGTATTCCCAATAACCGGACAGATACATATTTTGTGTGCGGAATGACTCCAGCGAACTGTCGTTAGCTAAAGCGATAGTCTGGTTCAAGTCCAGCACCAGACGTTTCTGGGCATATACTGAAGAGAAACATATCCCCGATGCTGCCATCAATACAAAAAGAACGGATGATTTCTTCATAATTCAACATGTTTTTCATTTGGTTTGTGATTCCCGCTTTTTCCCCGATAGATAAACCAGTAAAGCAGCGGTATGATAAAGAGGCTGACCGCCGTACCGATGGACATCGTGCCTATCATGGCGATAGACAACGGCTTTTGCAGTTCCGATCCCATATCCGAGGAGAACAGCAACGGCACCATGGCAAAGATGGTCGTCAGCGAAGTCATGATAATCGGACGCAGACGCCTGCGGCCTGCTTCGTGAATAGCTTCCAGCAAAGGAACGCCTGCCTTGCGCAGTTCATTGATCGCATCCAGTTTCAGAATAGAGTCATTGATTACAATACCACAGGTCACAATCAGACCGATGGCAGACATCAGATTCAGCGTATGCCCGCATATCCAAAGCAAGAGTAAGGCAAATGCCACATCAATCGGGATTTCCGCCAGTACCAGCAACGGCTGCAGAAAACTCTCGAACTGTGCGGCAAGAATGAAATACATCAGCAGCAGTGAGATCAACAGAATCACGACCAGTTCATCCAGCATCTCCTTGTTGGAGAAGATACTGCCGGAGAAGCCCGTATCCCAGTCCCCTGTTTCCTCCGCCACCTGTTTCACTTCACGCATCAGCCGGTTCGCATCCTGCACGCCGTAAAAGTCGAACGGGACATACTCGCCGTTACGTCCGGAAGTAATACTTTTCAAGTCTTCGGCGGGAGCTACGTTGATCAATTCCCGAAGCGGGATAAAATCGACATTCCCACGGTTGTCCGGTTGCGTCTGCACCAGTGTTTCCTGCAACACCTCGTTCACAGTCTTTTCATCCCCGGCAATGTTGATCGGCAAATACTGCTGATAAGAGTGCAGCATCGTCACACTGTTTTCCCGGAAAGCCGTTTTCAGTACCCGATACAGTTCGTTGTAGGAAACACGGTAGAGCAAGAGTTTCTCTTTGCTGATACTCAGATTCAACTGGTTTTCGAAGGCGATACCTGTCGGATTGATTCCGGTTTTTCGTCCCAGTTCCTGTTCAACGCTACGGATTGCTTCCGCTTTGGGGGCTTCCGCTTTATTACGGGTGTAAAATTCCGCCACCACATCCGGTTCACCCGTCACAAAGAGTTTCTCAAATACCGTTTCCGGCGGAGAGAAAGAAATGACAGAGAGCGGATAACGTTCCTTCAGTTTCCGGTATACCGCCTGTTCCAAAGAGGCAATAGCATTGGAAGTCTCCGTACGGAAATAAAGTTCCGCTTCGGAAGAAGACAGTTTCCGTTCCCGATTGAGAATGAAATCCTGTCTGCCGATAGAGGCTGTTTGCTCCAGTACTTCATCTTTCAGTTCCTTGAAAAGTTCATCCACCCGTCGTTTGTTTTCATCCACATGGATATTCTCATTCCATTCTATCCGGGCGATCAGTTCATTTTCCTCGATATCGGGCATCCGTTCTTTGTCTATAAAGAAAAAGAAGAATACGCAAAGCGGAATGGAAATCACACAGAACAGTACACTGAACGTTTTATGGCGAAATACCCAGTCAACACCCGCATCATAGAAGCGGTCCAGCGTGTGATCCTTGATCGGGTTATTAAATTTGAAAGAAAGCCACTTCCATTTCCGGGTGCGGACACCTGTCCGGTAAACCAGCAGATAAAGTACGGGAAGCAGCATGATACCGGTGAGATAAGACACCATCAGTCCTACAGTGACAGAAAAAGCCTGATCAAAGAAAATAGCGCCTGCAATACCGCTCATAAAAATCAGCGGGGCAAAGACAGCAATAGTCGTCAGAGAAGAGCTCAGCATGGGGGTGACCACTTCACTGGTTCCCGTCACACAGGCACGGCGCAAGGAGTATCCCCGTTCACGGTATTGCGATATATTCTCAGTCACAATAATCGAACTGTCAATCATCATTCCCAATGCCAGGATCAATCCGGCAAGAGAAATGATATTGAGAGACATATTGCAAAGGTAGAAAAAGACAAAGCTGATCACGATGGACACCACCATACTGAGTCCGATAACCAAAGGAGACTTTACATCTCCCAGAAACAGAACCGCTACCAGACAAATAAAGAGAAAGCCCAGGGAGAGATTCTGTTGCAGATTAGAGATGGTGTAGTCCAGCAGTTCCGTCTGATTACGGCTGATGCTGAAATCGATCTCCGGGTATACTAACTGAAAATAGGTCATCGTGCCTACCAGCGCCTGCTTCATCTTATCCATGTTCTCATCCGCCTGTTTGATGACGGCAAGGCTCACCGCCCGTTTGCCATTGGACAGGGATACTCCTTTTTCCTTTACAGGTACGACGCTTACTTTGCAGAAGTCTTTTAACTGTACGATGCGGTCGCCCTTACGCAGATAGATATTTTCCACATCCTCCGCCGTACGCAGCAATGTCGAGAATTTAATATTATATTCATAATACCCGTCTCGCACTGTCATGCTGCCCGGTTCCACATTATTAGAAGATAAAGCCGATTCGATATCTCCAATGGAGAGTCCCATCATGGCGAGCTTGTCCTTGTCGGGTACAATTTGTACCTGTCGTTCCAAAATTCCGGTCACGTCCACCATGGCAACTTCTTCAAGCTGCTCTATCCTGCGCTTGATGACAGACTCGGCAAACTCACACAATTCAAGGAAGGATTGTTGTTCCGTAGCTCCGTAAGCACTGTCATTCTTCAGTGTCAGATTCAGATAGAATACGGGAATATCCGTTGCACTCGCTTTGATTACCTTCGGGCGTTCCGCTTCTTTCGGAAGATAGTTCATGGCGGCATCTATCTTCTCATTTACCTCGATAAAGGCAAGGTCCGTATTCGTTCCATATTCAAATGACAAGCGGATAATGCCCGCCCCGTCTCTCGATTCACTATGGATATCCTTCAGGGTAGAGACCTGAATCAACTGCCCCCGCAAAGGTTTGACAATCGTGTTTTCCAATTCCCGGGCAGAGGTATTGGCAGACGCCACCTGTACCGTAATCTCAGGAATAGCGATATTGGGAAGCAGCGATATAGGTAGCGTAGAGTACGTCACCAGTCCGATGATGAAACAGGCGGTAAAGGCCATCAATACGGCAATAGGGCGCTGAATTAAGAATTTTATCATAGATTCATTATTTAATTCTTAATTCTTCATTTAACATAGACTTCCGCCTCATGCGCCAGATTCAGATTTCCGGTGACAATCACCGTATCTCCTTCCAGCAGACCATCCTCAATGCCTTTCTGCGACTTGTCGGAGACGACACATTCTGTCGCATTCTCCAGTCCCGTATTCACATAATTCCACATTGCCTTGCCGTCTTTCAGGGTAAATACCACTTGTTTGCCGGAACGCAATACAACGGCGCTCTTCGGAATAACCAGCCGCTCTCCCAGCGAACGGCGGACACTTACCCTTACATTCATTCCGCTGAACAGTTTTCCTCCCGCATTTACCAATGCTTTCACTTTCACCATGCCGTTGGCATCTACCAATGGATTTATCTCTGATACACTGCCTTCAAACGCATCTCCTCCGGCATAAGGAGTAATTACCACTTTATCTCCCATCCTGATAAAAGCAAGTTCATTTTCCAGTACCGTGAAATCAGCTTCCATTCCTTTGGAATCGATAATAGTACAGAATGCTTCAGAAGTATTTGCCGGATTATAAGGCTTCGAAAATAAATTGGCTACCACACCGTCAAAAGGAGCAATCAACGTAGCATGCTCCATCTCTCTTTTCGCCAGTTCATACTGGGATTTCGACTGTTCATACCCGCTTTTTACTTTGGCGATTTTCATTGTTTCGGCAGGGACTTTACTAAAGTCGTCAGGAGAATATCCCTGCCCGATCAGTACGTCTTTCAATTCCAGTTCGGCTTTCAGCAAAGCATCTTCCGACTGGGATAATTTCTGTTCCAGGCGGAATTTATCCAGATCAGCCAGTTTCTGCCCTTTCTGTACACGGTCGCCATTCTTCACATAGATATGAGCGATGACTTCACCGGTTTCAAAACGCAGATCGGCTTTGCCACGGGCACTGATTTTGCCGTTACTCACCAGTTCGTGATTAAAGTCACGCTTCTTCAATATCTGAACAGCTACTTCATTCTTCGTATCCGGAAGGACTGTGGAGACGCCTTTCTCCGATTCATCTGCAGTATTCTTCTTGTCGGAACAAGAGAGCGTCATCATACATGCAAGGCACAATAAAATCCATGTAGAATTATTTTTCATCGTATTTATTGGTTTGTTTATTCTAATTATCTCACATATAAATTCTTATATATTGTATGTAAATCTGTATCATGTTTGCCAAATTTAGACAAAAATATCTATTAATCAAGTTTGTACAGTCATTTTTTTTCTTCACCCATTTATTTTAGTAGTTTTACTTCTTCTCTCATCTCCCTTATCGCTGTCGATTGTACTTTTGGTTCCTTTGTCAATACAATCTGAACCGCCTGTTTTAATTTCTCCGGGTGCCGATATTCCGGTTCCGCATAAAGCTTTGCCAACAAGTAATATGGATAAATTCGTCCCGGAAGCCGATGAGTAGATCGTATGAAATATTCTTCGGCTTTCTCATATTCTCCTGTAGCCTGATAATTCTTTCCTATTATGTTCAGAATCATAGGGTCACAACTATGCGCCATTGCCTCTTTCAGTATTGTTGTAGAACTATTATATTCTTTCAACTTATGTAAAGAATGTCCATATTCAAACAAAAATGCTCCCCTATCATTCAATTCCGGATAAATTTTCTCATACCCTTCTTTGGCTAAACGAAATGCGCCTATATTATAGTGCATTTTATACCTAAACCATTCTTCACAAGCATTATACTGATTATATTTCCAATAGTAACTTCCCAATAAAGCAATCATTATAATAAAGAACAATATTTGTAACCGTGAAGAACCCACTACACAAGCAGCCAATAAAAAATAGAATGCTATAGCAAATCCGGGTATTTGCATTGGATAAGATGAAAATGCAAATACTAAAACAGAAATCAAACCAGCACATGCACTTAGTCTTTTCTCTGTTATTCCTATCCAAAGGCAAAAAACAATAATCAATAACACAACCAATAGAAATAAGACTCCATATTCTACAGCTATTTGCAGATATTCATTAAAAGCGTATTCAGGACTTCCAGCTACTAATTCTTCTGTAGATGTAAACTCTTTTTGGGAGAAATATTTTTCCTGAGCCATTCCATAAGCCGATGCAAAGTTTCCAGTACCATGTCCAAGGAGAGGTTTTTCCACAATAGCCATAACACTCACTTTCCAAATTAACAGACGTCCATTAGCCGAATCTACTTTTAATTGAAAAAGAGCATAACCAACTATTATCAATACCATTCCCCCGGCAATAATAGCCGGAAATACTCTTTTCTTATATTTTCGGCCTATCTTCCTTAAACTAGTTCCCCATGAACGATATGTAGCATATACCCATATCCCAGAAATCGCAACAGCCATCCATGCCGAACGACTCATACCTGCCGGTAAAACACAAAGAATTAATAGCAAGACTCCCAAAGCCATACAATATTTACCTTGCTCTACCCAAGTACGTTTCTTCACCTTTCTTAAATTCAACCATTCATTCAAACAAATAGGAAATACCATTGCTAAGTATCCGGAATAAGGCCCCGGATTGTAGAAAAAACCTGTAAGCGCATATAATGAATGATTAGAAACAGCTAAACCGTATATCTGCCTTAATCCCCAAACAGCTTCAACCCCACCTAATATAATAAGAGACCAAACGACTGATAAATAAAAAGTATTTCCCTTTTTATCTAAACATAAAGAAATAAGACTACATATTACAAATACAATAGTCACACGCCCCAAATATAGCTTCTGATATGCCATATCTCCAACCGCAATAGTATAAGATGAAACAGTCACAACACTTAAAAGCGCAATGACTCCAAACAGCATTAATAAATGAACGATATATTTATTCTGTAATAACATCTTCTATCATCTCCCATCTTTATTTGATCTTCATTAAAATCCGTTCCCAACGTATCTGATCGGTATATTTTTCTTTTGAGTTCCAAATACGGGTAGCTTTACCTACAATATATTCTTCCGACAACATTCCCCAATAACGGGAATCTTGTGAATTCGCCAAATTATCACCAGATACAAAATAATAGTTCTTTTCAAAACGGTATTGATGAATAAGGCTATCACCAATAAGCACCTATCCTTCTTTTAGTTCTATTTTTTCTTTTGTTCCCATGCTATCAGTTGTCTATATAAAAAATATAAGATTAATTGAATCTAATCCCTCTATTATCTCCTTCTAGCTAATAATTGTAATCCACAAATATGTACCACATTACATCGGCATAATTCAATATAGAGTAGGTAAATCATTCTCTTGTATAATTTGTCCTCAAAGCCATATATCGAAACGGCAGGTTCGAAGCTCGTTATCAGGTTTTTATGATACCTAAAGTCCCTTCCACTAGAACAGGGGACGGGTCTGTAACTTGTATCCCTATGCCATTTCTCAATTTTTTATTAAAGCAGAACGACTGTACAAATCAACTCTCTTCCTATACAATATTTTGACGTTTACTCAAGAATGGCACATTTCTTTAAAATCAAAGGGACGTTGTTTTGAAGAAACGTGCCATTCTTGAGTCTATATCAGTATAATTCAATATTAATAAATCATAAAGTCACCTCCATCATTTCGAAAAGAATGTAAACTAATCATCAATAGAAAGACATTTCTTAATAAAGTCATCTAATTGTTTTTTATCTTGTGATATTTCGAATATACACGCATCTCTTATTCGACAATTATTATCAACAATTATCATAACAGGAGTCGGTATATACCTCAATTCTTTTCTTATTAAATCATTCTTGTCTTTATAAATAAACCCTCTATATGAATTCCTTTTTTGAGTAGACGTAACTTCATGAAACATACTTACAATTACTTTTACATATTCTCTTTTTTTACTATTATCAATGAGGTTTACTATTTCAAAGCCTTTATCTATGCATGTCTCACAGTCATAATAATTAAAAATATATACAATTACACACTTTTCAGTCTCCCCCACTACAGAATCCAAAGAAAGAATTTGCCTTCCTTTCAGCCTATCAACATCCTGATTCAACAAAGATGAAATATTTTGCTCTACCATTTTATTTTTTTTATTGCTATTACAATTAGGAAACAAACAAAGAAAAAAACTAAAAAGGCATATTAATCTTATATATTTCCATAGCACACTGCTCATAATTCATTGCATAAATATAATTTTCATTAGCACAAATCGTATTATATATTTTACCAGGCAAACGGCAAACATAAGATGGGGTTAAAGCCGAGTCTAGAACAAGAATAGTATTTACTTCATATCCTTTTTCCCAAGTAGCACACAACAAATATAATTTATCTTTATTCCAATAAGCATCGCATAAATATGTAAAAAAGCTTCTAGAAGATATATTTTTCTGCTTTATATAAGATAGATTATTTTTAATAATATTAATATCTGAGAGATCACATGAAGCAAGTAGTCTATTTTCATGCAAATCATATTTTTCTATTACAGGATAACTTGGACATATAGCATACAAACAATCTTCACCTTTTACTAGATGGCGTTGATTACGTAATATATTCATATCTGTATGTTCAGTTATAGAAAATACCTCCCCACAAAATTGTATGTCGCCACTATTTATACGGTCCCAATTTCTTTCAGTCTTAACATAACATGAACTATCAGTCATTGTTGTTGCATAAATAGTGTCATTTTCTATAAAGAAACGAAATTCATTACATGTTGGAACCGATACTGATTCTATGAATCCCTTCCCATCATAAAATTTCAAAGCCATTGAACCAGCATCTAAGATACCAATAGTATCCTTCTGTACATAAAATCCTGTTGGCGATACCACTTCTTTAGGGCCTTCTCCAAATTTGCCAACAGTATAGAAAGTATCTTTATCAATATCCAGAATAGCGACATCAGCCCTTGACGGATCAAACATATAAAGTTTACCATCCTCAAAATATAAGCATGAAATACTCTTAAAAAAAGTTGAGTCAGGATAAGTTCTAAAAGAGGAAAATAAAGAACATTCAAGTTCCATTAAGTTTTTTTCCTCTTTGCAACTCATGATATTAAACACAAATAAAAGAGTGCAAATACACAATATAATCAGCCTCATTTTTCTATTTATTTAGCAATATGTTTTCAATCCGTCACATTCAACCCATCGCTTCTCTTTTATTATGACAGTGCCACTCTTATCAATCCCTCGATGACATTTTTCAGTTCCCGTACACTTAACTTCACCGTCTCTTTGGCCCGACGAATTTATACAGTCATAACTAATAGAGCATGTAGCTGTTCCGGTCTCAGGAGTTCCCAAAGCTTCAATATTAACTATATCCATTAAACTAAAAAGAGAATTAGTCGAGCTTTTGCTACAATAAGCCCATGAATACACACTAAAAACAGCAACACAAATAGCTAGCAATACATTTACTTTTTTCATAACACTAATTTTTAAATAATAACTATAATATAAATACATATTTTTCAATAAAAAAACAGGATTCAATAAACTTTTCATCCAATCAATACGATTGAAAAAACAACAAAATAGGAAAATTTTTATAAGCCTCTCTGACATTTCATCAGAGTGACACAATATTAGCATATTCTATTTTCCATAATTTATTATATTTCCATCCATTATTTATTTCTAAATCTTAGCCAATTCTCTTCATTATCCTTTTCCAACGCACATTCTCTGTATACCTTTCTTTTGAATACCAAACCCAGGTAGCTTTACCTACAATATATTCTTCTGGCAACATGCCCCAATATCTGGAATCCTGCGAATTAGCCATATTATCCCCCGATACAAAATAATAGTTCTTTTTAAAGCAATACTGATAAATAAGACTATCACCAATAAACACCTGTCCTTGTTTTAGTTCTATTTTTTTCTTTTGCTCCCATGCGATCAGTTGTCTGTATAAAAGATAAGTAGTATGGTTCATTATTACAATCTGATCCTTTTGTGGGATAGGCAATGGCCCGAACTCTCGAATATTCCATCCTAGGCTTTGATCATAAGGAAATGTTCCTACTACGATTCCTTGTTTTTCCGGTTGCTGTAGTCCGGCAAGATATTGCTGAGCTTCATAATTTCCCAACTGTTCGCGACATCCACGCACTTTATAAAATCCTCCTCTGATTTCCAATGTATCCCCAGGCAAAGCTATACAACGTTTCACATAATACTGCATTACGTTCATCCGGATACTATCCCACCGACTCATCTGATAAGGAAAATTAAAAACCAGTACATCATTTCTTTTAAAATGCCCCAATCCCGGCATCCGGTAAATAGTAACATCTTTGTTATCCAAAGCAGCAAACACATTAAACAATCTGGCTCCTTTTATCATTTTATTAACCAATATTCTATCTCCATCTTTAAGTGCAGGTCCCATAGAATCTGATGGAATTTTAAACGATGTGAAACAGAATAACTGTACCAAGAACAAAATTACTATCATGCAGAATATCATGAATATTAAATTCTCTATTATTGCTAGAAATTTCTTCACTTTATTCATATGCATCCTTAAGTTGAATCAATTTATGATAAGCCATCAATCCCAGCACACATTTCACACGTTTGTCATTTGCATCTAATAACTCAATAGAAGGAAGAACTTCACCTTTCATCTTTTCTTCCAAATAATTTGCCCACAAACACAAATGACTCCAATGCAATTCAGCATAACTGAAATCTTGTTCTGCCTCCACAATAGCAACCGTCATCACCAACATATTTGCAGCAGCCTCTTCAGCACAATTATCCACTTTTATTTGTTTGCTTGCAACCGGATATAATCCAATATCGTAAGGCGGATATTTTCTTTTCCAATGTTCATCTTCACAATATTCAAATATTGGATTTAATAAACTTTTCATCCAATCAACACGATTAAAAAATAACAAAGCAGGAAAACTCCTATAAGCATCTCTAACATTAGCCAAAGTATCTCCGAAGCAGAATGACTTATTATCCGAAGATAACACAAACCTATGGGAAGAAATAAAATTACGATATGAAGGAAGAATCTGTTCTGCAAATGTCTTATCACCCACTTGAAATGCTTTATTATTCCACAGATTATCCAATTTATTACATTCTTCCTTAAGTTTCTGATACCTGTTTCCAACAGCCTTCATTAATTCTTTAACCTCTCCTTTTCCATTGTCATTCCAAAGAGGTTGTAAACGCTCACCAATATATTGTATCCTCTGCCCTTCTCCGTATCCTATTAACAATATGCCTTTATTTCCATTTTCTGCACACAACTTTTGAGACAGAACAACATGACTATCATCGCATGAAAACGATGTTCCATCCGCCGTCAGACCTAAATATAAACTATCAGACTTGACAAACCGCCACTCTTGTTCAACCCAACTATCAATCTTCCTCCTACCAAACATCCATTCCATATCCACATCGAACAAAATTTCCACCGTATGCTCCTTTTTATCTTCTGAACGAACTTGATAGGAAAGGAAACCGACAGGCCATCCTGTCATATTCCACTTCTCTGACAAAGAAGGTGAAACAAAATCAATCTGAAGTTCTACATCCCCACATTGAAATACATAATGAGTTTGAGTAGCTTGTACATCTATTTGCTTCAATAGGGCCGTATCTGCTTCACTATAAGTTTTATTTTCAATATACAGACCAAAATCTAACAACGCAGGGCCTCCTGTATTACATCCATAAGCTGCCAAAACATTTGTTCCATTACCAATATGAGCAATAGCTTCATCTGTTAAACGTCCACATTTCGTTTGATATGTTATTCCTTTTTCAAATAAAAAATCTCCATTCCAAAAAAGTTTTATCTGATCATCGCAAATATAACAGACGTAAATTTTATGCCCTTCCAAAGCATCTTTATTATCAATCTTAATATGCCTGCGGACATATATATTTTCCGCCCCCCAAGCGGTACGAATCTTAGAATTTCCTTTTACAGGTCCAAAAGCTGCATTTCCTTCTTTCCAAAAAGAATCATCATATTCCTTTTGCTCCCACCCTTTTCCTGGAAACAAATAAGAATATTTCCCTGACCAACTGACGCTGTCATTTGCAAGAGAAGCTATAGGGGATATACGTAAAGAATCTTCCCCCATAAAACGATAGGTCCTACCATCTACCTGCAAAATCCCTGTCATTGGAAATATCTTTCCAGACTTCAATCGTAGATAATGTTTATTCAATGTATTTCCTGCCATTTTTATAGAGAATTCCGGCGTAATCGCCAGTAACGTATGCTCATCAGGAATAATAGCAATAGAAGATACAGCCTCCTTCTTCGAATGGAAACAAGCAGATAGCAAGACAATTATTCCTAATAAGATGATTGTCTTCCACAACACAACTAGTTTAATTTTAAGTCTTATTTCCATAGTTGCTCTCCTTTTTCATAAACAAAGACTCTCTCATCTACGCCGCGCGTATGGTTACGTAAGAACAAAAGTACATTCTGGGGAATCCCTCTGTATACTAATGAATCAACTGTAGCTTTAATTCTTCCGGCGGATTTCCAATATCGATCACAATAATACAACTCGTAGATATCACCAGGACGAATATAATTATCCCTGTTGCGCGGAGTATATACAATACGGTCTATCTGCACCTTTCTACCCAAATCAAGTCCTGCCCATCCTCCGGAAAATTTAAAATAATCAAAAGAAGTCCACGTTTTTCCATCAAACACATTTGTATATTCATGCGTCCCGTCATGTTGATAGCATCCGGGAGTCCCTATAATTTTCCCAGACAATGGAAGAGTATCATTTTTTTCATAAAATGCGACTTCAGCCACATTACATAATCCTCCGGGAGGACCTACATATCTGATATAACGATATTCTTTATTTGAAGAACTTCTTACTGTCGTATTCAAACGATCAGGTTTACACTGTATGATAAACAAGGTATCGCTTACTGCAAAATCCAGTTGGTTACTGCCTTCAAAAACGCCCCCTATCATTCGGTCACGGAACATATTTTCTCCCTCTATATTACATTTAGCATACAATACCACATCTTGTGTATTTCCTTCAATAGAGAAATAATGCTGCTCCTTTTTCTGTTTATCCACATAAAAAGGATCAGTCAAAAAGTTCAAAGTACCATTCTCGTAAGTAGCCACCCTCATAAGCGTACCTCTTCGTACATTTCGAAAAGCCAGATGCTGTGCGTCAAATTCAGTCCAATCAACCGGTATCCAGTTATCTCTATTAGTAACACATAAATAAGCTATTCTCCCACTACATTGATTCCTATAAAGTTTTTCCAATGGAATGACTAATTCCTTTTCAAAAGAATAAGCATATTCATAAGTAACATCCATAAATTTCGGCAGACTCCAAAATGAATATACCTTTTCATTATATTTCGCCATTTGCTCATATAATTCTTTGTTTATATCAAAAGTATATCTATACACCTTTGGACTATCATCCCAACGATACCACCAATTTTTGCGGACCATTCCCAGATTCTCGGGAAAATTAGCCATATACGCTTCACCTGTTTTATCCCAGGCTACCAACCAAAAATGCCCAGCATTAACATAGCTACGTACAGGAACAAAATCAATAGCACAAGGAATTCCCAATGCCCGAAATAGATATACAGCAAAATCAGTCACTTCACGACACGTTCCTGACAAGTATTGTACATATTCAGGTCCGATATGCCCAAAGGAATAAGGAGTTGTTGAAGTATAATAATGCCACTTATCAGGCAATTTATTTATTAAGTAATTAGCAGCTACTACTGAATCTTCTATATCCAAAGAATCCGACATTCTCAATGTATCTAACAATGAATTATATTTTGCATAGTACATTTCACGCCAATATACCAAGGGTTCATCGCCAATACGATAAGGCAACAAATACTCACAAAACACATCGAATGATATACTCTTTCCCCAAGGCTGTTCCTGCCAAACTTTAAATGCCCAATCAATATTATGACACAAATAAGCAGAATCAATTTCCATAATATCGCGTATCTTATTGGGTTCTTTCATTGGACCATATACTTTCTTAACTGAATCTGCAACTTGTTGCGGTTCTTTTCCCTTGCTTTTTTTCAGCCATGCATAGTATGACTTATAGTTTTCTAATTGTTCTCCAACTGAATATCTATGAAAGGGCATATTTTCAATTAAATAACAGGCTGCTTTATATTTCAGGCTATCTGTATTTTTTCTTTTATAGTAACAAAGGACTTTTTCCAGCTCCCCTCTATTATCACCAGCAGACCGCAAAGCAACTTCTAAAGAAGTAATATCTACCTCTTTTTCAGATACAATGTTATCCATAATATGCCATCCCAAAACAATAAATAATATTATACATATATATGATAAATCCCTAAAGTACTTTGCCATATTCCCTCTTTATTTTGCATTTCCACTTATCTTTAGTCTAAATGGGGAACCTTCTGCATTACAATATATAATTACCGTTTTATCAAAATGCTCAGGATGCTCTGCTTTATACTTTATTCTCAGATTTAATTTCTGACCTGGTCGAATCGGTTCTTTTAGATATTCCACAGTAATACAACCACAAGAAGCAGAAACATCCTCTATCGCTAATAATTCTTCTCCTGAATTACTTAATATAATGTCAGATATTTGCTCCTGTTTCCAATTAAAACTGCCCATGTCTAAAAATCGTTTATCCAAACTAGCATTTGTTCTTTGTTCTGCATTACACGGTAAAAAAGGTTTCTTACCAGAAATAATATTGAAATAAAGTTTTTTTATTTTAGGATTATAAACTGGATTACCAACAGCAATAACTCTATTATTTTTATCCAATAAAAATGTGTGGAGGTTTGATTCTAATGGAAATCTATTAAGTTTAGCAATGCTATCCTGTTTATCCACATATACTGGATATGTAAAATTAGCAGTCAATATAGCATGATAAATATCTTTAATTCTATTAGGAGAGAATGCAAATATAAACTTGACCCGACCTGCATATAAGGAATCAATTTCATTAATTAACATACTCCACGCCGACAATTGAAGTTTACAACTAGTACATCCTATCGAATCAACATATGCTAAAATTTTATACTCACTCTGAAGATTATAATATGTAGTATCCCTCAACATTGTTGTAAAATACATTTCTTTAGGGAACAGAATTTCTTTCTGTTCCCATTCTTTCAAAAGAGAAACGATGTTATTATCCTTATTTAAACATGACATCAAGAATAATGGCAATAACATAAGACATATATTTTTCATCGTTTATCTATTATTTATATGAAAATTCCACCACATGAAATTCTGGTGAACTGCTAATTCCATATATCTTTTTCTGAACTTTATCAACAGCAAAATTAATTATTCCTTGATCTAAAGTATATATTTTCTGAGGAATGCCATTCCAATCAAAAACGAATATACGATCTGGCAATTCTACTTCTTTATCATCCGGATCCCAAGGCTTTCCATTGAATAACACAAAAAACTCATCTCCTACATTATATGGAAAGAAATATGCATCTATATTATCTTTATCAGAGGTAGCTGCGATAGCATTACCATTACGAAATTCCTTAAAATGTGCATACGAATGTTCAGGTCCATGAATCCGTTTCTTCAATTGACCGTTCTGATCATAGATATCAATCAAATCTGTCCATTTATAACAAACGGCTATCCTATCTTTCATATTAGTCACAAAAGAAGATTTAAAAGCCTCCAATTTCTCATCGTCTGTATATGATAAGTCTGTCACCACTGGATAATAGCCAAATTCACCAACCTTCTTTCCATTATTATCAAATTTTATAAATTGATTTTTAGGATTATATGTCGATCCTATTAGATTATCAGAGAGTAAACCTATTTCACCATATGCTTGTAGCTCTATAGTCTTCCTTTCTAAAGGAATCGTATTTTCATTTGAAATAAAATCCTCGGTATCATACGTAAATAACGTAAAAGTGGCAACATCAAATATTAGAATCTGATTCTCATTAAATTTTATAATAGAAGGACGAATCATTTCGTCAGGCCCTTGTCCAAGCGAAATTCGTTTTCCTATTTCTTTTTTAGATTTTAAACTAAAAAGATGAAACAGCTTCTTCTCCATAGGGTTCATTGTTATCAGAATAGTGTCACAAACATATATACGCATCGGCTTTAATACTTCTTTATCTGATAAAAAATTTATCCCTGTCAATTTTTGACTGGATACAAAATCTTGATATTCAATTAAAGTTGCATCTTGATATTTACTTCCACTTTTTTCTGCACAAGATACTGTTACTAATAATACTGTCAAAAGCAGTATTAAACAAGAATTATGGGTATTCATGATTACATTTTTTAAAGCAAGGCTATATAGAAATAGTAGGCACCTATATAGCCTTACAATCGGTTAGTTAGATCTTCTTATTCTACTATCATAACAAGTAGTAAAAGTGTTATTTGTATATCTAATGATACATGTATCAAAATAACTCACCATACAGTATGTGTTACAATCACTTTGAGAACCTTCAGAAGAATCAGCCAATGCTTCTACATTAGCTAAAGCTAAGTCCGACAACTTCACGTTACTCCGCGAAGCATATACATTATATCCTGCAACAGCAGCAATTGCAATAATAGTAACTATGCCCATTAATTTCTTTTTCATTTAAGTAGATTTTTTAATATTTATACCTTTTCATTTCATACTTTTCTCTATATCTGGTAAAAACGTATTTGCCATAACCATTATTATCACTATCTTTGTCGCACCTCCTTTCTTTTTAGTAGGAATAAAGTAGCAGATGATGGGAACCAATCCGGCAAAATTGACTAACCCATCTTCCTGCTCCTCTTTTAATCACGTTAACTATCTATTTTTTCAACCACATTGAAATCTCACAATAGGCTGATCATTATTTATATCTGTCGCTATAATTGTTTTTGTAGCTTCATCCACCCAAAAACCATATACATAGTGATCAAGCACATACTTATATAGTGGTTCTCCTTTCAAACTGAATACATAAATATACTTTCCTCCATCTGGAAGATGACCATTATGTTTTACAATCTCTTTAAATGTAGTCCCATGGAACACTGCATAAATGGCATTATCTGTTACTTGCACATCGCTAAAGCCCATAATTCCTGAAGGTATTCCATATCCTTCAAATATTTTAAACTTAGGTTCCCCGTTTTCACCAATACGAATAACCTCCGTGCTATCCTTCAAATTATAGACTTCAAGTACTTCACCTAGTTGAGTCACCATTGCTAATACACCGTTATGAGAATTATAATCAATGAAACTACGCCATGCCTGTGCCAATGCTGGACGAGCTTTTCGTAACGCTTGATTATTAATTGATGGGATAGCGCCTATCTTTTTTACAAGTTCCCCATCATCATTAAGCCAACATAATCGGTTTTCACCGGAATAATCAGGAATTATAAAGGTAGTATCATTATATATGGCAAAGTCAAGTGGTCTTAAAATATCTTCATCCAATATCACCGCTTCGTCACGGAGCAGTGAATCACCGGATGAAGAAAAACCCAACCGTGTTAATTCTCTTTTATTAGCATCTAATGTCCATACTTTATGATTGTAAAAACGAACATTATCCATTGATAGCATTTCAGTTGGTGAATCACCGCGCCTCCCAAAAGAAGATAAATATTGAAAGCCAGGATATTTGAACAAATGAGCATAATAATCGATACCATGCAAATCCATTACAATAGCTTTATCTCCTTCTACTCGTATCCGAAATGGACAGCGAAATAAGGCAGTATCAAGCTCTATCACCTCTCCTTTTAGCTCCTTCTCTTGTGGAAATTCAGAATAAGGAAATACATTCTCTGCATATTCCATATTTTTTGTACCACAAGAGATGCAGATAAAGAGAAGAAGAAAGCTAATAAAGACCTTCAAGACTATATCCTCCAGCGATATATTTAACTTTATCGTGAGATACAGGACAATCTAAAGTACCTGTTCCATAACAATGTCCAATATCTGCATGCTCACTGTTAGCAGCTAAAGCTTCTATGTTATATAACAATAAAGCACTTTGTCTCTTTTCATGAGAAGCCAAATATTTAGTAGATAAAATAGCTACTATACATAATAAAAGAAGAAGATTTTTTTTCATACTACTTTTGCGTTAAAGATTAATTCTGAGAGCAAAAGTAGTAATGAAGCACTTAATTAGCAAAGAATACCGCTGACCAATCCTGACCTCGCATCATTTTTATCCGAAGAAATCAAGTTGAAATTCAAAATAGCTCCATTTCATCGACATTTTTAGCTATTTCTCTTAACAAGAGATTTCTCTGATATAATTAGTCGATAAGTACCATTTTTATTTATTATACTCAATGAAGGATCTATTTTTCTAAGAAACGAGCGCAGACGTCCAATCGCTTTATGCATTCGCTCATCATTACCTGAATTATCAGGCCACAATTTTTCTATAATAAAATCTTCCTTTAATGTATAGCCATTATCTTTTTCTTGAAAAAATAGTTCTAAAAGTAAACTGGACTGCCCCTGAATATTATACTTAACATCATTTACCTCTATGATATTCTGATCTGCATAGAATATTAGACTCTCACCCAATATGTAAGAATGTAAGGGAATAATATCCACTCTCTGTACTTCTTTAATTATTTGTTTTTCAACCTGAACTTCTTTGATAATTTCCACAGGAACCTCTTTTAAGATTTCCACGGGAGTCTCCTTGATAATCTCGACTATTTCTTTACTACGTAATGAATTGATCCTGCGACTGAGAATTATGAAAAACGTATAAAATCCATATCCAACAATTATATATAGCAATAAATATAGCAGCACCTCTTTATATATCATCCCCCATAGAGTGTAATGCAAATAACCCATTACTTCTATCTCACAGGCATAACCTATATAAAAAGTAAAAACTAAATTTGAAGAATTGCCCCATTCACTCTGATAGGTCTTTTGAGATTCTACACTACCGTCTTCATGCGTCAAAGAAATACGTAAAGCTGATTCTAAATAAATATCTGCTTTATTTAATTGTTCATCCCATATAAGATTTAAAGAGTCAGGCTGAAGTGGCTTTTCATAAAAAATAAAAGTATGCAAAGCACGTAAATTACTATTATGAGTAATATTCATAGAGTTTTTCTTGGAATCCATCCGATATAAATGTCTTCCTGACGCATCTTCCCAATAAACTGAATCAGGCATTTCAGTAGAGATAGCCGATTCAGAATTAAAGTAAAATGACAGTCCTCCGTTTATATTTCTATTTTTCAACTCTTTATCCAGTGCTTCAGTAAAAGTCTCTTTCGCTTTCTCCTTAAGCTCCGTTACTTTGAATTCATAAGTATATTTGCATGCAAGGAAGAATACAATTCCTCCAATACAAGCTATAGCAGATAACAGAATTATGATTTTAGGTCTCATTTTGCTTTACTTTATGTTGTTTTGTACTACAAAGATAACATTTTTCACAACAATCTAAACTTTCTCTTTAAAAAAAGATATAACTTAATAGAAGAAAAGCCACTTTGTAGTCAGACAAATATTCATAATATAAATGTTTGTAGCATCAAAACTCTTATTTATTAAGCTATACTTATATAAATATTTTACTATTTAATAAGACTGAAAACAGGATTTATCAAGCTACTGATTATCAATAATATACAAATCGCCATTTTTCCTTTAAAACCAAAAAGGCGTTCCTTTAAAACCAACGACCCGTTTCTTTAAAACCAACGGGCCTTTGGTTTTAAAGAAACGGACCATATAAAGGCTAAAAGAATAAGTTTGTTAACAATATTCAATATCCGATAAATATAAAACTAGACTAGACACTTTATTAACATTATTCGATTTGCATAATTCTATTTAAATAACTACCTTTACGGAAAATTGAAACAGGTATGGCAAAAGAAATTAACCCATTTATAGTAACTGGAAAAATAGAACCCGAGTACTTCTGCGATCGCGTGAAAGAATCAGAGAGGCTGGTTAAATCATTAACCAATGGCAATAACCTTGTCATTATCTCACCCAGAAGAATGGGTAAAACGGGACTAATCCGTTTCTGTTATGAGAAACCTGAAATAAAAGAAGAATATTATACTTTCTTCATTGACATACTCCATACATCAAGCTTAAGAGAATTCACTTATCTGCTTGGCAAAGAAATTTATGAAACACTATTGCCCCGCAGTAAGAAAATGGCAAGCCTGTTTATCCACACACTTAAATCAATCAATGGTAAATTCGGATTTGACCCGCTGACCAATCTACCTACTTTCAATCTGGAACTGGGGGATATTGATCGACCCGAATATACACTGGAAGAAATATTTCAATGTCTGATAGCAGCAGACAAACCTTGTATCGTTGCCATTGACGAGTTTCAACAAATTGCTAAATATCCCGAGAAAAATATAGAAGCATTACTACGCACACACATACAGAAAATAGAAAACAGCAACTTCATCTTTGCCGGAAGTGAACGGCACATGATGCAGGAAATGTTTCTATCTTCATCCCGTCCATTCTACCACAGTGCCGATATTTTGGAACTGAAAGCCATTGCACCGGAAATCTATATACCATTTATCGCAGACCATTTCCAAAAAAGAAAACGGCATATTGAAATCGAAAATATAGAAAAAGTATATCGGCTATTCAAAGGACATACCTTTTATATCCAAAAAACATTCAATGAAGCTTTTGCAGATACACCGAAAGGGAAAGAATGTACACTGGAAATTATCAAAACAGCTATAGATAACCTTATTGCATATAATGATACAATCTTTCGGGAAATCTTATCCAATATTCCCGAAAAGCAAAAGGAATTGCTTTATGCCATTGCCAAAGTAGGTGAAGCAGAAAACGTCACATCAGCGAAATTTATCAAACGATACAGTCTGACATCGGCAAGCTCTGTACAGTCCGCAACTAAAAAACTGCTTGAAAAAGATATTATTACAGAAATCAATAAAGTATATTCGGTTACCGACAAGTTTTTTGCCATGTGGATCAATACTATTTATGGCAATAAATATACCCTTTAGGGACATATCTATGCAACCTTTTTAGAGGAAAGATAATGTTATTACGCGTATCCTAAACAAATACGGTGCGGATTTGTTGTCACTATCTCATTAACATTGTCCAAAGGTTAGCGTCTGCCATTCATTACAAATGAGAATTTCTATGTTATTTTACGCATTTAGAATGAGCAATTATCCCTAATTTCGCTCGTTCATAATGAGAAGTTTTATATCTTTGCAAATAAAATCGCCCATTATTATGAAAGAACTATTAAAGCATATCATATTCGATCAACGCGAAAAAGATATATCACAAATGATAGAAAGGGATATTGATATAAGTTTAGTAAACAGTCCCGAAGTGTTAGTTATATCAGGTATACGAAGATGTGGAAAATCTGTACTTTTGCAGCAAATACGTTCGCAGCAAACAGAACAAGACTATTACATGAATTTTGATGACGAGCGGCTCATCAATTTCAAGGTCGATGATTTTCAAACATTGTATGAAGCCTTTATTGAGTTATTCGGAGAACAGAAGACTTTCTATTTTGATGAGATACAGAATATTCCCGGTTGGGAAAGGTTTGTACGGAGACTGCATGACAGTGGATGCAAAGTCTTTGTGACAGGCTCTAATGCCAATATGTTAAGCAGAGAATTGGGAACACATCTTACCGGACGTTATTGCCAAATAGAGTTATATCCTTTCTCTTTTCCTGAGTTTCTAAAAATAAAAGAAGTATATCCGCAACAAAAAGACTTTTATACAACCACAGGAAAAAGTATGCTGAAAAGATACTTTGATGAATATGTAAAAACAGGCGGTTTTCCCCGTTATATCAAAGACCCAAACACTAATTACCTATCCACACTCTATGAAAACATCATTTATAAGGATGTTGTCACCCGAAACAAATTAAATGGTGAAAGGGAGTTGCTGGAAATGGTTTATTATCTGGCTAGTAATGCAACCAAACGCTTTTCTTATACTTCGTTAGCAAAAACGATAGGTATCAAGCATACGGAAACGGTTAAAAATTATCTGGAATATCTTGAAAATACTTATCTATTGTTTCAAGTGATGAAATTTGACTGGTCTGTAAAGAAGCAGATGAATAATCAAAAGAAAGTTTATTTCATTGATAATGCGATTATCGGCAAAGTGGGCTTCAATGCTACTGATAATATCGGGCAATTACTTGAAAATTTAGTATTTCTTGAGATAAAACGCCAGGGAAAAGATGTTTATTATCATGATGACAGAATAGAATGTGATTTCATCATGCGTGAAAACGGACATATTGTATCCGCCTGTCAAGTCACCCGTTCGATGAAAGATGAAAAAACAAGGCAGCGTGAAATAAATGGATTAGTTTCTGCACTCAATGCATATAATCTCACTGAAGGCATAGTTCTGACCGATGACGAAACCGAAGAAATAACTATTGACAACAAAAAAATACATATAATCCCTATATGGAGATGGCTATTAAAAGATAGTGTCACTATCCCATTAACATAGTGACACTATGTACTAAGGATAGTGTCACTATCCCGAGCACATACTGTCACTATAACAAATCGAATATTTTGAGCTATTCTTATCCTAGTCCGCCCGCTGTGTAGGCAGTGTAAACTCCTGAGAATCACAGATTACCCCATTCTCATCGGACACCGCTACGCGGAAAGTCACTTCACCATCTTTCAGCTTACTTCCGGCATAGACCGTAGCCGTATAGCGGATACCCTCACCCGGAAGAATTTCTTCTATCATTACAGTAGGAGAAATGCCGATATGTTTCACTTTCCCGACCGTCTCTACAATAGGAACCACGTCATAAACCGGATTCCGTCCTTCATTCATGATTTCAAAGATGATCTTGCTGCTTTCTCCCCCGTCTATCGCATGATTGCGGTTATCGTCAATAAAGCGAATCTTGCGCAGTTTCAACTGAGTCAGTTGCTGCTGAGTCTGTGTCCGAGGTTTAAACTTAGAGTGAGACTGCCCCTGTCTGACTTCCGGAACGTAAGCATATTCCTCTATCGGGTCCGGTTTCGGAGCAGTCAGCGCATTCCCTATCGCTGCACCGGCAATGGTGCCAACAATATTTCCAATGGCAGAGCCGCGATATCCGCCCCTCCAGCCACGATTATTATCTCCGATAAGTCCGCCTATCGAACTTCCCAGACTTCCCCCAATTGCAGCACCACCTACAATTGCTCCGGGATTTCCCATACGTCCCGATGCACATCCGCTCAACATCAGAGCAGAAAGCAGAATTACAGTTAGTTGTTTCCTCATGATCATCTCTAATTTTACTATGATTACTCTATCACCTTAAAACGTGCAAAACGCAACAATAGTTGCTTGTCCCCTGCATTTTTAAAATGAATCGTTGCTTTTGCATTATCACCCGTTCCTTCTACCCTGATCACTTCGCCCAAGCCGAAACGTTCATGTTCTATCATCTGCCCCGCCTGTACTCCTGTTACAGATGCCGAACCGGCTGAAGCCGACCGTGTACTGCTTCCACTCACTGCACTGACCTTCTTCAAATTCTTCGGCACACTGGGTGCAATCACCTGAGCCTTCGAACGTTCACGATCAGAAAATTTAGTACCATAAGGCGTTCGTGTAGGAGATGCCGCACGTGTAAATCCACCTTCGATCTCCCTGCGGAAACGCCCTGCACCTTCATCCACCGACCGGCTGACTCCCGCCTCATGCGGCAACCGCAAATAATTCACATCGATATCGCGCAAGAAACGGCTGGGACTTCCAAATTCCATCTTTCCATAACGGAAACGGGTCTTGGCAAAAGAAATATAACAATGTTCTTCGGCACGGGTAATGGCCACGTAGAACAAACGGCGCTCTTCTTCCAGAGCACGCGGAGAATCGCCCACCATACCACTGGGGAAAAGATTTTCTTCCAGTCCCACTACGAATACGTTTTTAAACTCCAGCCCCTTGGCCGAATGAACGGTCATCAACGTTATCTTTTCTCCATCATCCGCTTTGTCCGAGTCCTGATCAGTAAGCAAGGCAATCTCCGAAAGGAAATCTGTCAGAGAAATATTCGGGTTGCCTTCTTCCTGCCGCAACGCGCAGAAATCATTCATACCATTCACCAATTCCTCAATGTTTTCCTTACGACTCAGATTCTCCGGCGAAGTATCCTGACAGACATCATTGATGATGCCGGACCGGCGGATAATATCCGTTCCTATCTCATACGCACTCTTGTCCACCTGATCGGTCATAAAGCCTTCTATCAGTTCACGGAAACCTTGCAGTTTGGTGTGCGTACCTTTATTAATGTTCAGCCCGTAGCTCAATGGTTCGCAAAGCGCCGCCCAAAGGCTGACACCATTTTCAGTGGCAGCGGAGATGATTTTTCCAACCGTCGTATCACCGATGCCACGGGCAGGATAATTAATGATTCGCTTGAATGCTTCTTCATCATTCGGGTTCACTACCAAGCGGAAGTAAGCAATGACGTCCTTAATCTCCTTACGCTGGTAGAATGAAAGTCCGCCATAGATTTTATAGGGCATACTTCGTTTCCGAAGAGCCTCCTCGAAAACACGGCTCTGCGCATTCGTACGGTATAATATGGCAAAATCGGCATAGCCGTAACTATGTTCCCGACGCAGTTCAGCTATCTTATTGGCTACGATATCCCCTTCTTCCACATCACTGTAAGCCTGAAACACGCCAATCGGTTCGCCACGTTCTTTTTCAGAGAATACTTCTTTCCGAATCTGACGTTCATTCTTTTCGATCAGACTGTTGGCAGCACAGACAATGGTTTGCGTAGAACGATAATTCTGCTCCAGTTTAAAGACTTTCGTATTAGGATAAACCTTCGTGAAATAAAGGATATTATCAATATCCGCTCCACGGAAAGAGTAGATGCTCTGCGCATCATCGCCTACCACACAAACACGCTGATTTTCTTTCGTCAGCTGGAGTACGATACTATGCTGGGCATAATTCGTATCCTGATACTCGTCCACCAGCACATAACGGAACTGCTCCCTATAACGGGCCAGCACTTCCGGAAAGTCGCGGAACAGAATATACGTATACACCAGCAGATCATCGAAATCCATAGCTCCCGCCTGACGGCATCTTTCCCAGTAACGGGTATATATTTCACGGACAGCGGGCACTTTGGCTGCCATATCTCCTTCATACGCTTCTTTGTTGGCAGCATATCCCGTAGGAGAAACCAAATGGTTTTTGGCACTTGAAATGCGGGCCTGCACCATCCCCGGCTTATATGTCTTTTCGTCCAGTCCCATCTCCTTGATGATGGAACGGATCAGACTTTTACTATCCGCCGAATCATAAATGGTAAATTGGGAAGTGAATCCGATATACTTTGCTTCGGCACGGAGAATGCGGGAAAAGACGGAATGGAAGGTACCCATCCACAAATAACGTGCCCGCTCCATGCCCACCTGACGGGCTATACGTTCTTTCATCTCACGCGCCGCCTTATTGGTAAAGGTCAGTGCGAGGATGTTCCACGGTTGATAGCCGTTTTCCAGCAGATAGGCAATTTTATAAGTCAACACACGTGTCTTTCCCGAACCTGCACCGGCTATCACCAGCGAAGGCCCGTCGTTATAAGTCACTGCTGCACACTGACTCTCATTTAATTCCTCTATATAGTTGGTATTCATAACAGCATTATAAAAACAATGAGGATTTTTAACAAACCCTTGGCGTTCAAATTTGTTTCAATACGACAAAAGTATAACATTCATTTGACAATGAAGATATTTTTATGAATTTTCATCACTAACTATTTAACCTAATCACTCAAAGCAATGAAAAAGAGTATATTTTTATCATTTATTTTATGTTTGTGCCTTGTCGCCTGCATACCACAGCAAGCAATGGCACAAAAGCAAAGCCGCATGGAAAAGCTGCTGAGGTATCTGAACGACAATGACGCCGACAAATGGCAGAAGAACAGGGAAAAACTGGATGACGAAACAAAGGCGTACTATGCCGAAGATTTATCATTGATGGACGTCCTCAACGACCTGTGGAACGGACAGAGCGAACAGGCAGCCACCCTCTATTTCGGCTGCTACGAGAAAGCCGCCCAAAATAACTTCCCCGGTATCTGTGAAGGGGAAAAGATTCCGCTTTCTCAGATACGGGACAAGGCGGACCAGTCCATTATCAACCTGCTGGAGGCCTCGAAAGATAAAATTCCTTTCAGCCGGGCACTGCTGGACAGCATTCACGCCACCGAATATCCGGTTGACTCCGCCATGCTGCAACGGCTGCAGAACATCCGCGAGGTGGCGCTGCTGGAAGGAATGCTCAAAGCCCCCACTCCCATCATCTACCAGACTTACGTCAAGGAGTATCCCAACGGAAAATTTATCGCACAAGTCAACGCCTCCGAAAACGTACGGCTCTACCAACTAGTGAAGACCACCCCGACTCCTGCAAACTTCAAAGCCTTCTTTGAAGACCCCGAAATGCAGAAGTATTATCAAGACAGAGGTCCGCGCCCCTATCTTGCCGAGGTCCGTACCTTATATGATGATTTCCTGTTCCAACGTATCGACAGCCTGAAAAAAGAAGGAAATGCCACCGCCATCCGGCAGATCATCGATGATTATAAGAATACACCTTATCTGGCCACCGGTGCACGGACTCACCTGAACGATCTTGAATATCTCAGTGAAAAGGCAGACTTCGAGCTTCTGAAACCGGCAATAGTCAACTCCGAATCGCTCGGTTTATTGCAGGAATTCCTCAAAACACACAAGTATAAGGAATTTCGTGACCAGGCAAAGAATTTGCGTGCTCCATTTATCCTGCAAGCCATTGTTTCCACCCCGACTACCGTGAAATATTACACTCAAGGACGATTGATAAAGTGCTGCGAAACCGACAGCACCGGCAATATTACGACCAGCTACACCTACAATGACAAGGGGCAGCTTACCACCACATTATCCGTGACTGAAAAGAACGGGCAACCCATCAACGAGGTGCAAACCAGCAGGCTGTACGACCCGCAAGGCCACTGCATCTTCGAAGTGAAAACTAATCCGAAAACCAAAACGGACTTTTACCGCCGTGCACGCCGCATCGGTATCGACGGTAGTATCGAAAGCGATTCTCTAAAATACATGGACGGCAGATATACCGTCAGCAGCTACAACAAGCAGGGATTACTGACGGAAACCAAAGAGTACAACAAGAACGGGGAAATGGAGGGATATACAGTCAACAAATACGACGACAAAGGCAGAATGACCGAATCTCAGCATCAGAATATGCTCTTTGTCAATTCGCCCAACCAGATTCTCTCGCAAAAAGAACTGTATGAATATGATAAATACGGATACCTCACCCGCATCGTCTACCAACGTATCTTCGGCAACAGCCAGAAGACGTCCGGCTGCCTGACCTGCCTGTACGACGAGTACGGAAACCGGATCGACGGTGACTCCTATTACGAATATGACAATACGGGACAATGGATATGCCGCACCAGCTATGACAACCCGCAGCAAGTGGAACGTATACAGTACATTTATAAATAAAAATAAAATACCGTGAACCTTTTGCGAACTATGGCTGTTATTATAGTATAACAAAACCATTTAAAGTTTTGACAATATGAATACTATATTAATGTCTTTAATAATTATGACCATGACTTACGAAATGCCTAAACTTCCTTACGCAAACAATGCGCTGGAACCTGTAATCAGTCAGCAAACGATAGATTTCCATTACGGAAAACATCTGCAAACATATGTAAATAATCTGAATAGCCTTGTGCCCGGAACAGAATATGAAGGCAAAACGGTAGAAGAAATCGTTGCCACCGCTCCCGATGGAGCTATCTTCAACAACGCCGGCCAAGTGCTGAATCACAATTTATATTTCCTCCAATTCGCTCCGAAACCTTCGAAAAAGGAACCGGCAGGCAAACTGGGAGAAGCCATCAAACGTGATTTCGGCAGCTTTGAAAACTTCAAGAAAGAATTCAATGCAGCAGCAGTCGGATTGTTCGGTTCAGGATGGGCCTGGCTGTCAGTAGACAAGAACGGTAAACTGCATATCACCAAAGAAGGAAACGGCAGTAACCCTGTACGCGCCGGACTGAAACCACTTCTGGGTTTTGATGTGTGGGAACACTCCTACTATCTGGACTACCAGAACTGCCGCGCCGACCACGTAAACGCCCTGTGGAACATCATCGACTGGGATGTGGTAGAAAAACGAATGTAACCGGACTCATTAAAATTAAGCTAAACTATACTATTGAAAAGGTCGTTGTGAATTTCACAGCGGCCTTTTTTCTAGCATAAAAAACTAAACTATCTATTGTATTTCAAAGGCATAATTTGTATTTTTGCAATAGCCGAAAATCAAAACAGACAATTATGACACTTCAGCTAAAAAATAAAAAATGGCGCATTGTCTACGTTATTTCCTTTCTTTTATTCTCCTTTACAGGCAATGCGGCTATTCCGGAAGAACCGGAAGAGGAGATTCTTTTCGTGACGTCCTATAATTCCGATACTAAATATACCTACGATAATATCAACACGTTCGTAGAAACGTACCGCCAACTGGGTGGCAAGTATTCCACCATCGTAGAAAACATGAATGTTACCGACCTCAATCAATCCAGAAAATGGAAAAAAAGACTTACCAACATTCTGGACAAACATCCGAACGCCAAGCTGGTTATCCTGCTGGGTGGCGAAGCGTGGAGCAGTTTCCTGCACCTCGAAGACGAGAAGTACAGACAACTGCCCGTATTTTGCGCTATGGCATCGCGCAACGGCATCCGTATTCCGGAAGACTCTATTGATATACGGACTTATGAACCTCAGAGTATCGACTTAACGGAAAGAATGAACAAATACAATATAATATACTGTAACACATATGAATATGATATCGATAAGGACATAGAAATGATGCGAAGCTTTTATCCGGATATGGAGCATTTAGTGTTCATCTCGGACAACACCTACAACGGACTTGCCGAACAAGCGTGGGTAAAAAAGAATATGAAACGCTATCCGGAAATATCGACGACCTATATTGACGGCCGTATCCACACCCTTGATGCTGCCGCCAAACAACTACGCGATGTCCCCAAAAATTCGGTTGCACTACTGGGTATCTGGAGAATTGACAATCGGGGCATAACGTATATGAACAACTCTGTATATGCTTTCTCCAAAGCGAATCCAGAGTTGCCTGTTTTCAGCCTGACTGCTACCGCCATCGGTTATTGGGCAATCGGAGGATATATCCCCCAATACGACGGGATAGGGAGAAGCATGGGAGAACAGGCTTATCAATTTCTGGACAAGGGGAAAAACAATGTCGGCCACATTCATTTGTTGCCCAACAGATACAAATTTGATGCCAACAAACTGCATGAATGGGGATTTCAGGACAAGAAACTACCTTTCAATTCACTTATCATCAACCAACAGGTGTCTTTCTTTCAGGCATATCGGACGGAAGTGCAATTCATCCTGTTTACCTTCCTTGTACTGATAGGCGGACTGTTTATCTCACTGTATTATTATTACCGGACAAAAATCTTAAAGAATCACCTTGAGAAGACTACAGCCCAACTAAGGGAAGATAAAAAGAAACTGGAATTATCGGAAATTGCACTACGTTATGCCAAAGAGCGTGCCGAAGAAGCCAATCAACTGAAAAGTGCCTTCGTATCAAATATGAGCCACGAAATACGGACACCGCTGAACGCCATTGTCGGCTTTTCCAGCCTGCTGATCGATACCGTGGAAACAACGGACGAGCAGAAGGAATATGCGGATATCATCCAGACTAATTCCGAATTGTTATTGCAACTGATCAGTGATGTACTGGATGTATCACGTCTGGAATCAGGCAAACTGCTGTTCAAGTATGAATGGTGCGAACTGGTAAATCATTGCCAGAACATGATCACACTGACCAGAAAGAACCGGACAAGAGATATAGATGTCAGGCTTCAGATGCCGAAAGAGCCTTATATGCTCTATACCGATCCGCTACGTTTGCAGCAGGTTATCATCAACTTACTGAACAATGCGTTGAAGTTTACTCCCGACGGCGGAAGTATCACGCTGAATTATGAAATAGATGAAGAAGACCAGTGTATGCTGTTCTCTGTGACCGATACAGGCTCGGGCATCCCCGAAGACAAGCAGGAACTGGTATTCCAGCGTTTTGAGAAGCTCAACGAATTTGTGCAGGGAACAGGCTTGGGACTGGCAATCTGCAAACTGACCATACAACGCATGGGAGGCGATATCTGGATTGACAAGAATTATAAGAACGGAGCACGGTTTGTCTTTTCTCATCCTATCAAAAAACGGGAATCGGAAGAAAAATGAAAAAAAACCGGATAATTTGATGAATCTTTGTTTCTTTTTCGCTTACTTTGCTCCCGTAAAGACAAAGGGGTGCCCCAAAGAGGGGCTGAGATTATACCCTAGGAACCTGAGGCAGTTAGCACTGACGTAGGGATTGTGTTTCTTTCTTATCGCCTTTCTATATAAGCACGCTCTTTGTATTTACTTTCAACTTATTAATACTGATAGGACAATGAAAGTACAAGTTAACAACAAAGAGGTGGAAATGATTCCTGCTTCTACCCTTACACAACTGGCTGCCCAACTGGAACTTCCAGCACAAGGCATCGCTATTGCCGTAAACAACAAAATGATTCCACGTTCCGAATGGGAAAAATTCGCATTACAGGAGAATGATAACCTCGTGGTCATCAAAGCGGCTTGTGGAGGGTAAAAGTATGGTCAGTCTACAATTTATCACCCACCAGACCGATCGGTATACTTATTTCGAATCGGCACTCATGGCACTTGAAGGAGGATGTAAATGGATTCAGCTACGCATGAAGGAAGCTCCGTATGAAGAGGTGGAAGCTGTTGCCCTCCAACTAAAGCCTCTCTGCAAAGAAAAAGAAGCGATCTTACTTCTGGATGATCACGTCGAACTTGCCAAAAAGCTGGAAGTGGACGGAGTGCATCTGGGCAAAAAAGACATGCCGATAGATCAGGCACGACAATTACTTGGAGAAGCATTTATTATCGGAGGTACGGCAAATACATTCGAAGATGTCGTACAGCACTACCGTGCCGGAGCGGATTACCTCGGCATCGGTCCTTTCCGGTTTACCACTACAAAGAAAAACCTGAGTCCTGTTCTGGGACTGGAAGGTTATGCCGCTATTTTATCTCAGATGAAAGAAGCGAATATCGAACTGCCGGTAGTAGCCATCGGAGGAATCACCTGTGAGGATATACCCGCCATACTCGAAACCGGAGTGAACGGAATAGCACTTTCCGGAACGATTCTTCGGGCGGAGGATCCGGCAGCGGAAACACGAAAGATTTTGAACATGAAATGTATAATCAAATAAAATAATTGAAAAGTGGAAAAGTTAGTAATTGCAGGCCGTGAGTTCGACTCCCGCCTTTTTCTGGGTACAGGAAAATTCAATTCCAATGAAGTAATGGAACAAGCCATTCTGGCATCGGGCACTGAAATGGTAACCGTAGCAATGAAGCGCATCGACATGGATGACAAAGAAGACGACATGCTGAAACATATTATTCATCCGAATATCCAGTTGCTACCCAACACATCGGGAGTACGCGATGCGGAAGAAGCTGTTTTCGCCGCACAGATGGCACGTGAAGCTTTTGGTACCAACTGGCTGAAACTGGAAATCCATCCGGATCCGCGCTATCTGCTCCCCGACTCTATCGAAACCCTGAAGGCTACAGAACAGCTTGTCAAACTGGGCTTCATCGTATTACCCTATTGCCAGGCCGACCCTGTGCTCTGCAAACGACTGGAAGAAGCCGGTGCCGCTACCGTAATGCCGCTGGGTGCTCCCATCGGAACTAACAAAGGACTGCAAACCAAAGAATTCCTGCAGATTATTATCGAACAGGCCGGTATCCCCGTTGTCGTAGATGCCGGAATCGGTGCACCGAGCCACGCTGCCGAAGCAATGGAACTGGGAGCTTCTGCCGTACTGGTAAATACCGCCATCGCCGTAGCAGGCAATCCGGTAGAAATGGCGTTGGCCTTCAAAGCCGCCACCGAAGCCGGAAGACGGGCATACGAAGCAGGACTGGGTCTGCAGGCTGATAACTTTATAGCAGAAGCAAGTTCACCTTTAACTGCATTTTTGGAATAAGTAATAGGTGATAAGTAATAGGTAATAAGTAGGGAGTAGTGTTTGTTTCACTATTCTTAATAATACGATAATAAAATTCTATGGAACAAAAAATAAAATTTTCCCGTTCTCAGAAAGTGTATCTGCCGGGTAAACTCTATCCGAACATCCGTGTAGCCATGCGGAAAGTTGAACAAGTGCCCAGTGTCAGCTTCGAAGGAGAAGAAAAGATAGCTACTCCGAATCCGGAAGTATACGTATATGACACCAGCGGTCCGTTCAGTGACCCGTCAATGAGCATTGATCTCAAGAAAGGACTTCCCCGC
Source organism: Bacteroides sp. AM23-12 (assembly GCF_003434395.1). Classification (NCBI taxonomy): domain Bacteria; kingdom Pseudomonadati; phylum Bacteroidota; class Bacteroidia; order Bacteroidales; family Bacteroidaceae; genus Bacteroides; species Bacteroides sp. AM23-12. Next base: position 83,135 of record NZ_QTLF01000004.1, read on the forward strand.
TTACGTGAAGAATGGATTGTGGGACGCGGTGACGTAGAGCAACTCCCCGAAATCACTTCGGAATACGGACAAATGAGACGTGATGACAAAAGTCTGGATCATCTCCGCTTTGAACACATTGCCCTTCCCTATCGTGCCAAAAAGGGAGAAGCCATCACTCAGATAGCATACGCCAAACGAGGAATCATCACTCCGGAAATGGAATATGTGGCGATCCGCGAAAATATGAACTGTGAGGAACTGGGAATCGAGACTCACATTACTCCCGAATTTGTCCGTAAAGAAATAGCAGAAGGACGTGCAGTGCTGCCTGCCAACATCAATCATCCGGAAGCCGAACCGATGATTATCGGCCGTAACTTCCTAGTGAAAATCAATACGAATATCGGAAACTCCGCCACCACTTCCAGCATTGACGAGGAAGTGGAAAAGGCTTTATGGAGCTGCAAATGGGGAGGTGATACGCTGATGGACCTTTCAACAGGAGAAAATATTCATGAGACACGTGAATGGATCATCCGCAACTGCCCTGTACCGGTAGGCACTGTACCTATCTATCAGGCACTTGAGAAAGTGAATGGCGTAGTGGAAGACCTTAACTGGGAAATCTATCGGGACACACTGATCGAACAATGCGAACAGGGAGTAGATTATTTTACGATTCATGCAGGTATCCGCCGTCATAATGTTCATCTTGCCGATAAACGTCTGTGCGGCATTGTCAGCCGTGGAGGAAGCATCATGAGCAAATGGTGTCTGGTGCACGATCAGGAAAGTTTCCTGTATGAACACTTTGACGATATCTGTGATATTCTGGCTCAATACGACGTTGCCGTATCATTGGGAGACGGACTGCGTCCGGGCTCTATCCATGATGCCAACGACGAAGCACAGTTTGCAGAACTGGACACGATGGGAGAACTGGTACTTCGTGCATGGGAAAAGAACGTGCAGGCATTTATCGAAGGACCGGGACACGTACCGATGCATAAAATCAAGGAGAACATGGAACGTCAGATTGAGAAATGCCATGATGCGCCATTTTATACACTCGGCCCTTTAGTGACGGATATCGCTCCTGGCTACGATCACATTACCTCTGCCATCGGAGCTGCTCAAATCGGCTGGTTAGGTACGGCGATGCTTTGTTATGTCACTCCGAAAGAGCATCTTGCCCTGCCGGACAAAGAAGACGTACGTGTGGGGGTTATCACTTATAAGATTGCCGCTCATGCTGCCGACCTTGCCAAAGGGCATCCGGGAGCACAGGTACGCGACAATGCCTTGAGCAAGGCCCGTTACGAATTCCGCTGGAAAGATCAGTTCGACTTGTCTCTCGATCCGGAACGGGCACAGGGATATTTCCGCGCGGGACATCACATTGACGGAGAATACTGCACGATGTGCGGACCTAATTTCTGCGCCATGAGATTATCCCGTGATCTGAAGAAAAATGCCAAGAGTGATAAATAATGAATTGTGATTATACCAAAACCAAATCACAACCTCATTTCTTTTTAATTTTCAACTTTCAATTAATTAAAATGTTCTCAGACGAATTAGAAAAAATATCCTGGGAAGAGACGACAAAAGCCATCTATTCCAAGACAGATGCCGATGTGCGCCGTGCATTAGGCAAAAAAGAGCATCTGGATGTCAATGATTTTATGGCATTGATCTCACCTGCCGCCACTCCCTATCTGGAAGTGATGGCCCGTCTCAGCCAGAAATATACGATGGAGCGGTTCGGCAAAACAATCTCTATGTTTGTGCCGCTCTATATCACCAATTCATGCACCAACTCCTGCGTCTATTGCGGTTTCCATATCAGCAATCCGATGAAAAGAACGATTCTGACAGAGGAGGAAATCGTCAACGAATACAAAGCAATCAAACGGCTGGCTCCTTTTGAGAATCTTTTACTCGTGACGGGTGAAAATCCGGCAGCAGCAGGTGTACCTTACATCGCCCGTGCTCTCGATCTGGCAAAACCTTATTTCAGCAACCTTCAGATTGAAGTGATGCCCCTCAAAGCGGAAGAATACAAAGAACTTACCCATCACGGGCTGAACGGAGTCATCTGCTTTCAGGAAACTTATAATAAGGCGAACTATAAAAAGTATCACCCGCGAGGCATGAAGTCCAAATTCGAATGGCGTGTCGATGGTTTCGACCGTATGGGACAGGCCGGTGTCCATAAGATCGGCATGGGTGTCCTGATCGGTCTGGAGGAATGGCGGACGGATGTGACAATGATGGCTTACCACCTCCGCTACCTGCAGAAGCACTACTGGAAGACCAAATACAGCGTCAATTTCCCCCGTATGCGTCCATCCGAAAACGATGGCTTCCAACCTAACGTTATCATGAACGACCGGGAACTTGCACAGCTTACTTTCGCCATGCGAATCTTCGATCATGATGTAGACATCTCCTATTCTACCCGTGAAAGCGCCGAGATACGAAATCACATGGCAACACTGGGCGTGACAACCATGAGTGCCGAAAGCAAGACAGAACCGGGCGGATATTACAGCTACCCGCAAACGCTGGAGCAGTTCCACGTGAGTGACGAACGGAAAGCGGTAGAAGTGGAACGTGACCTAAAGAAATTAGGACGTGAACCGGTTTGGAAGGATTGGGACCAGTCTTTTGACTTTAAAAGATAAAACAATGCGATATGACAGGCAAATGATCCTTCCCGAAATCGGAGAAGACGGTCAGCAGAAACTGAAACAAGCAAAGGTTCTAATTGTAGGCGTGGGAGGGCTAGGCTCTCCCATAGCCCTCTATCTGACCGGAGCAGGAGTAGGCTGCATTGGATTGGTAGACGACGATGTAGTCAGTATCAGTAATCTGCAACGGCAAGTGCTCTATTCGGAGAAAGAATTAGGTAAACCCAAGGCAATATGTGCCGCCGAACGACTTTCCGCACTAAACAGCGAGATAACTATCCGGACTTATCCAACCCGTTTGACGGAGGAAAACGCACAGGAAATTATCAGTCAGTATGATATAGTAGTAGATGGCTGCGACAACTTCTCTACCCGCTATCTTATCAACGACATCTGCGCGGAAATGGGGAAAGTGTATGTCTATGGAGCCATCTGCGGCTTTGAAGGTCAGGTATCCGTTTTCCATTACGGAGAAGAGAAAAAAAGTTATCGGGACTTATATCCGGACGAAGAAGAAATGAGACGAATGCCTCCTCCCCCCAAAGGTGTAATGGGCATTACTCCTGCGGTAACAGGAAGCATCGAAGCAACGGAAGTGCTGAAGATTATCTGTGGATTTGGCGAAGTATTATCAGGTAAACTATGGACTATTGACTTGCGCACATTGCAATCTAACAAATTTTCACTATAAACGTTGGTTTCTGAAATAGTTAATTAGTAACTTTGCTAAACTTTACAACTTTACACAGGAAATGAAACTAATTGTAGTTACCACGCCCACGTTCTTCGTTGAAGAAGATAAGATCATTACCGCTCTTTTCGAGGAGGGACTGGATATTCTACATCTCAGAAAACCTGAGACACCGGCCATGTATTCCGAACGATTACTGACGCTGATTCCGGAAAAATATCATCGCCGCATTGTGACACACGAACATTTTTATCTGAAAGAAGAGTTCAATCTGATGGGTATCCACCTGAATGCACGCAATCCGAGCGAACCGCATGACTATGCCGGACACGTCAGTTGTTCCTGCCATTCCGTAGAAGAGGTGAAGAACAGAAAGCATTTCTATGATTACATTTTCATGAGTCCCATTTACGATAGTATTTCGAAGGTTAATTACTATTCTACTTATACGGCAGAAGAACTTCGTGAGGCACAGAAAGCTAAGATCATTGACTCAAAAGTAATGGCACTTGGAGGTATTAATGAAGATAATCTACTAGAAATAAAAGATTTCGGATTTGGAGGGGCTGTTGTACTGGGGGATCTCTGGAATAAATTTGATGCCTGTCTGGATCAGAATTATCTGGCTGTGATCGAGCATTTCAAAAAGTTAAAGAAATTGGCGGACTAAGAAATATCGATTCGAATATTATATACAATCATAAATAAAGAAACCGCTGTAAGTAATCTTTTACAGCGGTTTACTTTTTAGTAATTTTCTTATCAGAATTTATATCCTAATACAATAGAAAAGTTTGTATTTTTAGGATTACCTATTTTTTCTACATCTACTAAACCAAATTGACCATCCAATCCTACAATAACCTTACCTAATTCCAAAGCTACTCCAACACCAAGACCGGCATCAAAACGTTTTAAAGCATCATCACCAAATGTATCATACTTACGTTCCGTATCATTCCCCAAATCAATTTTGGTTTTACCAGCAATACCACATGCCAAATAAGGACCAGCATTAACCACAATATTTGTATTATCCGCAACATTAAAACGAGCAGCAGCCATAACTGGTAATTCCAAATACATTGCATTTATGCTATTACCATCCTTTTTTGCTCCTTTAGTCGACAAAAACAATGATGGCTGTAATGACCAAGTATTATCAAAAGCATATTCAAAACCACCTCCAAGTTTAAAGCCAATCTTTGCATTCAAATCAGCATCACCTGTATAATTACTAATGTTCATTCCTACCTTAGCATTCCAACCTGTAATCTGTGAAAAGCCAGCAACTGAAATCAGCGCAAATAAAATAAATAAAGCACTCTTTTTCATAATTCTAAAGTTTTAATTAATACTATAGTTAAATCATCTGTTTAATTAACAATGCAAATATATGATTGATATATATATCAAACAACTTTTTCGTTAACAAACGTGTAAAATATAGAGATTACACACAAAGAAAGGGAATTCCCTATTTCAGAGAATCCCCTTTCCTATTTTTTATTATCTACTACCCGATTAGAAATTGTAGTGGAAACCAATAGACAAATCTTCGCTAGTCAACATCAGACCGAAAGAATCTCCGGAAGTGTTCACATTCTTACGATATCCCAAGAAACCATACTTGGCGATAAAAGAGAAATGATCGTTCAGTTTAACAGCGATACCCGGTCTCAAACCGATCTGACCTGCTTTAGTGGTATCACCATCTTTGATTTTCACGAAACCAATAGCAGCAGTTCCGTCCAGGAACAGACGTACAGCATCATTCTGATAGTAAGACCAACGGATGTACGGAGCAACAGTAACTGAATTTGCAGTCACTTGTTTCACATATTCGTGTGAATAGTTCAGTTCAGCACCCAATGCCCATGTTTCATTAAAATTGTAGCCGATTTCCGGAGCAACTTTAAAAGAAGTAGTGTTGCCTGTGCTGTTACGCCATACGTTCAATGATCCGCCTACGTAAATGTCCTGTGCTTTTACAGCGATAGTTGCTAACATTACAACTACCAATAATAAACCCTTTTTCATCTTCTTTCTTTTTAAGTTATAAAATAAAAACATGTTTTGTTTTCGGGGGCAAAATTAAGCTACTTCTTTATCTTAAACAAATATTTAGTTAGTTTTTTATAATAATCACCAAACAAATCATTATTAATGGCTGATTATCAGGGCTGAACAAATACAATTAAAAATAACATCATCCAACAAAAAAGGCTGTAATCATTCTCTCACGAGACGATTACAGCCCAATTATCAGAAAGTTAACTTTCTAACCAGTTTATCTTTCTATCCTTCAATTGCTGCCTGCGCCGCTGCTAATCTTGCGATAGGTACCCGGAACGGAGAGCAACTAACGTAATTCAAACCTACTCTATGGCAGAACTTCACTGAAGACGGTTCACCACCATGTTCGCCACAGATACCGCATTTCAAATCCGGACGGATAGCACGGCCCTTTTCTGTAGCCATACGTACCAACTGACCTACACCATTCTGATCGAGCACCTGGAACGGGTCTACTTTCAGAATCTTCTTTTCCAGATAAACCGGAAGGAAGGAAGCGATATCGTCACGAGAATATCCGAAGGTCATCTGAGTCAAGTCATTCGTTCCGAATGAGAAGAATTCAGCAGATGAAGCAATACGGTCAGCAGTCAGAGCTGCACGAGGAATTTCAATCATAGTACCTACTTTGAAATCAATGCTGTCGCCCACTTCTTCAAACAACTTGGCAGCCTCTTCACGAATCACCTTCTCTTGTTCCTTGAATTCATATAAAATACCGGTCAACGGAACCATGATTTCAGGATGTGTCTCTACTCCTTCTTTCTTCAGTTCAAGAGCAGCACCCAAGATAGCACGTGTCTGCATCTGAGTTATTTCAGGATATGTATTTCCCAAACGGCAACCGCGGTGACCCAACATCGGATTGTGTTCACACAGCGATTCTACACGTTGCTGGATATATTGCAGGCTTACACCCATCGTATCAGCCATTTCCTGCTGTCCCTTCGTATCATGAGGAACAAACTCATGCAAAGGAGGATCGAGCAGACGAACAGTCACCGGACAACCGGCCATTGCTTTAAAGATACCCTTAAAGTCGGCTTGCTGATACGGAAGAATCTTAGCGAGTGCTTTACGACGTCCTTCTGCATTTTCTGCCAGAATCATTTCACGCATCGCCTTGATCTTTTCACCTTCGAAGAACATATGTTCCGTACGGCAAAGACCGATACCTACTGCACCAAAGTTGCGTGCTACTTCTGCATCGTGAGGAGTATCCGCATTGGTACGTACTTGCAGACGGGTATATTTATCCGAGAGTTTCATCAAATCGGCAAAGTCTCCGGAAAGTTCGGCAGCCTGAGTTTCTACCTTACCATTATATACTTCGCCTGTACTACCGTTCAAAGAAATATAATCGCCTTCTTTCAAAACAATGCCGTCAATTTCTACTGTACGAGTCTTATAGTCGATATTCAATGCTCCTGCACCGGATACACAACATTTACCCATACCACGAGCTACCACAGCAGCATGAGAAGTCATACCACCACGAGCTGTCAGGATACCTTCGGCAACTGCCATACCGGCCAAGTCTTCCGGAGAAGTCTCGATACGTACCATTACCACTTTCTTTCCGGCAGCATGCCATTCGGCGGCATCATCAGCGAAGAATACAATCTGACCGGTTGCAGCACCCGGAGAAGCCGGAAGACCGCGAGTCAGCACTTTCGCCTGTTTCAAAGCAGATTTATCGAATACCGGGTGAAGAAGTTCATCCAGTTTGTTAGGTTCTACACGCATCAAAGCAGTCTTTTCATCAATCATGCCCTGACGGAGCAAGTCCATTGCGATTTTCACCATAGCCGCACCGGTACGTTTACCGTTACGAGTCTGCAGGAACCATAACTTACCTTCCTGCACGGTGAATTCCATGTCTTGCATATCTTTATAGTGGTTCTCCAATTTAGTCTGCAATGCATCCAGTTCCTTATAGATTTCCGGCATAGCTTCTTCCATTGAAGGAAATTTTGCAGCACGAATGTCTTCTGTCACACCTGCCAGTACAGCCCAGCGCTGAGAACCAACCTTCGTAATCTGTTGTGGAGTACGGATACCGGCTACCACATCTTCACCTTGTGCGTTGATCAGGTATTCACCGTTGAAAAGGTCTTCACCTGTACCGGCATCACGAGAGAAGCAAACTCCTGTTGCAGAAGTGTCACCCATATTACCGAATACCATAGCCTGTACGTTTACAGCTGTTCCCCATTCATCAGGTATACCTTCCATCTTACGATAAAGGATAGCACGTTCGTTCATCCATGAATCAAATACGGCACAGATAGCTCCCCAAAGTTGTTCGTAAGCACAAGTCGGGAAATCTTTTCCGGTCTGTTCTTTCACAGCGGCCTTGAACTTCTTCACAAGCTCTTGCAGGTCTGCTACTTCCAGTTCGTTATCAAGCTTTACTCCTTTTGATTCTTTTACTTCTTCAATGATTGCTTCGAACGGATCGATATCTTCCTTGTTCGTCGGCTTCATGCCCAGAACAACGTCACCGTACATCTGTACAAAACGACGATAAGAGTCCCATGCAAAACGGGCATTACCAGTCTTGCGGATGATACCTTCCACCACCTCGTCATTCAGACCCAGATTCAGAATAGTATCCATCATACCCGGCATAGACGCACGGGCACCTGAACGTACAGAAACCAACAATGGATTTTCGATATCACCGAATTTAGATTTCATCAATTCTTCTACACGGGCAATGGCCTTTACTACTTCATCTTTCAGCAACTCAACCACTTTATCACGTCCCAACGTATTATACTCCGTACAAACTTCTGTAGTTATTGTGAATCCGGGAGGAACGGGAATTCCAATTAAATTCATCTCGGCAAGATTGGCACCTTTACCACCTAACAAATTCTTCATGTCGGCCTTTCCTTCTGCCTGACCATTTCCAAAGGTATAAACTCTTTTTTTATCCATAATATTGTGTTTAAAGTTACATTATGATTTTTTTCTGTTCGCAAATCTAAGTATATTTCGCAAACCAGAAAACTTTTTGAGAAAAAACTTTCTATTAAAATGCAATTTCGACATTACAATCTGGAATATTTTCATAGACACGAAAGTTTTCCAAAAAAAATACCTACTTTTGCATCATAATTATTAGATTGGTGTAAAAGTGGCAAGAAAGAGAAAAGAACTTCCCCTGCTGGAGAAGGTAACAATAACGGATGTGGCTGCCGAAGGAAAAGCCATCGCAAAAGTAAACGACCTGGTGATTTTTGTTCCTTATGTAGTGCCAGGTGATGTTGTAGACCTGCAGATCAAGCGCAAAAAGAACAAATACGCCGAAGCCGAAGCTGTGAAATTCCACGAGCTGTCGCCCGTACGTGCCGTTCCTTTCTGCCAACACTACGGCGTATGCGGCGGTTGTAAATGGCAGGTGCTCCCCTATTCGGAACAAATCAGGTATAAGCAGAAACAAGTAGAAGACAATCTGAGACGCATCGGGAAGATCGAACTTCCGGAAATTTCACCGATTCTGGGTTCTGCCAAAACAGAGTTCTACCGGAATAAACTGGAGTTCACTTTTTCGAACAAACGCTGGCTCACGAACGATGAAGTTCGGCAGGATGTGAAGTATGATCAGATGAATGCTGTAGGTTTTCATATTCCCGGAGCTTTCGACAAAGTGCTGGCTATTGAAAAATGCTGGTTACAGGACGACATCTCCAATCGTATTCGTAATGCTGTACGCGATTATGCTTACGAGCATGATTACTCCTTCATCAATCTGCGTACTCAGGAAGGTATGTTACGGAATATGATTATCCGCACTTCATCAACAGGAGAGCTGATGGTCATTGTCATCTGCAAGATTACGGAAGACCATGAAATGGAACTATTCAAGCAACTGCTGCAGTTCATTGCCGATTCATTCCCCGAAATCACTTCTCTCCTATACATTATTAATAATAAGTGCAACGATACGATCAATGATCTGGATGTACATGTATTCAAGGGAAAAGACCATATGTTTGAAGAAATGGAAGGACTGCGTTTCAAAGTCGGTCCGAAATCATTCTATCAGACCAACTCCGAACAGGCATACAATTTATATAAGATAGCCCGCGAATTTGCCGGGCTGACCGGAAAGGAACTGGTATACGACCTATATACCGGAACGGGAACCATTGCCAATTTTGTATCCCGCCAGGCCCGTCAGGTGATTGGTATCGAGTATGTACCGGAAGCTATCGAAGACGCAAAGGTAAATGCCGAGATTAATGAGATTAAGAATGCCTTGTTCTATGCCGGAGATATGAAAGATATGCTGACTCAGGAATTTATCAATCAGCATGGACGTCCGGATGTGATTATCACCGACCCCCCACGTGCAGGTATGCATCAGGATGTGGTTGATGTTATTCTGTTTGCCGAACCGAAGCGGATTGTGTATGTAAGCTGCAACCCGGCTACGCAGGCACGCGACTTACAACTGCTTGACGGCAAATATAAAGTGAAAGCTGTGCAACCTGTAGATATGTTCCCGCATACGCATCATGTGGAAAATGTAGTGTTGCTGGAGCTTCGATAATACGTTAGTTGAATTGTTCGCAAAAGAAAAAAGAAATGGAAAAAAGACCGAGAAGAACTCCTGCAGAAAAAGCACGTGCCCAATATACGAACTATGCAGTCAAAGAGCCCATGGAACTAATGGAGTTTCTGGCTGCCAAAATGCCGGACGCAAGCCGCACGAAACTGAAGTCATTACTGAGCAAACGGGTGGTATTGGTAGATAACGTAATCACCACTCAGTTCAACTTCCCGCTGCAACCCGGAATGAAAGTACAAATCAGCAAGGAAAAAGGAAAGAAGGAATTTCATAACAGACTGCTGAAAATTGTATATGAGGACGCTTATATCATTGTAGTGGAAAAAATGCAAGGACTCTTATCTGTCAATACCGAGCGACAAAAAGAGCGCACCGCTTATACGATTCTGAATGAATATGTACAGCGCTCGGGCAGACAGCACCGTGTGTTTATCGTACATCGTCTGGACAGGGATACATCAGGATTAATGATGTTCGCAAAAGACGAAAAAACACAACGGACATTACGTGACAACTGGCATGAAATAGTGACTGACCGCCGTTATGTAGCTGTTGTTGAGGGAACAATGGAGAAGGATTATGACACTGTGGTTTCCTGGCTGACGGATAAAACTCTTTATGTAAGCTCCAGCGATTATGATGATGGTGGTTCAAAATCCATCACACACTACAAGACAATCAAACGTGCTAACGGTTATTCACTGTTAGAACTTGATCTGGAAACAGGACGTAAGAATCAGATCCGTGTACATATGCAGAATTTAGGACATCCTATTATAGGTGACGGAAGATATGGAGGCGAAGAATCGCTTAACCCAATCGGAAGACTGGCACTCCACGCCTTCAAACTTTGTTTCTATCATCCGGTGACGGGAGATTTAATGGAGTTTGAGACACCTTATCCGGGAGAGTTTAAGAAGTTGTTCCTGAAGAAATAAAATAATAAAAATTCCCCTTATTTGCTGACAACTCTGTACATAGATTAGCCTTCAATAAGGGGAACTTTTATAAAAAAATCGATATTTTTTCCAATTCCACAATTCTTTTTTAGATCTTCACTAATTACTCATTTCTAAAGTAACGGTTCCTTGATCTATATTATTTGAATACAAACGCCCTGTAAGATATCGGCCTTCAACATAAACATCTGCTAATATTAATAAAGGATAGCCATTACCATAATCCAAGAATAAATCTCCATCTTCAATCCACCAGCGGACATCTAAAACAGCCGCTACTCTATCCCAATCATAATACCATTGTTCATCTACACCAAAACCATTACTCTTAAAGGTTATTCCACTTTCCACCGGACTATTATCTACCCAAAATCCTAAATCACCAACCCATGTACGCCCTACTATGTGATCAAATATAGTTTCATCATCTTCGCACGAAGTAAAGCCGACCAATAAAGTCAGCAACATGAGAACACCTACGTATTTTTTCAAATTCTTCATAATTTTCTAGTTTATTGCGTTTATTATTGCAAAATTAGCGTTTTTATTTTACTATATGCCTTAAGATGCAAGTTTTTTGTACCTTTGTCCCACTAATAGTAAAATTTACACATGAAACTTCTTTGGCTTGATTTAAATAGCTCCTATGCGCACTCATCGCTGGCATTGCCTGCATTACATGCTCAAATAGCAGATGACACTACCATTGAGTGGTGTACAGTATCGGCAACCATCAACGAAAATACCGGAATGGTAGTCAACCAAATCTATCACCATCAACCGGATATTATTGCTGCTACCAACTGGCTATTTAATCACGAGCAACTGTTGCATATCGTTTCACGTGCTAAAGCTTTGCTACCTCATTGCTGCATCGTACTCGGCGGTCCGGAGTTTTTAGGAAATAACGAAGCCTTCTTAAGAAAGAACAAATTTGTCAACGGAGTGTTTCGGGGAGAAGGAGAAGAAGTATTCCCAATTTGGTTAAAAGTATGGAATCACCCTGTAAATGAGTGGAATCAGATATCCGGATTATGTTATCTGGACGAATCAGACCAATATCAAGACAACGGTATTGCCCGTGTCATGAACTTCTCTCAGCTCGTCTCACCGGAGAAAAGTCGTTTTTTTAATTGGAGCAAGCCTTTCGTACAACTGGAAACTACCCGAGGATGCTTCAACACATGCGCTTTCTGCGTCAGCGGAGGTGAGAAACCGGTTCGCACCATTTCATTGGAGGCAATCCGCGAACGACTGAATGTTATCCATCAGCATGGCATCAAAAATGTGCGTGTACTCGACCGCACTTTCAACTATAATAATAAGCGAGCCAAAGAACTTCTTCACCTCTTCCGTGAATATGCCCCGGACATCTGTTTCCATTTGGAAATTCACCCGGCACTTCTCTCCGAAGAATTAAAAGAAGAACTCGCTATTTTACCTAATGGTTTGCTACACCTCGAAGCAGGTATTCAAAGCCTTCGTGAACCCGTATTAGAGAAAAGCCGACGTATCGGAAAATTATCTGATGCCCTTCAAGGTCTGAAATATCTTTGTTCCCTTAAGAACATGGAGACACATGCTGACTTAATAGCCGGTCTTCCTCTCTATCACCTATCCGAAATATTTGAAGACGTTCGTACACTTGCCGAATATGGTGCAGGGGAAATACAACTGGAATCATTAAAATTACTTCCCGGCACGGAAATGCGAAGAAGGGCGGAAGAGTTAGGCATCCAATACTCTCCTCTCCCTCCCTACGAAGTTTTGCAGACTAAAAAAATTTCCGTAGAAGAATTGCAAACCGCCCACTATCTGTCCCGTCTTTTAGACGGATTCTATAATACACCTACATGGCGAAGTCTGACTCGTACCCTCATTTTGGATAATCCGCATTTCCTGCACGAGTTACTTGACCATCTAATACAGACAGATGTCATCGACACTCCTTTGAGTCTGGAAAAAAGGGGACTTATCCTCTATAATTTCTGCAAGAATCATTATCCCGATTACGTGACACAAGTCAGTATTGCATGGATAGAAGCCGGTATGTCGTTAAAGAAAATCCCCGCTGAAAAAGTAAAGACAAAACGCCAAGTTCCTCCCGATAATTGGGAAATTATATATGGCTCATATCGTGAGAACCTCCGGTTATGTTTTCTTCCTATTGACGAAGAAGGACATGGCTATTGGTTCGGATTTGAATCGGAGATTCAGAAGATAGAACCGGTATTTAAAGCAAAAAGATTATCTTAAATACAAAACATTAAAGAATGATAACAAGAACTATGAGTCCTACAATGCTCAGAAAAAAAGTGGTTGTAATTATAACATCTATATTTTTTCACCTCATTTTTTCTCTCGATATCATTCAAGATTTATGAAAGATGAACCAATCAAGAAACTAGAACTTATCACTCAATACATAAAAAAACAGCTATATAGGTTTTGTTTCCATAGGTGCGACTGGACACGATAAATGTGCTTAATACACCTATACAAAAAAAGAAAAGTATTCTCATATTATGTGAAATACCCATTATTTATTGATTACATAAAGCAGCATTTTCACTTTTTCGTCGTCCATATAATTAAACTTAACTAGCACATTATATGAACGTTTATAAATATCGTTTAAGCACTCTTTGTCTGATATTACTTCCTTTATCCGTAACAGGACAAGAGTGGAGCAAACAAGATTCATTGAGGCTACAGCAAGCATTAAATTCTGAGCAAGAAATCAGAATCAATAAGGAATTCGTAAAGAAGACAGAACAAAACATGTTATATCATACAAAACCCTTTGTTGACTTTGATCCAACATTACCGACTCTTAAATCAACAATCATATCTCCGAAATTACCTTTTCATACTCATAACATCTTTCGACAGACCAATTCTACTTTCTTACCCACTTATTCACGGCTCAAAATAAACAAAAATTTCACTCTGCATAGTAAAAGTAACTTTAGTGAAAGTTCAAACCACTTTCATATCCAAACTCAAATGGATTATAAGCTCTCTAAAAAATGGTTTCTTAGCATATATGGTAAACAAAATCTGGACACCCGAAAATACCGCGGACTTTCCTCTGAAGCAATACCCACCACACTAGGCAGCGACATTGTTTTAAAAGTAGGTAAAGGCTGGAAATTGAAAACCGGCGTACAATATCAATACAACACCATACAAAAAAGATGGGAATGGGTGCCTCAGATCAGTATTTCTTATGAATGGTAAAAATCTTTTTTATTATTATTCAAACTACAATAAAATAAATAAAATCAAAGACTGACATTATTATTCTATAAAACTACATTTCAAGAATCAGTATATAATTGAAGTCACCTTCATGTATAAAATAATATCGAAAATAAAGCACTCTAGCCAGTTAAAGTCTTTTTCATTAGTATCAGAATAGCAATCAATCAAAAAAACGAAATCACAAGTTTTAATTCCACAAGGCCCAATTAATACTTATAGAAAACACTATCACACTCTTTTCTAAAAGACGTTTCAATTCCGCAAGGTCCAATTAATACAGATCACCCTTGACGGATTCGGAGTTTCTGTGTTGTTTCAATTCCGCAAGGTCCAATTAATACGGAGTTGCGTTAAGGATTTTGGCTAATACTTCTGGGTTTCAATTCCGCAAGGTCCAATTAATACAGATTGTGGACTGCGTGCAAAACCATCCATCCATTGTTTCAATTCTGCAAGGTCCAATTAATACTACGATGTAAAGGATGCGAAGGAACTGAAAACGCGTTTCAATTCCGCAAGGTCCAATTAATACTGTTTTCGTCCAGCGAAGTAGCATCCACCCAGAGACGTTTCAATTCCGCAAGGTCCAATTAATACCTTAATGAGATGGGGGAGAAGTATAGTTCCAACTGTGTTTCAATTCCGCAAGGTCCAATTAATACAATACACGATTACCGTATCTGCCAGTCCAACGGCGTTTCAATTCCGCAAGGTCCAATTAATACAGGCTTACGTCTGCAAAGATGTAATTAAATTTAGTGTTTCAATTCCGCAAGGTCCAATTAATACTTCGCTTGCGGATGAGAAAAAACGTAATGTTAATTGTTTCAATTCCGCAAGGTCCAATTAATACCTTGTTGGTATGCTTCATCGAAGGGTGTTCGATTGTGTTTCAATTCCGCAAGGTCCAATTAATACCCATGCGCCATCCTGGTATACGTAGCATTTCTTGTGTTTCAATTCCGCAAGGTCCAATTAATACCCCGACATCCAACGAATACGTTAATGAATACATGTTTCAATTCCGCAAGGTCCAATTAATACCATTAGGTCAGAATGGATATGCTAAGTTTAACAAGTTTCAATTCCGCAAGGTCCAATTAATACATAATCATGAAAGAAACATCTATAACCTTTACGAGTTTCAATTCCGCAAGGTCCAATTAATACCGGATATACGAGGAGTTAGAGGAAAAGTAGATTAGTTTCAATTCCGCAAGGTCCAATTAATACTTCTTGGACTGCTGCGTAATGAGCATACAGATTCCTGTTTCAATTCCGCAAGGTCCAATTAATACATCATTGCTTATATAAAAGATGAAAAGAATCCTTAGTTTCAATTCCGCAAGGTCCAATTAATACTCTCTCATCAATCCAACAATCACCATTATAAATGAGTAAGTTACAATTCTAAAAAAGTTTTTTTAAAAGAACAAAACAGTGTCGATCCCCAAAAGTATAAAAAGTACTGGAGATCGACACTACACTTATATTGCTGTAAATCAACAAGTCAAAGAGCTCTTAAAAAGTATCTTCCCTGGGAAGGAAGCTAGTATTAGAATCATCGACAACTAAGTTACAGAAAATTATCTATACTACACCGTTCTTTCCCTACTATTTCTTTTTCCAAAGAGCTATGATTAGGTCCTTTGAAAACAATGATACTATCTTCAGATTCATCTATAAACTTTTTAGCTGAAGATAAGAGTTCTTTTAAGCGTACTTCAGATATTTCACCTTCAAAAACAGAATTCTGTATCCAGTTTAAATATTTACGACACAGTTTCAACATTTTAGCTACTCTTCTCTCTCCGCAATCATATACTAAAATGACATACATACTCTACCAATACATCTTAAAAGGTTTATACTCTTCAATTTCCAGTAAGTGTTTTGCCAACTTATAACACTCCAATTTTATCAAATGTCTATAACTTACATTACGATTCAAAGTCCGATGCTTTATTGTTTCTAATAATTTATCTTCTACAGCCTTCACAAATATCTTTTTCCCAGATTGATTAAGCAAGCATTTATTCAACTTTCTATCAAAATGTTTTTCCTGAATTTCTTTCTTATTCAATACTTTAAAAATAACCCTATCAATAATTACAGGTTTAAAAACCTCTGCAATATCCAATGCCAAGGAATAACGTCGCTCACCCGGAGTATGCAAAAAACTAATAGTCGGATTCAACTGAGTCTGATGAATTGCACGCAAACATAAAGTATAGCACATCATATTTCCAAAAGATATCAGTGCATTTACTTCATTCTGAGGAGGCTGTTTGGTTCGGCTACCCATTTCAAAATCATTTAATATCAAGTTAAAAGCATCATAATAGGTCTGACGAATCATGCCTTCCGTCCCCATCAGCTCTTGTACAGAAACAGTTTGAGGAAGTTTTGCTGCATATCCTTTTATTATATCAATTATATCTTCCACGTCCTTCCCCCGGCGATTATAATACTGCAGATTCTTAATCATATTATAAGCGGCAGATTCTATAAATTTCTGAGCAATCAAAAGTCGTTTTTTCTTATTCTGAAAAGCAGATGTTTGTGCTAAAAGCATTCTGCCACTCAACAAGGAATCTTTAGGCATAAAGGATCCAGTATAATTCTCATAATAATCGAAAAAATGTACAGCAATATCTTTCTGTCCTAAAAAATTAAATAGCGAACTATTAGCTCGCAAAGAACCGAAAACATAAAACTCATTAATATCCTCGACAGGTAAGTATCGCGGTGCCCCGACAGACTCTTCGCCATTACCATCTTCAACGACCGGAGTAAATTTCAGAGTATTATCTTTTCGTTCTAATTGTCCCGGATTAAATAAATAATATGTTTTCTTCATTCTTCTTCCTCTCCACTATAACAAAAATCTAAGTAACTACAATTTTTACATACCCTCTTCTTTTCCAACGATGGACAAGAATCCGATTCTATTATCTGCAAAATATCATGTTCCATTTCGCAAATCATTTCACGGTCAATATCACTAAGATATATCAGATCTTTTTTGCGTAAAACCGGATATTCTAATATTCCGGTTACTCCTTTCATTCCATTCTGCTCAAATATGTATATATAATATTTCAACTGCCATTCATGAGCCCGTTCTATCTTGTCTGACTTTTTGATCTCATGAATTATCTTATTTCCGGTATCATAATAATCAACTTTAATGCCATCTATCTCAACTTCTTCATACTTGGCCGAACGCTGTGGATATGATTCCTCATGAATCAGTTTCCCCTCATAGACTAAATCTGAAGTATGTTCCATTGTTATACCATTAGCAAACAACCAAAGTTTACGTTTACAAACTTGATAATAATTAAAATGAGTACCAGTTACTTTCATCTTCTACCTATATTTTGAAAATCAGGCAGAGTAAAATGCTCTGCCTAAAAATATAAAGAGTATTATTTCTGATTTTCGTAATCAAAAGCAGATAGTAATTCTATCAAACGTTCTTCCGCTTTCTGTAATGCATCTGCAGATTCTGTTTCAGTCACCATATATCCGGAACACGGCAGGGTTACAAACAACTCTGCTCCGGCCGTTTCATCCACCATGGGCTTAGCTTTTGTTTTTTCCGAATCATCAATTAATTTAGCACGTATAGCTCCAGCCAAAGTATTCGCATTATCACTAATTGCAATAGCTAATGTTTCCATCAGACTGAACGTCCTTGATTGATTACTGGAAATCCGCCAATTGATTAAAGCCTTTGCTATAGCTGGTATTGCTTTATCCCGACTCTCTTTAGGCATAATTAAACACTCTCCAAATATATTTCGGGAACTTATCCATCCTTTCCCTTTCAATTCTTCTATTTTCTCCTTTGTCAATTCCGGTTCCATTTGATTGACAGAAACAGCAAACAAGGTTCGTAAATCAATGGCTACGTCATAAACAAACAATCCGGTAGCTCTTGCGTTATCAGGAATCCATTTACGATATAAACTTCTATCCGTACCTGCCAATAATTCTTCAACTGCCTCTTCGGACATAGGTTTACCTGATGCGTCTCTTACAACAACCTTATGAATTTCAGGTTTGTCACTCCGATCAAAGGTTGCATTCTCTGAAAATCGTCCTCCTAACAAAGGATGAAGCAGGCGCATTGCAGAAATAGAAAATGGGCTTCTTCTTTTAAGAGTTCTCTCCTTCCCTCCCTTGGCAGCTCTCATCCAACCTCCAAGAAGTTGGTCATAGTACTGAGGATCGCAAAGCGAAAGAACTTCTCCTTCTCCTAAAGCTCCCTTATTGTTCACATCAAAAACAAAAGTTACCGAAGAAGGATCTACTTGCAATTCGCTGTTTATAGTATCTAAGATACTCCTTTTCACTTGTTGACCACTAGAAAAAGGCACCCGCACATTGAATACAGGATCCCAATATGATTTTTGACCACTCTCTACACAAAATACGGACAGGTCTACATGACGCAATCCCCTCAAATAAATGTAAGGTTTCATAGTAATAATATTTTTATTTATTCAGTAATGCATATTGAAATCTAATGAGCGTATTAAAATATGGAAAATTATCCTTTGGCATCATATTTACCATTTTGCCCATATTTTCATATCCAGTTCTTTCTTCTTCATCTTTTACAATAGGTATAAGATTCAAAAGAAACTGTTTTGTCGAAACAGATTCAAGCAATTGATTAACATTATTTGTTCTATCCTTTCTGCCCTTTCCGGCACCTGCTTCATATTTTAAAAGCAGTTCTGCAAATTCACGGGACATATCCCATAGTTTTTCGTTGTTCAACATGGCTAATATCCAAATTAAGTAAGTATTAAACGTTATTTTTTGTTCCTCGTCACCTTTATATGAGATCTTTTTCATGCCTTTTTCTGTCGGAAAAAAAGCTCTAAGTCCTTTAGGTTCCATAGCAGGTATCCCGATACATCCGGCTTGACACGCTGCCCTAAGCCCTATGGCAGTTCCATATAATGCCTCTACCTTCTTCCGGTTTTGCATCCATACAGATTCACCAAATATCTTTGCATACAATTGACTGGGCCGTATGATATCTTGAAGTTTAAAAGGAATAAAACCAACGGTAGTGTTTGTCTGTCCGATACTATACAGATATCCCACCATATTTGACGTCCGATTATTCCGGGCAATCCCTGCAATTACCTCCGCCCAGGGAACCGTCTGCAAATTGAACAATCCATCGCTCATCGGCACCAAAGGATTAAAATTCATCAACGGATCATCCGAATCATATTCCCGGTCATAACGTTGTGAGATCCAGCGTCCATTCCATGTATTTATCTGGTTCCCTTTCAATAAAGGATTTTTCTCCAAATATTGTCGATAATAATGCCAACCTTCAAATATATCCAATAGGATTTGCTCATGATTAAAGAGAATGGTTAATCCACCTACAACCCCAATTCCAAGTCCGGCACCAATCCACGAAAGATAAATATCTTCTTTGTTATCAGGAAAAGCGATGCTTGAAATTTGTCCGGTAGTGGCAGCTGTAGCATCAACAACTCCATAGCCGATAGCAATACTTGCATCAGCCTTCTCTGTTTCAATCTTATGAATCATTTTATTGATTCTCTCTTGTCTACGCTCCGGAGTCTCAAAAGGCTTTTTCCCTTTAATCATATCATCCCAACTTAACTTGGGATTCTCCAGTGGAGAATTACCGGCAGTCATCATATATTTATGATGATCAAAAAATAACGGCACAAACACGTCTTCAAAAAAAGACTTTGCTGTATATTCTGTTTTAAACTTACAATTATAAGCTTTTAAAAATGTGCGTCCTATAGTTGTTGCATACATAAGCTACCATATTTGATAATTAGTATCATAATTTTCTGCTCCGGTTTTAGCTAAATCCAATCCTCTTTCCGAAGAATATGCAATATCCGGAACGACAAAAGGATGAGAGCCAACATCCAATTGTTTCAATTTTTTCCATCTCAAAGAACTATATCTGACCGGAATTTCCATTAAAATTCGCTCTTCCTTATCAGCCTCTCTATACTTACCACTCTCATCATCTTCCTGTGTAATACATACTACAGAATCGATATCAAGTTTTTCAATCAGTGCAGACTTCGAAAGATGCCAAAGCTCTTTCAACCTCCATTTCCCATCTACAAATACAGCGTCCAAGTCTATGTCAAGCTTCTCTGTTTTAGGATATACCTGATTTATTAATGACTGCAGTTCTGTTTCTCTCAAAAGCTCACCACCATCCGGCAATACCTTAAAGCTATCCCTTAATACTTCAGGATTATAAGGCAAACAGTCAGAATCTTTTTGGGGTAGTGCTATTATGTAAATCGGTTTGTACTTTCCGATGGTTTCAGCGGTGCGTTTCCTGTTTATTCTTCCAAAACGCTGAATTAATGCATCAATAGGAGCAGTTTCTGTTATCATCAAATCAAAACTTATATCCAGACTAACTTCCACGACCTGTGTAGCAACTACAATACAAGCATACGGACTCACGTTGTATTCATTCTTCAATTCTTTTTCAAGACGATTTCTATCGCCCCGTTTGAAGCGGCTATGGATCAGCATCTTTTTTGTTTTAGGATAGAGTTCTTCTATTCGTTCAAAAATGACTTGTGCATTAGCCACCCGATTACATACTATTAAAATTTTCTTCTCCTGTTCCACAGCTTGTTGAAGAACAGGAAGTAAATCAGTAAATGCTTCTGCCTTATATATTTCGTGTCGATTGAACAAAGTCAATACCTCATCTGATAATTGCACATATTGCACTTGCTCTTTTCCTAAAATCTCAAGAATTTCTTTCTCCAAAGCAGAAGGTATTGTGGCAGTTCCTACATGAATCCGGCAACCTACATGATTCAACACTTCAATCATCTTCAAAACAATAGCCTGCATTATATCCGAATAAGTATGAATCTCATCCAGTATAATATCACACCCTTGCAAATCAAATAAAACAGATTCATATCCCCTTATACCAAAAGCAATGGAAGCAAGTTGATGCGGAGTCAGCACTTTTATCGATGCACCAAATTTATCCTGTAGCACTTTTTCTGTAATACGTTCCTCACCAATAAGAAGTTGTGATATAGAATGCAGTAAACGAATATCCTCCACATGATCTCCCAAATCATGCAGGATACGTTCATACATGGCATTGATAGAAGCCTGAAAAGGCAATGTATAAAAGATACGCCCCCGACAACGCTTGATAAGGAAATCTGTTTTCCCTGCCCCTGTAGGTGCTTTCACAAAAGTATGCTTTTTAGTTCCATCCGAATCAATAAGCGATAACGGATACAACTCACCCTTTCTATTATAAAAACTGATATCAGGATCGGCAAACAATGCCGGCACATTCTCTTTAAAGTCTCCGACAGCGGAAGCTATATGATCAGCCCCCATCAGCAAGCCTTTCCATTGAGACCATCCCTTTTGTCTTTTCCTGCAATGATCCAAAGCAAAATAATAAGCTTCACGTGCATCTTCTTCAGTAATCACTGTTTCATGAGTAACTCCCGGAAATTTTAATTCCGCTAGAATTCCGATAGCTTCCGAAACCCATAACGAAAAATCAGATAGATGAAACTGAAGAATATCCTCCTCATATTCATTATCCAAATCTATCATTCCCGTTCTCGAAACATCTTTGTAGATCGATTTGTGATGGGCTACGATCATATCTATCACAGAAGGTCGCAAATCAGGAGACACAAGTTTCAAAAAAAACAAGGAAGCTATTTCGTGCCGGAAAGGTAATTCTAATGGAGACGGTTTACTTCTCAATCTCTTTTGAAACACAACACTAGCTTTACCAATATCGTGCAACAATGCACCCTGAAGAGCAACCTCAGTATCCATTCCGGCATAACGGGCTGCTACAACTGCAAAATCAGCAACAGACTCCAAATGTGATCCCAAAGTAGTAGCTCCGTTTTCTACACTCTTGGCTAAAATATGATTATAATTGTTCATACCTTTCTTTTTGGACAGGATTGCCGACTATTTCAATATACCCCACCATTTCTTCATTTTCTTTGAATCGGTTATATCCGACAAGAAATGAATCTGAATTTGTCTCAAAACGAAGTTCATATCCGTCCAGCCGATCAAATTCCTCTTGAGTCATCTCCTTAATTGAAGCATCCGGTAAAAGCACATCTTCATTTCTACATAAACAAATATGTTGTAGTGCTGCTCTTTCAGCATCATCCGAGTACTCAAAAGCTAGATATAAACTAGGGTAAAGCATTACGCCACGCTTAAGAATAGAACGTTCTTTTATATATTGTTTTCCCTTTTTACTCCAAGCTTTAGCTTGAACTACTTCTTGTTGTACATCGATACCAGCATAGATTAACCTATGCCTTAATATACTTTTCACTTCAAGTTTCTGCCTGATCCCTTCTACTATGGAAGGAGTCAGAAATTGCTGAGAATAAGTTTCACCACCACTTGCATCCCTAACTGCGGTCCAAGGCTTGATAAAGCCAAAAGGACCTGTAAATTTAACTACATAGTATTTCATAACAGATAGTTTTATAACAAAGAACCGAATGAAGAACCTGTTGAATTTCCAAGACCTACTGTCCATGCAAACAGTTTACTTTGCGGACTTCCGTGAATAATAACAGGACACATACTGGCTTTACTCCTGACACCGTGTATAGTCACCATTTTTACCTGCTTTTGGGGATAGTTCAGATCAAATTCGATTTTTAATGTTTCATCCTCAGGCAGTCCTGCCTCTTCCATCTTATGTTTCAAAGTTTCCGTCATTAGCATACCACTGACTTCATCATCATATAGGTAGAACTTATAATTCCGAGTTCCATCTTGAAGCCGTTTAATAAAAATAGGAGAAGCTAGTCTGAAATACTGTGCGTCTTCCGAAAAAATCGGTTGATTGACTATTGTAATATCCCGCACCGCAAGTCCACAAAACATTTCAGGATCAGATAAAATTGTTCTAATCAATATCTTCAGATACCCATCTTCATAAAAGCTAACAAAGAAATCTGCACCATCAGGAAAATTAAAGCCTTGATTTTTAATCATCTCCCCACCCAATAACCAAGAAAAAGAATACAAAGAAATCTTATCATGTATTTCATTATTCCCTAACCATTTATGAATTGTTCCTATTAGCTTTTGTTGATAATCAAAAGGAACTACAGAAGAATTCGAAGTTGTTTGTATGTGTATTCTCATATTCGTTTTATTTTTACGTTGCAAGTAAAAGATTTTATTTTAGAATCCAGTATATTTGTTCCTCTTTTTTTAGATATATGCTCAGAAACATAAAAGGAAAACCAATATCACAAAGTAAAAAATTACGTATGTTATTTATAAAGATAACAAAGTTTTAGAATACAGAAAAGAGCATCTTCCATTTATTCTCGTACCTTTGTAGTACGATTAAAAAAACATCCTATAATAATGAAGAACTTTATCAAGGGATTCCGGTTTACTCCCTCCAATTACCCGGCTGAAGTAGAAGCGAAAATACAGAAATACAGAAAACAAGGTTACAAACTCCCACCGCGCAAAGTACTGCGTACTCCCGAACAACTGGAAGGAATCCGTGAGAGTGCCAAAATCAATACTGCCCTGTTGGATTATATTTCGGAGAATATCCGTGAAGGAATGTCGACTGAAGAAATCGATGTCATGGTATATGACTTCACTACAAAGCACGGTGCCATCCCTGCTCCTCTTAACTACGAAGGATTTCCTAAAAGCGTCTGTACCAGTATCAATGATGTGGTATGCCACGGTATTCCCAGCAAAACAGAAATACTGCAAAGCGGAGATATCATCAATGTAGATGTTTCTACCATTTACAAAGGATATTTCTCCGACGCATCCCGTATGTTTATGATCGGTGACGTAAGTCCCGAAATGCGCAAACTGGTTCAAGTGACTAAAGAGTGTATGGAAATAGGTATAGCCGCCGCACAGCCTTGGAAACAATTAGGAGATGTAGGCGCCGCTATTCAGGAACACGCAGAAAAGAACGGATTCAACGTGGTACGCGATCTTTGCGGGCATGGTGTAGGAATGCAGTTTCATGAAGCACCGGATGTGGAACATTTCGGACGCCGGGGAACAGGAATGATGATCGTTCCGGGCATGACCTTTACCATTGAACCGATGATAAATATGGGTACTTATGAAGTATTTGTTGACGAAGCTGACGGATGGACGGTATGCACGGATGACGGACTGCCTTCTGCCCAATGGGAGAATATGATTCTGATTACTGAAACCGGAAACGAAATTCTGACTTATTGATGGAACTGATTCTACTTATTGTTATTGCCGCATTAGCAGTAATCTCGATTGTACTATCACTGGCAAAAGGAAATAATCATGCGCAAGCGGAACAATTACAGGCAGCCTTGCGCCAGCAAATGCAAGAGAACCGCGAAGAACTAAACCGCAGTATCCGGGAACTTCGCATGGAAATGACCCAAACGCTGAATCAGAATATGCAACAATTGCAAGACGTACTGCATAAGAACATGATGACAAACGGGGAACTGCAACGCCAAAAGTTCGACACAATGGCACGCCAGCAAGAGGTCTTGATAAAATCGACTGAAAAGCGGCTGGATGATATGCGACTGATGGTGGAAGAAAAATTGCAGAAGACATTGAATGAACGCATTGGACAGTCCTTTGAAATCGTCCGCTCACAACTGGAAAATGTACAGAAGGGACTGGGAGAAATGAAATCTCTCGCACAAGACGTCGGTGGACTGAAAAAAGTATTGAGTAACGTAAAAATGCGCGGTACATTCGGTGAAGTTCAGTTAGGAGCATTGCTGGAACAGATGATGAGTCCGGAACAATATGACGCCAATGTGAAAACCAAGAAAAGCGGAACTGAATTTGTGGAATTTGCCATTAAGTTACCGGGTAAGGATGATGCGAACAGCACTGTATACCTGCCTATCGATGCAAAATTCCCGAAAGATGTATATGAGCAATACTACGACGCTTTCGAGGCAGGAGATACTGCATTGATGGAATCATCCGGCAAGCAACTGGAAACAACCATCAAGAAAATGGCGAAAGATATTCACGATAAATATGTAGACCCGCCTTTCACCACAGACTTTGCCATCATGTTCCTGCCTTTTGAAAGCATCTATGCAGAGGTGATCCGAAGAACAAGCTTGGTAGAGACGCTACAAAAAGAATATAAAATTGTAGTAACGGGACCAACTACCCTTGGTGCTATATTGAACAGTCTTCAGATGGGATTCCGCACGCTGGCTATTCAAAAGCGTACCGGAGAAGTGTGGACAGTTTTGGGAGCAGTTAAAACTGAATTCAGCAAATTCGGAGGCCTACTCGAAAAGGTACAGAAGAACCTGCAAAGTGCCGGTGACCAACTGGAAGAAGTGATGGGAAAAAGAACCCGCGCTATTGAACGGAAACTACGTCAAGTAGAACAATTGCCCCATGAGGAAAGTCAGAGAATTCTGCCGATAGCGGATGACGGGGATGATGAATAAAACAAAAATTATAGACCTTTTAAGATGGTGTCGCTATCCGGTTGGGATAGTGTCACCATGTTGATTGGATGGTGTCACTATGCTGATTGGATAGTGTCACTATGCTGGCTATATAGTGACACTATTTATAAACTAATTAGTTATCAGTTGAATAATTAATCTTCAATGCACTACATTCCCTCAGCACCTGCTTGGTATCCGTCACGTATCCCATCTTACACCCTTTCTCTATCTTGAGGCCAATAACCAAACTTTCCGGATCAGCTTGCTTTGCACGTGCAGCAGTGACTTTCTGTTTCAATTCCGTTAAAGTATAATCTTTCATTACTTCCTTCCCTTCCGAAGTGTGAATTGTTACCACAATCCCACTGATTTTCTCCTCCATTGACAGCTCTTTCAATCCATAATTTCTCGTAGCACCTTCCGACAGTAGAACGGGAAACAATCGGTCCAACGCTTCTTCACTTTTATCTGTCAATGTAATAGACAAATCAGCACGAATTTGCTCAAATGCTCCTTTTACTTCTTTGAGTATAGTAGTGAGTGCAGCAATTTCACTTCCGCGATCAACCTGAAAAGAAATAACTTGGTATTCTTTCCTCTTACTTTCTTCCCAGGACTTCGTCAAATTCTTCACAATAGTAGACTTCAACTCATCCACTGAACATACATCATTATCGAACATCACCCTATTTTGTTTATTAACAAAAAGGGAGTGAACCTGTCTTGCTTTAATCTTAGAGGGTGGATACGCTCCATTAACCAGCTTGCTGTATCTCTCTCCCCCTTCTTTGAAAAAAAACATCAAAGATGAATAATCATCCGCTTCTTTCTGCTGAAGTTCAGACTGAATCTGTCGCGGAACTTCTTTCACTTCCGGCTGTGCAAACACATAAAGCGCTCCAGCCATCACAGGCACGGCAAGCAACAGCTTTAATCGTGCCCAACGATTGGTTCTTTCTTTTAACATCATAGTGATACGTTTTTTAAGTTTAGAGTGATTAAAGCCATTAGCCATAGAGTAGAGCCTTGTACCAACAGCTTTTTTCACCAGTAATAATTGATATTTAGTTGCATCGATGCCTGTATTAATTACGCCATTATCGGCTTCAAATTCATGTACTTCCTGCAACTCCCGTTTTAGTAGCCAAACGACAGGATTAAACCAATAAACAAGCAGGAATATCTGCATAAACAATAAGTCCAAAGTATGATGATTTCGTAAATGCATCGTTTCGTGGAGGAGTATTTCTTCGGACTGTTGAGAGTAGTCAGCTGCTGAAATAACAATATATTTACCCCAGCTAAATGAAGCAGTTGGCTGCTGAGGAATCACTAATACATAGTTTCCAAACTGTTTTTTCTCTGACGTACGAATCAACTGAATCAAACGACAAGTGGACAAAGACAACCAGATCAGTGTCACCAAAGCCCCCACTCCATATATAAAAGCTAAAGTCACAGGAATCCAATTCAAAGAGTTTATTTCCGGATTCTTTTCAGATATAAGAATAGGATCTTCCATCTGTTCCGGATTTAGAATGACAGACTCCGTACTTTGCAATATCTCGTGAATGGCATACAACGGACTATGCAAAAAAGTCTCCTCGGTAGTTGTCAGCTCTATAAGTGGAAGCAAAGTACATCCTAACAACCCAACCAACAAAGTGATGCGGTTGAAACGGAAAAAAGTACTCCGGCTCATCAGCAGCTTAAAGAAAATATAAAAGACCACTAAGCAACATCCGGATTTCAGCAGATAGAATAAAAAAGCTCCCATTGTGTTTTCAGATTAAAAGTTGTTTGTCCATAGAATAAAAATCGTATCTGTCCGATAGACCAGAGAGAGATTACTTCTTCTTTTTACTTTGCTCTATATACTCTATCAGCGATTTTAGTTCATCAACAGACATCCCTTCTTCTTCAATAAAAGAAGACACTACATTGATATAGGAATTATTATAATACTGGGAAACCACTTCTTTAAGTGCCGAACTCTTATACTCCTTTTCCGAAACAAGAGCATAATATTGATAAGTATTTCCGTAGGCTTTATACCCCACAAAACCTTTCTCCTCCAGCCCTCGAACAAGGGTAGAAACTGTGTTATAATGCGGTTTTGGTTCATCATAGAATGATAGAAGTTCACGAACAAACATAGGTCCATGTTCCCAAAATATACGCATAATTTCTTCCTCTTTGACGGTCAATCGTTTCATCTGTTTCATAGTCTACATATTTATTGTTCTTCCAATGGCACAAATATAATACTATTTTTCAAACAAACAACTAACACTATTAGTTAATCTACTAAATAAAGCAGTTGTTTAACTAATATTATTAGTAGATATCATTTTCACCTTATATTATATATACAATAAAAAAGGCATATCGCCTGATGAATATCCGATATGCCTGCACGACTGATCTCTAGTTATTATTTCCGCTTTCGGACAGGTAATACTATCCTGAGTACAATGTATCCTAATAATCCGGAAAGAATAGTCCCCGATAGCACTCCGAACTTAGCCTGATTCAACAGAACAGGGTAGTTTGCACCAAAAGAAAGATTGGCAATGAAAAGCGACACCGTAAAACCGATCCCTCCCAACAGAGCTATACCGGAAAGATTCTTCCAAGTCATACCCGGCGGCATTGGAGTAAGTTTTATCTTTATAGCCAACCAGGTAAAGAAATAAATTCCCGCAAATTTACCAAACAGCAACCCTGCTGCCACTGCCATCCCTACACTTCCCACCAACTCACCGCCGCCACTAAAGACAACGCCTGCATTGACAAAGGCAAACAACGGAAGAATCAGATAATTGACAGCTCCATGCAAATTATCCTCCAAAGACTGCAGAGGACTGATAACACGGTCGGAAGCAGATTCGACCTCTTTCAGTTTGGCAATCTGCTCATTAGTCAATACGATACTTCCCGATTCCACCACCGGGAAACCTGCAATTGTATGACGAATATGCTCGATATATTTTCCGACATCTAGACGGGGTTTCGCCGGAATAACAAACGCCAGAATAACTCCCGAAATGGTACTATGAATACCGGATTGCAAAAATAAATACCATATAACGACACCGATCACTAAAAAGAAAATCTTATTGGTAGTCCCACGCTTCCCTATAAAATAAAGTAAAACGTAAAGCAATGCGGCTATCAGAATATACCCATACGACACATGCGAACTATAAAAAAGAGCAATTACAAGGATACCTCCGATATCATCAACTACCGCAAAAGCCGTCAGAAATATCTTCAGGCTCAACGGCACACGGCTTCCCAACAGACTTAATACCCCTAACGAAAAAGCAATATCCGTTGCCATTGGAATGGCCAATCCCTGACTTCCCGCACTGCCCGGAGGACAGATTGACATATAAACAATCACCGGAAACAGCATACCGCCACAGGCAGCAATAAAGGGAAGCGCCGCCTTGCGGAAGGAAGAAAGCTCACCAACCAACAACTCCCGTTTGATCTCCAATCCTACCAGCAAGAAAAAGATGGTCATCAACCCGTCATTGATGAACTCGATCATCCGCAGATTCTCTCCGCCATGCGAAAGCAGATTAAAATTACCGATCTGCAAATGAAGTTCATGCAAAAGGAACTCCTGATAAACCGGAGCAACCGGAGAATTGGCTATGATAGCAGCCGCTATTGCCGCTACAAACAAAAGGATACTCGCCGCAATATTCATTGACGAGAAATTTCGCATTGTACGCAAAATTGTCATAATGAAAGGTGTTTATAGTATTTGATCCGCAATATATGGATTTTTTTAATCATTATAGCTCCTTAAAGCCAAGTTTTTCACCCAAAGGACAAATATTCCTGTCAGAATAAGATTCAACACCAATGTAAGTACGGAAATGACCAGTGCCGGACCGCCGAGATTATAACCCAATGCAATAAATATAATTCCGGCACCTACCTCACCGCGGGTAAACATACCAATGGAAAGTGCCAGTCGCTCACTCAACTTCCGGTCACGATAGAAGAACATCGGACAAAGTTTGCCTATATTCGATAAGAAAGAGACTATGACAACATGGAACAAAATCATTCCCCAGGACATCATCTCCTGCGAACCTGTCACCGAATGCGTTCCTGTATGAGTTTCCGCAAAGTTAACTCCGATAAAATGAGGCATACTCATACCTACCAAGAACATAAACAGGAAGGAGATTCCAGTAGAGACTTTTCGTTCTACAGGAGTATCGTGCTCTTTATGCTTCATGATCATACCCAATACAAATGCCGGCAACAGAACTTCGATATGGATACTTCCTTCTTCTCCATACAGCTCTTTACTGCCGAGATAAAGTATCTGCGTAGCCAGAAATATGATAACGGAATAGAAGAGAATAGCTTTCCAATCCTGCCGCCAGTTATACTTATTCAGTTGTTTCCATCCAATGGACAACAGCATAAATACAATAACCACCACAATAATCAGCTGCCAACGCAAACCAATCATCATGATCTGAAGAGGGATCATCAAAAGAATGGTATCCAGATCATCAAAAATAGCCAGGACCTGAATCTTCTTATATATCCAGCTGGACTTTAACCCGATAGCCGCCAGCATCGTAAACAAGATGCCGGCCGACGTAGGTGCGGCAAAACGACTTAGTAACAGATTCTCTTTCCAAGCCTCCCAACTATTCCAGTAATCAGGCGGAAGAAGCACGAATACATAATAGATAGCAATCATGAACCAAGGCAGGGCAGCTGTAGCCATCGCTATAAGATAATCCTCGGCATAACTTTTCCAGCGGACTTTGTCGAGCACAAACTCCCGACCCACATTAATCATTATAAAACTAAGACATACATAAAGTAGTATATTCGACAGGACCTTAACAGTTCCATATCCTTCTCCCGCTATCATCGGGAGGAATTGTGAAATGACGAGCCCCAACATCAGGAAGCCCGAAAAAGACAGAACTTTTCTCATATTTATAGTTGTTTGTTTCAAAAAAGGTGATTGCCAAGGAAAGCTCTGCAGACAGAAGACAATCACCTGGTGTATTAAAAAACTAACCGCAAGCCGATTTGTTCAGAATAACTCTCTGAAAAATCGCTTGCGGTTCATTTTTTAATCCAGCTTCAGTACGGCGAGGAAGGCTTTCTGCGGCACTTCCACATTACCGATTTGTTTCATTCGTTTTTTACCCTTTTTCTGCTTTTCAAGCAGTTTACGTTTACGGCTTACGTCACCACCATAACACTTCGCAGTTACATCCTTGCGAACTGCCTTAATAGTTTCACGAGCTATAATCTTAGCCCCGATAGCTGCCTGAATAGCGATTTCAAACTGCTGGCGAGGGATTAATTCTTTCAGTTTCTCACACATCCGGCGTCCCATATCATACGCGTTATCGAAGTGAATCAGCGTAGAAAGCGCATCGACCGGTTCACCATTCAACATGATGTCCAGTTTCACCAACTTGGAAGGACGGAAACCATTGGGATGATAGTCGAACGACGCATATCCTTTCGAAATACTCTTCAATCGGTCATAGAAGTCGATCACGATTTCACCCAAAGGCATGTTATAATATATTTCCACACGATTACCGGAAATATACTCTTGTTTCAAGAGTTCTCCACGTTTCCCCAGACAGAGGGTCATAATCGGGCCGATATAATCGGTAGTCGTAATAATAGACGCTTTGATATAAGGTTCTTCAATATGGTCGATCAACGTCGGATCAGGCATACCACCGGGGTTATGCACTTCTTTCATATTGCCTTGTTTATCATATATATTATAAGATACGTTAGGCACGGTAGTAATCACATTCATGTCGAATTCACGATCCAGACGTTCCTGTACAATCTCCATGTGAAGCAATCCGAGGAAACCGCAACGGAAACCGAAGCCCAGTGCCAATGAAGATTCCGGCTGGAAAGTCAGCGAAGCGTCATTCAACTGCAATTTTTCCAAAGAAGCACGCAGATCCTCAAAATCTTCCGCCTCAATCGGATAGACTCCGGCAAAAACCATTGGCTTCACTTCTTCAAAACCCGCAATCGCTTTATCACACGGACGGGCAACATGAGTAATGGTATCTCCCACTTTCACCTCTTTCGAGGTCTTGATACCCGATATAATGTAACCTACATCGCCCGTACGAAGTTCGTTACGTGGAACCAGTTCCATTTTCAGTACACCTACTTCATCGGCATCATACTCTTTTCCGGTATTAAAGAACTTCACTTTATCTCCCTTGCGGATTACTCCATTTTCGATCTTAAAGTAAGCGATAATACCACGGAAGGAGTTGAATACAGAGTCAAAAATCAATGCCTGCAACGGAGCTTCCTCATCACCTTCGGGATGCGGAATGCGTTCGATAACGGCTGCGAGGATTTCCTCCACGCCCATTCCGGTCTTACCGGATGCACGGATAATCTCATCACGCTTGCAGCCCAACAGTTCTACGATTTCGTCCTCTACCTCTTCGGGCATGGCACTTGCCATATCACATTTATTGATAATGGGGATAATTTCGAGATCATGTTCGATAGCCATATACAGATTGGAGATGGTCTGTGCCTGCACTCCCTGCGATGCGTCTACGATAAGCAGCGCACCTTCGCAAGCGGCAATGGAACGGGATACCTCATACGAAAAATCCACGTGCCCCGGAGTGTCAATCAGGTTAAGGATATACTTTTCACCTTTGTAGTTGTACTCCATCTGGATAGCGTGGCTCTTGATGGTGATACCTCTCTCCTTCTCCAAATCCATATCATCAAGCATCTGCCCGTTAGTCACCTGAATAGTGTTGGTAAACTCCAGCAAGCGGTCTGCCAGGGTTGATTTACCGTGGTCAATGTGGGCAATGATGCAGAAATTTCGTATATTCTTCATTCTGAATTCTTATTATTTTGTCTTTTTGGTGTGCAAAGATACGTAAATGGCGGAATATAAAAAAATGCGTTGATAACATTATAATCATGTACCAACGCATTTTTTTATTGCTTAAGTGAGTTACTCGCTTAGATCAATTTGATGAAGAGTTCACCTTCTACTTCTTCAGCAGAAACTTTATCTTCTCTCAATAACCAGCCAAGGCCGAGGAACAAATCTTTGTCAACCAATTTAGTTGCTTTTTTCAGTTGCTTGGCAGTCATTCCTTCTGTTTCATTCAGTGCATTCCAGATATTACCTGCGATTACACCTGCTTTTTCTTTCAACATTTGCTTTTGAAATTATAGTTAGACATGCTTTAAAAATCATCCGGCCCGAAAGCTTTCAGATTTTATTTCGGGGACAAAGATAGTTATTTTTATGTTATATAACACTTTATTGAATCTTTTTTTGCTGATTTTGTAATAAAAAAGCATTTTATCCCCTTATTTAGGGTGTTTTTCGAGGTATTCTACCCAGATTCTTGCCGCTTCTTCCACCATTTTAGCACACGGACGTTTGCTATAATATTGAGTATTACGTTCTTCGGGAACAGTCGAAATCGGCTCTTTTTTCTTTAATCCCAACAATTCTCCGCAAATCAACGACCCGTTGCGTTTTTTAAATTCGGCAGCCAATTCCTGCACTACCGCATAGTTTGCAGCTTTTCCTTCACGATCTGTCGCTTCGGTAGCTCCGGTTTCCAGTCCGGCTATCAGGAACAGTCCGCAAGCAGCCCCGCATGTCTCACGCATCCGCCCGATTCCTCCGCCAAAAGAGGCTGACATACGCACTGCCTGCTCCTGTGTGAAACCATACATATCGGCAAATGCAGCTACTACAGACTGCGAGCAGTTATATCCGCTCTTAAAAAGTTCTACAGCTTTTTGTATTCTATCTTCCATGCTATTTTCTATTTTTATTCTATTTCCAAAGCCATTGGACAATGATCTGAATGTACGGCATCGTTCAGTATGCTGGCACTTTTCAGCATCGGACGTACCGGCTCACTGGTCATGCAATAGTCAATCCGCCAGCCTTTATTCTTGGCACGCGAATTAAAACGATAGCTCCACCACGTATACTCCTGTTTCTCCGGATAGAGCAGACGGAAAGAATCAATAAATCCTGCAGAAAGGAAACGAGTCATCCATTCCCGTTCTTCGGGCAGGAAGCCGCTGTTCGTGGCATTCCGGACAGGATCATGAATATCAATCGGCTCATGACAGATATTATAGTCACCGCAAAGGATAAGGTTCGGACGAGTCTTGCGCAGCTCTGTCACATATTTCTGAAAGTCTTCCAGCCACACCATTTTAAATGCCTGCCGTTCGTCTCCGCTCGTTCCCGAAGGATGATAAACACTGACTACGGACAAGTCGCCAAAATCCGCACGGATAAAACGCCCTTCATTGTCATAAGCTTCTATCCCCATACCATATTCCACATGATCGGGTTCCTGCTTAGTAAGGATCGCCACACCGCTGTATCCCTTCTTTTGTGCAGAATAGAGATAAGCCTTGTAACCCAAAGCTTCAAATACTTCTGCCGGATATTGGTCCGGCTGTAGTTTTGTCTCTTGCAGACAAAGAATATCCGGATTCTCCTGCACCAGCCATTCCGGCAAACCTTTAGAAACGGCAGCACGAAGCCCGTTCACATTATAAGTAATAATCTTCATCATTTTATAGTTTATAGATTTATGTTCGTTTTATGAAAACAGCAGCATTATATTCAATGCCGAAACAATGACTGCAATAGCATATAATACAAAAGTACTCCAACGGCTATTGACATAATTCCCCATTACCTTTCGGGATGAAGTCAACCCTACTTGCAGGAATACCGTGAAAGGCAACTGAATACTCAATATCATCTGCGAAATCAGTAATCCCTTGAATGGATCGCCAATAAAGAAAATCAGCAACAGCGCAATTCCCAACGAAAGGATTACTCCTACCTGCGAGTGACTGTCTTTAATATGATATGACTCTCCAAAGATACCTGCAAAGATAGAACCTGCCGCCATTCCGCTTGTTATAGTGGACGAAATACCTGCCATCAACAGAGCCAATGCGAATACGATTGCCGCATTACTTCCCAACAAAGGTTCAAGCAGTGATTTGGCTTGTTGCAATTCTTCCACCTGAATGCCGCTTTTAAAGAAAGTAGCAGCAGCCAGCAGAATCATAGCACTGTTAATTGCCCAGCCAACGATCATCGAGAAAAGCGTATCGAACAACTCGTATTTCAATACTTTCTTGATAGACGCATCGTCTTTCTTATTATACTCGTGACTCTGTATTACTTCCGAATGCAGAAACAGATTATGAGGCATCACAACCGCTCCCAGCACACTCATAATAATCAGCATACTACCCTTCGGGAAAGCAGGCGTCACCCAACCCATCGTCGCAGCCGGCCAGTCTATTTCTACCAGAAACAATTCATAAATAAATGAAAGACCGATCACCGAGACAAAAGCAATAATGGAACGTTCTATCTTTTTATAGGAGTTGGTAAAGAGCATGATGGAGACAAAAAGTGTGGTCAGCACCGCCCCCCACATAATAGGCATATCAAACAGCATCTCCAATGCGATGGCTCCTCCCAGAATCTCAGCCAATGAAGTAGAAATAGACGCCAATACCGCCGTACCCAAAATAGGACGGGATACCCATTTAGGAGTATATTTCGTAGCGGCTTCCGAAAGGCAAAGCCCCGTAACAATCCCCAAGTGAGCAACATTATGCTGGAGGACAATCAACATGATAGTGGATAAGGTGACCACCCAAAGAAGTGAATAGCCGAACTCGGAACCTGCGGCAAAATTTGATGCCCAGTTGCCCGGATCAATAAATCCGACAGTTACCAAAAGTCCGGGACCAATATATTTAAAAACATCCAGTCCGCCCAGATAACGTTTATGATCTTTCCGTTTTAAGTCTTGAAAAATATTCTTCATCATTGCATAATAGTTTATTCAGCACAAATATACTTATAAATAACGACCGAAGGTCGATTTTGGTTCAAAATACCGACAAATAGGGAAAGGTACGGCACAATAAAAAACCTCCGGCAAAATGAATTGCCGGAGGCCAGTGTATATTTTATAAAGGGAGACTTCCGTTAATATCCCATTTCATGCAGTGCATGGCACAACTGATCGGGACAGGACGTCGGTCTGCCACTGCAACGTACTCCTTCAAGTTTCTTGATAACCTCTTCTACCTTCATTCCCTTTACCAGACGTGAAAGTCCTTGAAGATTTCCGTTACATCCTCCCCAAAAGGCAACTTCCTTCACAACTCCATCTTCTACATTCAGTTCGATGTTTGTGCTGCAAGTACCCTGGGTTCTATAAACATATTCCATAATCCGCTTACTCCTCGTTTCCGCCTTCTTCCGGCTTCATGTTTGTATAAACAGTCTGCACGTCATCAAATTCTTCAAGACGTTCTATCATCTTATCCAAAGTTTCGCGTTGTTCCGGAGTTACCTCTTTCAGATCGTTCGGGATATAAGTAAAATCACCGCCGACATCCTCGAAGCCACACTCTTCAAGATGTTTCTGAATAGCGGCATAGCTCTTAGGATCACCGTAGATAGTGATTGTTCCTTCTTCGTCATCCTGTTCGTACTCATCTTCTACGTCGTAATCAATCAGATCAAGGATCAGTTCTTCCATATCCATGCCGTCCTTTATCTTGAAAGTGAACATACATTTATGGTCGAAAAGGAAAGCCAATGATCCCATTGTTCCGAGGTTACCACCAAATTTATTGAATACAGAGCGTACATCGGCTACCGTACGAGTCGTATTATCAGTCAGCGTATCTACAAAGACAGCAATTCCGTGAGGACCGTATCCTTCGTAAGTCATGCTCTTGTAGTCGCTCTGGTCCTTACCCATTGCATTCTTAATCGCACGTTCGATATTGTCCTTCGGCATATTCTCACGCTTACAAGTAGCGATGACCGAACGCAGTGTCGGGTTATTTTCCGGTTCCGGACCACCCGCCTTCACGGCAATAGCGATCTGTTTACCCAGTCTTGTAAATGTTTTAGCCATGTGGCCCCATCTTTTCAGCTTTGCGGCTTTTCTATATTCAAATGCTCTTCCCATTGGTTTGTATTAATTTTGAATTGTGAATTTTAAATTTATCTCAATTTTGCATTCAGCTTATCTTCCAGATTCTTCACCAGTTTAGACATGATCTTATCGATCATCTTATCGTTCAGCGTCTGAGTTTCATCCTGAAGCAGGAAGCTGACCGCATACGATTTCTTACCTGCTTCGATGTTCTTACCTTCGTATACATCGAAGAGTTCCACTTCTTTCAGCAGTTTCTTTTCTGTATCGTAAGCGATTTTTTCGATTTCGGCAAACTGTACGTTCTTGTCGAGCAACAATGCCAAGTCACGCTTCACAGCAGGGAATTTGGAAATTTCCTTGTAGCTGATCTTCACTGAACGGATAGCCTTCATCAGTTCTTTCCAGTTCAAGTCGGCATAATACACCTCATTATCTATATCGAATGCTTTCAGCAGTTTCTTCGTCACAACACCGAAAGAGGCAAGACGCTTCCCCCCCTTGGTATGAACAGAAAGTGCGGTAGCGAAAATATCGTCAGTCAGATTGCCAACTACCAGGTTGTGCAAATCCAGTCCCAGGCGCTTCAATATATTCTCTACATAAGCCTTCAATTCGTATACCGAACTGTTTTCATCCGGGTGTGCCCATGAGTTGGCTACTTTCTTTCCAGTCACCCACAAACCCAAGTGATAGTCTTCCGAATAGGTAGCCAGTACTTTTTCTGGATTCTTCTTGTCCGCATCGAAGTAATAGCAATTACCGAATTCGAAGAATTTCAAATCGGCATTCTTGCGGTTTGCATTGTGAGCGATGCTTTCCAGTCCACCGAACAGCAATGTCTGACGCATACAGTTCAGATCGGCACTCAGTGGATTCAGCAGCATCACCAGATGGTTGGATGGATAGTTCTCCAGACCGTCGTAGTAAGCGGCACGAGTCAGAGAATTATTCAGTATTTCATTGAAGCCACAGCCAACCAACTGTTCTGCAACCAGATTCTGTAATTTGTTTGATTTATCATGCTCACCCTTGGTTGTCAGACTGGAGTTCAGCGTAGTCGGGATTTCTACATTATTATATCCGTAGATACGTAGAATATCTTCGATCACATCGCAATCACGCTGTACGTCTACACGATAAGGAGGAACGGCTAATGTCAGTCCGTCAACTGTCTCATTCATGATTTTCATTTCCAGGCTGGTAACAATGCTCTTGATCGTTTCCACGGGAATCACTTTACCAATCAGCGAATTTACTTTCTCATAAGAAAGTTCTACCATAAAGTCTTGTGGAGCTGCAACGCAAACATCCTTAATTTCGGATGAGATAGTGCCACCGGCCAGTTCTTTCACCATCAGAGCAGCCAGTTTCAGACAATAGATTACTCCGTTCGGATCGATGCCACGTTCGAAACGGAAAGAAGCATCCGTATTCAGACCGTGACGACGGGCAGTCTTACGCACCCATGTAGGATGGAAATAAGCGCTTTCGATAAATACATCTGTCGTAGCTTCCGTAGAACCGGAATCCAGTCCGCCGAATACACCGGCAATACACATCGCTTCTTCTTTGTTGCAGATCATCAGATCGCGTTCGTTCAACTTGCGTTCCACTTCATCCAATGTGACGAATGGAGTGCCTTCCGGCAATGTCTTGACAATTACTTCATTGCCTTTTATCTTTCCGGCATCGAAACAATGCAATGGCTGACCGAAAGCATGAACGATATAATTAGTAATATCCACTACATTATTAATAGGACGTACACCGATCAGGCGCAATTTATTCTGCAACCATTCGGGGCTTTCCTTCACAGTAACGCCTTTCACCGTAACGCCGGCATAGTGAGGACAGGCTTCGCTGTTTTCAACCACTACTTCGATATCCAAATCATGATTTTCCACCTTAAATCCATCTACAGATGGACGTTGCAAAGTAGCCTGCTTGCCATTCTGAATCAGGTAAGCATACAAGTCGCGAGCCACACCATAGTGTGAGCAAGCGTCTGCACGGTTAGGAGTAATATCTACTTCGAGTACGTAGTCACTCTTGATATTATAATAGTCTTTGGCGAGAGTACCCGGAACAGCTTCAGCCGGCAACACGATGATTCCTGCATGATCAGTACCAATACCGATTTCGTCTTCTGCACAAATCATCCCTGTAGATTCTACACCACGGATTTTTGACTTCTTGATAGTAAAGCATTCATCACCGTCATAAAGTTTGGTACCCAAAGTGGCAACCACTACTTTCTGTCCGGCAGCTACATTCGGAGCACCGCATACAATCTGTACAGGTTCGCCGTCTCCCAGATTGACGGTAGTGATATGCAAATGGTCGGAATTCGGATGTTCTTCGCAAGTCAGCACTTCACCGATTACGAGTCCTTCCAAACCACCCTTAATGGTTTGCACTTCTTCTACACCACCTGTTTCCAAGCCGATTGAGGTCAGCGCAGCAGCCGTTTCATCGGGGGTCAAATCAAAGTTGACATACTCTTTCAGCCAGTTATAAGAGATATTCATATAATTAAATTTTTATTGTTTCTCAAAAAGTTTCGCAAAGTTAATAAGATTTTTCGGTTGACATAGAACGATTTGAGAGAAAAATGTCAAGAGAAGCTAAACTAACAAGGACCTGACTGTATTATTCCCCAATAAATTCATGGTTGGTGACAAAGTGGCAAAAAACAAAGGGGTATTCTTTGTCATTTTTGCCACCTATCCCTATCAGAATACAACTTGGCTATACTCTATAAAAAATAATCGACCGCTCGATTGGAGTAAATCGAGCGGTTATTTTCATCTGACTAAGCGGTCATTCTATTCAACCCAAAAGATGTTTTTTTAGAAAGGTAACGGTCCTTCCGTTGCACCGAACGGATTATTTCCCTGCGGAACAAAGTCCGGTTCCGGCGGAGGCGGAGGCATAGCACCGGCATTCAGTTTAGACCCCAGCATGGCACCTGCAGGTTCACCCGGCATCGGTATAACCATATCATCTTCCGGATTAGAGAATCGTGTAAACTCACCTTTGAATCGGAGCAAGACTTCACCTACCGCACCATTACGATGCTTGGCTATCACAATTTCCGCCATACCGCGCAGGTCGTTACCACGATCATCCTGATAAATCTTATAATATTCCGGACGGTGAATAAAACACACCATATCGGCATCCTGCTCGATGGCTCCGGATTCACGAAGGTCACTCAACTGAGGGCGTTTACCGTCAATACCTTCACGACTCTCCACACCACGATTCAACTGCGACAAGGCTATAATGGGAATGTTCAACTCCTTCGCCAATCCTTTCAACGAACGGGATATCGTACTAACCTCTTCCTGACGGCTACCGAATGCCATACCACTCGCATTCATCAATTGAAGGTAGTCAATAATAATAATTCTCACCCCATGTTCACGCACCAGACGACGCGCTTTGGTCCGGAGTTCAAACACAGACAAAGACGGAGTATCGTCCACATAAAGCGGAGCATCCAGCAGATCTTTCAGTTTGTAGTCCAACTGTTGCCACTCATAGCTTGCCAATTGTCCACTTTTGATCTTCTCACTCGGAATCTCACAAACATTGGTGATAAGACGGTTGACCAACTGGACGTTACTCATTTCAAGAGAGAACAACGCTACCGGATTCCGATAATCAACAGCAATATTTTTAGCCATAGAAAGTACGAAAGCTGTCTTACCCATGGCAGGACGGGCAGCGATTATAATAAGGTCGGAGTTCTGCCAACCGGAGGTCATCTTGTCCAGTTTCGTAAATCCACTTTCAAGACCACTCAGACCGTCCGTTCGTGCAGCCGCTTTCTGAATCAGCTTATACGCTTCGTCAATTACCGGATTAATCTGCGTATAGTCTTTCTTCATATTCTGCTGGGAAATCTCAAACAACTTGCCTTCCGCCTCCTGCATCAAGTCGTCCACATCCAGTGTCTCATCAAAAGCCTTGCTTTGAATATTACTGGTAAACGTTATCAATTCGCGCGCCAACGATTTTTGTGCAATAATACGGGCGTGATATTCGATATGTGCGGAAGAAGCAACCTTACTGCTCAACTGAGTAATATAGAACGGTCCACCGACCTCTTCCAACTCACCTCTTTTGCTCAACTGCTCTTTGACCGTCAGAATGTCCACCGGCTTCTGATTAACGGCAAGATCAGTAATGGCAGCATAAATCAACTGATGACGATGCTCATAAAATGACTCCGGGCGAAGAATCTCACTCACCAGCGAATAAGCATCCTTCTCAATCATCAAAGCACCCAACACCGCCTCTTCCAGCTCCGGTGCCTGAGGTTGGATACGACCATAATCATTGACCGGTTGTACTTTAGTTGATTTTGTGTTACGGGAATTTCTTCTTTGTTCAGCCATCTGCTTATATACAATTTTATGATTTACAATTTATGATCCCCGGCTTTTATACATAGTAAAATCCGAAAGGGATGACAAAGATAGAATATAATAATGAAGAAAAGATAAGGAAAAATGAAGATTTTAGTAACTTTGTCACCAATAGCATAAATTCGCAACCCATAATTTAAAATTCAAAAATAATAATTCAGAACGAATATGATCACTTTCCCAAACGCAAAAATAAACCTGGGACTCTCTATTACCGAGAAGCGTCCGGACGGATATCACAACCTCGAAACCGTATTCTACCCCGTCGCTCTCGAAGATGCGCTGGAAATCCGGACCAGCCCCGAAGCGGACAAAAAGTTCTCCCTGCATCAGTACGGAATGGAGATATCTGGTAATCCGGAAGACAATTTAGTGGTGAAAGCATATCTGCTATTAGATAAAGAGTTTCACCTCTGTCCTATCGAGATCCATCTGTACAAACACATTCCTTCCGGTGCCGGACTGGGAGGAGGCTCATCAGACGCGGCTTTCATGCTGAAATTACTCAACGAACACTTTCAGCTGAATTTATCCGAAGATCAGCTGGAAATATATGCCGCAACTTTGGGAGCAGACTGCGCTTTCTTTATCAGAAACGCCCCGACCTTTGCCGAAGGAATCGGTAACATATTCTCCCCCATTCCACTATCCTTAAAAGGATATCAGATTCTGATCATCAAACCGGATGTATTCGTATCAACGCGGGAAGCTTTCGCCAATATTCACCCTCATCATCCCGAATACTCGATCAAAGAAGCGATCAAACGCCCGGTAAATGAATGGAAAGAGATATTAATCAATGATTTTGAAGACAGCGTATTCCCCCAGCATCCGGTGATCGGAGAAATTAAAGCCGAGCTATACAGGCAAGGGGCTGTTTATGCCTCTATGAGCGGTTCCGGTTCTTCCGTATATGGATTGTTCGAGCCGGAAGGGACTTTACCTGAAACCGATTGGGGAACTAACGTATTCTGTTTTAAAGGCAGGCTGTAAAAGAGTAACAAAAAACGGTACCACGACTCCCGTCGTAGTACCGTCACAACACAAACACAAAATAAAACACGACAAAACTACTATGCAATCATACCTGTCTATGCCGGAGAGGCATAAGTACCATTTACTCATATTCACATACTCACAAACAGATCAAGCTGATTAGCATCTAATAAACAAATCGCATGAACGATTTGTTTAAACTTTTATGTTAATTAAAACAAATATCTTTTTACTGAATGCCTCTTTCACGGAGTTTCAGCTGCCAATTCCATGCAGAGCGTAAAGTATCTTCTAATGTTTCTACCGCTTTCCAACCCAGTTCCTGGTTTGCATAATCGGGATTAGCCCATACCTTTTCAATATCACCTGCGCGACGGCCTACAATCTGATAATTCAATTTAACGCCGGTAGCTTTTTCAAAGCCATTAATCAGTTCCAATACTGAAACGCCGCGTCCTGTACCGATATTGAATACTTCTACTTTTTCTTTCTGTTTTTGCTCCAAAATACGGCGGATTGCAATCACGTGTGCTTTAGCCAAGTCAACAACGTTGATAAAGTCACGGATACAAGAACCGTCAGGAGTATCATAATCGTCACCGAATACACTTAGTTTTTCACGGATACCCATCGCTGTCTGAGTCAGATAAGGAATCAGGTTTTGAGGAACACCGTTCGGAAGTTCACCCAACAATGCTGTAGGATGTGCGCCAATCGGATTGAAATAACGCAGCAAAATAGCATTGATCGGGGCACCGGAAGCTACTGTATCACGGATAATTTCTTCATTAATCTGTTTTGTATTTCCATAAGGAGATTCCGCTTTCTTGATCGGAGCCTTTTCCGTTACAGGCAACTCATCCGGTTGACCATATACTGTACAGGAAGAAGAGAACACTATGCCTTCTACTCCATGTTTAGGCATTAACTCCAGAAGGTTGATTAAAGAAACCAGGTTGTTACGATAATAAAGCAACGGCTTCTCTACCGACTCTCCTACTGCTTTGCTTGCTGCGAAATGAATAATCGCTTTAATTCCTTTATATTTGGCAAATACGGCATCAAGGCCAGCAAAATCAAGACAATCCAGTTTCTCAAAAGCTGGGCGGATACCGGATACTTTCTCTATATTGTCAACAACGTCAGCACTCGAATTTGATAAATTATCGATAATGATTACTTCGTATCCACTGTTTTGTAGTTCTACAACGGTATGAGACCCAATATAGCCTGTTCCTCCCGTTACTAAAATTCTTTCTTTCATATAATTTTAAAATATGGTTAGTTTTTCGGTTTTCAGTTTGTTTGAGGTACAAATGTATGGAAATAAAATGGAAATGCAATAAACTATCGCAATTTTATTCACAGGAAGATACTTACGGGACGATTTGAGGGCGTTTTGGTATGATAAAAAACATATTCGGTATGAACAGATATAAAGAAAAAGGCCGGAAACAAACTGCCTGTATGTTGCCATACGACAGAGTTTCCAGCCTCTTTATCTAATTATCAACTTAGTCTTTTACACGACGCCAGAGAAGCCCATGAATGCCATTGCCAGCAAACCTGCGGTAATCAAAGCAATCGGAGTCCCCTGCATTCCTTTCGGAATCTTCACCAGGGTCATCTGCTCACGCAATCCGGCAAACAATACCAGTGCCAGACCAAAGCCAAGAGCAGTAGAGAATGCGTATACAACACCTGTCAGCAGATCAAAGTCTTTCTGGATTACCAGGATTGCCACACCGAGAATACAGCAGTTCGTTGTAATCAACGGCAGGAACACACCCAGTGCCTGATACAAAGAAGGAGAAACTTTCTTCAGAATAATTTCTACCATCTGCACCAGTCCGGCAATAACCAGAATAAAAGTGATTGTCTGTAAGTACCCCAATCCGAAAGCGTCCAACACAAACTTCTGAATCAGGAATGTGACGATGGTAGCGATAGTCAGCACGAAAGCAACTGCCGCACTCATACCCATCGCTGTTTCCACCTTCTTGGAAACACCCAGGAACGGACAGATTCCCAGGAACTGCGACAACACAATGTTGTTTACAAAGATTGCCGAGATAAATATCAATATA
Source organism: Bacteroides sp. AM23-12 (assembly GCF_003434395.1). NCBI lineage: Bacteria > Pseudomonadati > Bacteroidota > Bacteroidia > Bacteroidales > Bacteroidaceae > Bacteroides > Bacteroides sp. AM23-12. The sequence continues at coordinate 127,465 of NZ_QTLF01000004.1, forward strand.
TATTCCATATTCTTTTCTTATTTAATAGAGTTAGGCTTTCTTCAGACTATTAATAATGGCAATCAGATAACCTAAAGCGATAAAGGCACCCGGAGCCAGAACAAAGATCAGCATTCCGTATTCTTCCGGCAGAATGGTCAGATTAAATATCTTACCTGTTCCGAGAAATTCACGTACGGCACCCAACAGAGTCAGGGCAATGGTAAAACCAAATCCCATACCGATACCATCAAACATAGAAGCCAGCGGATTGTTCTTCGCTGCAAAAGCTTCCGCACGTCCCAATACGATACAGTTTACTACGATCAGCGGAATGAAAAGACCGAGAGTAGCATACAGATCGGGCACGTATGCTTGCATTATCATCTGCAACAGTGTCACGAATGACGCGATCACCACGATAAATGAAGGGATGCGTACCATATCCGGAATCAGATTCTTGATAGATGAAATTACCACGTTCGAGCAAATCAGGACGAACATAGTGGCCAGTCCCATACCCATACCGTTGATTGCCGATGATGTCGTACCCAGTGTAGGACACATACCGAGCAGGAGCACAAAAATAGGATTCTCTTTGATAATCCCGTTCATCATTACTTTAAAATTATTCATAACTGTCTCCTCCTTTCTTAGTTATTAGTGTCATTAGCAGCTGCTTCACCTTCCGGCGCAACAGCCGGTTCATTTTTCTGGGAAGCTCCGGAATTCGTATCCACCTCACCGCCTTTATATGCCTGATAAGCAGCATTCACCGCATTCAGGAAAGCACGTGAAGTGATAGTAGAAGCCGTGATAGCATCTACCTGTCCATTCATGTCTTTGGTCACAGCCAATGGAGTCTCTCCCGGATTCATGCCCAAAATAGACTTTGCACTTTCTTCGTGAGATACCGGTTTTTCGTTCTTTGCAGGATCATAAGCTCCAAACCATTTGTCCGCTTTCGAACCCAATCCCGGAGTTTCAGCGTGCGCCAATAAAGAGTAGTTATAAATCTTGCCTTCAGCATCAAAGCCCACCAGCACTTTCAGTTCACCGCCAAATCCCATTGACTTGGCTTCAACGGCAGAACCTACCCACTTTTCGCCATTCTTGGCCGGATAGATAATGAAATCCACGATTTTCTTTCCGTCTTTCTCGCTGAAAACAGTATCGCTTTCGGCTACCGGATTATTGGTATATTCAGGAAGCACCTTTTTCAAGGCCTCGTTCAGCGTCTTTGCATTCGCTTCGGCAATAGGGCCTTTCGTCAGTTCGTTCACATAAGCCAGCAACGCTACGGAAACAGCTGTAACGCCCGTAAGTACCAGCAACATATTCTTTAAAGATGATTGTAACTTTTTCATTTCTTCTTCGCTACCTCCCCAAAGCGTTTAGGTTTACAATAGGTGTTAATCAGCGGAGTGAACGCATTCATAATCAGGATGGCGAATGACATACCTTCGGGATATGCACCGAACAGACGGATAACCACCGTCAGCAGACCGATACAAACACCGTAAATCAGCATACCTTTCTTGCTCATCGGAGAAGTCACATAGTCGGTTGCCATAAAGACAGCTCCCAGCATCAGACCTCCGGAGAGTAGTTGCAATATCGGAGAAACATACTTTTCGGGATCCACCATGTGCATAATGCCTGCAAATACAAATACAGTCACAATGATAGAAACCGGAATATGCCAGGTGATGATCTTTTTCCAGAGCATGTATACCAGTCCGAGCAACAGTGCCAGCGCACTTACTTCACCGATACATCCGCCGTTCTGTCCGATAAACAGAGTCAGCGCATCAGGTATCTGGCTCAAAGCACTTGCATCGCCGTGAATAGCCTGTTTCATCAATGCCAGCGGAGTAGCACCGGTGGTAGCGTCCATATAAGATGTCAGCTGACCTACTACCGGCCATGTTGTCATCTGCACCGGGAAAGAAAGCAACAGGAATACACGTCCCGCCAATGCCGGGTTGAATGGGTTGCAGCCCAGACCACCGAAAGACATCTTGCCTACACCGATTGCGAACAGTGCACCCAGAATGATAATCCAGATAGGCAGATTGGAAGGTAGATTGAATGCCAGCAACACACCTGTAATGACAGCAGAACCGTCACAAATGGTTGTAGCAGGTTTCTTCATTAAGAATTTAACGATCGCCCATTCGAAGAATAAACAGGCTGCTACCGAAGTAGCCGTGACAATCAGAGCCCCCAGCCCGAAGAAATAAAGAGACACCAGAAAAGCCGGAATCAGTGCGATCAGCACGCCATACATATTTTTCTGTACGCTGTCTCCGCCATGAACGTGGGGTGATAGTGATACGATTAATTTATTTTCCATACTTCGTTATTTTTTAGCTTGACGTGCACGAATCATAGCCCCTACTTTACCCTTACCCAAGCGGCAGTAATCAAGCAGCGGACGGTTGGCAGGACAAGTGAACTGACAGGAACCGCACTCGATACAATCCATGATTCTTTCTTTTTCCATTGTTTCAAAATCTCCGTTTTCGGACAAAGCTCCGAGCAAGTACGGCTCCAGTCCCATCGGACAAGCGCTCACACACTTTGCACAACGGATACAGGTTTGTGCTTCACCACGCTTGGCTTCCTTCTGATTCATGATCAGGATGCCGGAGCTGCCTTTTGCGGTAGGAACTTCGATATTCACCAAAGCCTTACCCATCATCGGACCACCGCCAATCACCTTTCCCGTATCCTCCGGCAGACCGCCGCAAGCATCAATCAGCTGTTTCATCGGTGTACCGATACGCGCCAGGAAGTTGGAAGGTTTGGTCACAGACTTACCAGTTACGGTAATCACACGCTCAAACAACGGTTTATTTTTCTGAACAGCTTCATAAACAGCAAATGCCGTACCCACATTCTGCACAACTGCCCCAGTAGAGATAGGCAGCGCACCACTTGCCACCTGGCGTTTGGTAATCGCATCAATCAACTGTTTCTCACCGCCCTGCGGATATTTCACTTTCAAAGGAACAACTTCGATGCCTGCATAACTGGAAGCAACTTTCGTCATCAGTTCAATAGCATCCGGCTTGTTATTCTCAATTCCGATAAATGCCTTATTTACCTTCACGGCTTTCATCAGAATGGAGACACCTACCATGACTTCTTCCGCGTGTTCCAGCATCAGCTGATGGTCGGCAGTCAGATACGGTTCACATTCCACCGCATTGATAATCACACATTCTGCCTTGAACGAAGGAGGCGGACAAAGTTTCACCTGTGTAGGGAAACAAGCACCACCCAAACCTACGATACCGGCATCGGCAATCTTCTTCACGATTTCTTCGGACGAAAGCTCACATTCTTTGACCAGTGTCTTGCTACGGTCAATGGTTTCTTCCCATTCGTCGCCTTCTACATCAATAAAGATAGCAGGTTTTGCATAACCGCTCGCATCGACTACTGTATCAATCTTCGCCACTTTTCCACTGACAGAAGAGTGAATTGCTGCCGAAACGAAGCCGGCAGGTTCGGCAATCTTCGTGCCTACCTTCACCATATCACCTTTTGCTACTATTGGTTTGGCAGGTGCGCCAATGTGCTGCCCCAACAGAATAACTGCCTTTGCAGGAACTTCCGCTGTGATGATAGGTTGATGTGCCGACAATTTATTTTCGTGTGGATGAACTCCACCAATTGAAAATGTCTTTAACATACAATTCTGTATTTTATTCTGTTATTATTCTGTTACCTTCGGAGCTTCTGCAGCAACTGTTTTCGGTGCTTCTTCCGCCTTCGGTTTACGTGGAGGGAAGTTCAGCTCGATAATTGTGTTCTGCGGACAAACTTCCACGCACTTACGACATGATTTACACTTGTTCGGATCGATGTAAGCCAGGTTGTTCTCCAGCGTAATGGCTTCGAACGGACAAGTCTTGACACACTTACCACAGCCGATACAGCTCACTGTACAAGCCTTACGTGCTACGGCTCCCTTGTCTTTGTTCACACAAGAGATGTACACACGGCGTGATTTCTTGCCTTGCGGACGAATCTCGATGATCGCCTTCGGACAAGCCTTCACACAAGCGCCACAAGCTGTACATTTGGCTTCATCCACTTCCGGAAGTCCCGTTTCAGGATTCATGTGGATAGCGTCAAACTGGCAGGCAGCCACACAGTCGCCACATCCGAGGCATCCGTAGCTACAACCTGTTTCTCCACCATACAATGAAGCGGCAATAGCGCAACTCTTCGCACCGTCGTATTGATTAATACGCGGACGGTTGGCACAGCTTCCGTTACATCTTACTACTGCTACCATCGGTTCAGCTTCAGTAGCTGCCAGTCCGAGAATATCAGCAATTTGTGCCATGACAGGCTGACCGCCTACAGGGCAGAATTTACCATCCAGCGAACCGGCTTTGACGCAAGCATCGGCAAATCCGCTACAACCAGGATAGCCACATCCACCACAGTTTGCCTGGGGCAACACTTCCCCCACCTGGGCAATCCGCGGGTCTTCATACACGGCAAATTTCTTGGAAGCTACATAAAGAATAGCGGCCAGCACGAGCGCTATAGCTCCCAATGAAATCACTGCAATCAGAATCAAATTCATAATGTTTTAGTTATTTATTGGTTTTATAGTAAATGAAAAATGTTGTTTCATTCGCGTTTTATTGAGCCACAATACGAAATAATAAGGAATAAGAACTGCCAGAGAAAGAAGAGCCGCATACAGTTCATTCCCTATCAACGCCATCCATGCGAACAGGGAAACAATCAGAAGTACAAAAGGAATTATGAATGCAAGGGTTACAGCCATCATGCCCATCGACGTTTCGCCGATCACCATCACCCGCTCTCCTACCTGATAGGAAGCAGCTGTAACATCCGTTATATCTATGATTTTGTCTTTACTATCCGCCGAAGAACAGTGACCTTTTGCGCTACAAGCCGCACAAGCCGACGTCTGAACGATTCTCACCGACAGATGAGAACCCTGTATGTTTTCCACAATACCTAGATGCTTTATAGTATTATTCGTCATTTTGCAAACTCAACATTACAAATCGCGGCAAATTTAATCATTATTTGTGAACTACGAAGCATTCCCTCATTTTTTTCTACATAATAAAATGTTATTTTTTGTGTTTTCGTTATCGCACACGAAAAAGTAACGCCAACTATTTGATATTTTAGCATACAACAAAGCAGGCGGAAAAGTTCTTCCCGCCTGCCTGTCTTATCTAACCAATTACTTTATTTACTGAATGCTGCTTACAATGATGCAGCCTGTACTCCCAGTACTCCGGCAATCGCACCGGCTACAGCAATGATTACTTTCAAAACTACACTCCAAGTTTTCTTCATAGATTTTTCCTCCTTTCTTTTTAAGCTTTTCAGATTATACAGTCGGATCCGGGGCTTCCTCGTCTCCTCCTCCTTCATTTCCACCACCGCCATTTTCACCATCATCCGGATCATTCGGAGTCACAGAGGCGTTCAACTTCTTCAGATATTCATCCAGACTGATCAAATCCAGTTTTTCATCTGCACGGGTAGCCGTCTTCGTGATACGCAGTTCCTTATTCGCCTGAAAAAAGATGCGTACGCTATCCACACTTTTAGCATTGACATCTTTCGCTGCATCCGCTCCTTTCGAACAAGCAGTCAGCATAAATACCCCCAAGCCTTCGATATTCACAGACTTACCTTCCAGAAGTTGCTCTTTCATTTTCTCCACAAAATTCTGAATCACACTCTTGATATCACCGATAGATAAAGAAGAATAGCCCTGCATTTTCTGCGCAATATATTTCAGATTGACAGACTGACCTAAAGTGATCAGATGCGGATAATATTTCTTGGGAGAATTGGGAACACGCGGGTCAGATGGTCGCGTAACAACTTTGTAAATTACACTCATAATACGTTTTTTTAAAGATTCAAATTCAAGTTATTTTATTCACGTTTTGTTGATCAACAATGCAAAGGTGAGGCTTTTATTTCAGATAACAAAAAGAAAAGCCCCTTGCGGGGCACTTTTTCTGAGAAAAGTTATAATTCATAGATATTCAGATATTTATCTTTTTGTATCTTGACCATATCCATAGCCGTAACCATAACGTTTACCATAGCCGTAGTGTTTGCCATACTTACCGTAGCCGTAGTAATAACCGTATTTTCGCTTCTTCAGGTCTACGCCGTTGATGACGGTACAAAGATTAGGTAGCTTCTTCTCAAAAGACAGTTCATTGATCAATGTATATTCCGCCTTATGAGTATAATCAGCACGGCATACGTAAACTGACAAGTCTGCTACACGACCTATTAATAAGGTATCTGTTACCATGCCGATAGGAGCAGTATCAAGGATGACATAATCGAAGTTCTTCTTCAAAGTTTCTATCGCTCTGTCCAGGCCGTTACGGGCTAACAGTTCCGTTGGATTAGGAGGAACAGTACCACCCGGAAGAATAAACAGATTCTTATTTACATCAGAAGGCTGAACAAGTTCCATCAAATCCGTTTCAGGATTGGAAAGATACTGAGTAATACCTCTCTCCTTATTAGAGAGCTGGAATACTTTATTCAACCCCGGCTTACGAATATCGAGTCCGACAATCACCACCTTCTTTCCCAAAAGAGAAAGACTGATAGCCAAATTCGACGAAACAAACGATTTTCCTTCACCACTGACAGTTGAGGTCACAAGGATCACCTTCTGATCATTATCGAGCATAAACTGAAGATTGGTCCGGATATTACGGAAGGTTTCACTCATCAGATTGTTCTTGTTCTCGAAGACAGCGATAGAACCATTCTTATCATTCTTCTCATCAGTTAATGGAATATCACCAACAACAGGCACACTTGTCAGTTTCTCTACATCAGCACGACCTTCGATCTTGAATTTAGTCAGATCAATCAAATAGATGATACCGACAGGAATTCCAATACCCAACACCAATGCAATCAGATAAATCATTTTGCCTTTAGGAGATACCGGAGTATCGTCAGCTATTGCTTCATCGATAATTTTTGCATTATTGGCTGTAGCAGCAAGAGCAATCGCATTCTCTTCACGTTTCTGTAACAGCATCAGATACAATCCGGCCTTGATCTCCTGCTGACGGGCAATACTTACATAAGCACGTTCCTGTCCCGGAGCGTTACTGATACGACGGGAATAACGACTCGCCTCACGGTCAAGACTCTCTTTGGTGATCATCAATCCCTGCAAGGTTCCTTCAAGAGTAGCCTGTACATTAGCTTTCATGGCACGGATACTCGTATCTAGATTCACAATCGTAGGGTTATTCTCTGTTGATGTACGCAACAGGCGTTTACGTTCCATCAACATCTCGTTGTAACGTTCAATAGCTCCTATCAAGGCGGCATCCTGCAAACCTACATTACTCGGCAATACTTCGTATTCATTGCCTCGCAAATACTTACGCAAGTCATTCACCAAACTGATTTGAGTACGGTTCTCTACGCTCTTCTTTTCATACTCAGCATTACCGGCCAAGGCTATCTGAGCTTCGCTTGTCAAATCCGTGATACCTGCATCACGCTTGAAAGTCTCTAGATTAGCTTCCGTACTACCCAATTCTTTTGAGATAATACCAATACGTTCATCAATAAACTCAGCTGTTTTCTGGGCAATCTCGTTTTTATCATTGTTCGTATTACGATTATACATTTCAAGCAACTGGTTGATAAAATCCTGTCCACGCTGCAAACTGGAGTTCTTCAATGAAATCACAGCAACAGAAGTCGTTTTAGAAGTAGGAGCAATAGACAGACTGTTACAATAGCCTTTTGCCACTCTCATTGGCTTACTTATTGTCGCAGTTATATGACGTACGTTCTTCTCTATCCGAGGAACTTTCGTTCCATCCTGTAAAGTTACCGAATCAGCTACCTGAAAGAAAGCCAATGTACCTTCATCAGTCGGAAAAATAGCAGGCAGCTTTTCAAAATGTTTCTGATAGCCCTTTTCACCTACAGTCACATTCACATCCATACTACCTTCAGGCTGTAAAGTCATCTCCACCATCATCGGTGCATTCAGTTTTTCAGCTTCTTGAGGTGTCAAACTTACTTGGATAGGAGATGTCTTATATAGACCTTTAGCAGGAAACTCATCCTCATCTTTATAAGTTATATACAGTCCCAACTGATTAACAACCTCTTTTACCAAGGTTTTCGAACGTAGAACTTCCAGCTCGTTATCAATGTTTTTAGAAGATGTCATCAGACCGCTTAACCCCATATCCTCCAATTCCGAAGAAAGTCCTGCACCTCCACCCTTCTTCTCGTCTTTTATCAGAACGGTAGCGGAAATATTATAGATCGGGGTAGCCCAGTGCAGATAAAACCACGCACCAACAAAACATAGCAACACCGCACCTACAAACCAGGGCCAGTGAATAATATATTTAAAAAGCAACGCCCGGAAATCGATCTGTTCCTCAGTCATTTCACGTTCCTTCACATTTTGATTTTCTTCCTTCATAGCTCTTCCTTTTATTTTAAAATATTAAACAACAAACTGGCAATAGAAACAAGGATCGAAGTAGCAGAGAACCATAAACTTGTACTAGTACCGATATCCGAATTTCGAGCTTTCGCCTTATTCGGAGTAACGTATATGATATCATTCTGTTGCAAATAATAATAAGGAGAAAGAATAGTCTCCGCCTTATTCAGATCCAAAGGAATAATTTCCTGCTTACCATTGGCATTCTCACGTATCAGCTTAACATCATCACGCAGACCATATACGGTCATATCACCTGCCATAGCCAAAGCTTCCAGAATATTCACCTTTTCATTGGAAATCGTAAATGTACCGGGACGGGCAACCTCACCAATCACGGAAATCTTATAATTCACCATACGTACCGTCACAATAGGTGTTTCCTTAATATAAGGTTTCAGTTTTTCCACAATCATCTGTTCAGTAGCCTTCTTTGTCAATCCACCCACATGAAGTTCTCCCAATACAGGAAAGTTGATATTACCGTCATTATCCACCAGGTATTGCTGCAGAACAGGCTGAGTAGTTGTATAATTCAAAGTTGCATTATTCTGCGTAGCCACCGTCAGGTTGAAAGGTGCCGCCAGTTCGGGACTGGTACATGATACTACAATCGTCAACAAGTCTTTGGGCATGATCTTTGCATCATACAACTGTTCGTTCTGAGTACTATACAGTACCACTTCAGCATCCTGCAAGTAAGGTACCTTTTTGTAAGACTGACAAGCTGTAAGAAGCAAAATCAACAACAGTATTAAAACATTCTTTCCGTTTAATTTTTCCATAATATATAAATTATAAATTTAGACACCTTTCAAATACCATTCATAAAGGCGCTCAATTCCTTCATCAATCTCAATCTTATGATGCCAGCCTAAACTGTGTAACTTCGATACATCTGTCAACTTACGCATCGTACCATCAGGCTTAGAACTGTCCCAACGAAGTTCACCCTTAAATTGAACTTCCTTCATGATCATTTCGGCAACTTCACGGATGCTGACTTCTTTACCTGTACCAACATTGATATGACAGTTACGAATGTCTCTACTACCTTCCGTATAGGTATTCTTGAAATCAACGTTCAATAATACATGAACACTCGCATCAGCCATCTCCTCACTCCACAAGAATTCACGCATGGGCGTACCGGTCCCCCAAAGAGTTACCAATTCAGGAGTAATACCAAATTTTGCCAATTTATTCAATATTTCAGCATCAGAATTACCACCGGTCACACCTTCTACAGGACGCAAGTCAAGGTCTCTGCGAACTGCCTTCCAGTCACCTTCGTTTAAACATTTAGCCAGATGAATCTTACGAATCATGGCAGGAAGAACATGACTGTTTTCCAAATGGAAATTATCATTCGGGCCATAAAGGTTGGTAGGCATCACAGCGATATAGTTCGTGCCATACTGAAGATTAAAGCTTTCACACATCTTCAAACCAGCAATCTTGGCAATGGCATAAGGTTCATTCGTATATTCCAAAGGAGAAGTCAGCAAAGCGTCTTCCTTCATCGGCTGTGCAGCATCACGTGGATAGATACAGGTACTACCCAGAAAAAGCAGTTTCTGTACGTTATGACGAAAACTCTCACCGATCACATTCTGCTGAATCTGGAGATTCTGATAGATAAAATCGGCACGATACTGCAAGTTTGCAAGGATACCACCGACGTGCGCAGCGGCAAGGACAACTGCATCAGGCTGTTCTTCATCAAAGAATTGTTTTACGGCTACGCTATCAAGAAGGTCCAGTTCTTTATGAGAGCGTCCTACAAGATTCGTGTAACCACGACGCTGCAAATTATTCCAGATAGCGGAACCCACCAAACCATGGTGTCCCGCTACATAGATTTTCGTATTCTTATCCATTCTTATTCTTCTCTATTCATCAGTTCTTTCATGTGAAGCTTCTTCACAAACTTCATATCATGCGATACCATAATTTTTACCAGTTCGGAGAAAGAAGTCTTGGTGGGATTCCAGCCAAGTAATGTACGAGCTTTCGTAGGATCACCCAGTAACTGTTCTACTTCAGCAGGACGAAAATACTTAGAATCGACTTCAACCAATACTTTTCCGGTCGATACATCAATACCCTTCTCATCCACTCCTTCACCGTCCCAACGAAGTTCAATGCCGACTTCTTTGAAAGCCAGTGTCGTAAATTCACGTACAGTGTGATATTCTCCCGTAGCAATTACAAAGTCTTCAGGAATGTCATGCTGAAGAATCAGCCACATGCACTCAACATAGTCCTTGGCGTATCCCCAGTCACGAAGTGAGTTCAGGTTTCCCAGATAAAGTTTGTCCTGGAGCCCTTGTGCAATACGGGCAGCAGCCAATGTTATCTTACGGGTTACGAAAGTCTCGCCCCTACGTTCACTTTCATGATTAAAAAGGATTCCGTTTACAGCATACATGCCATAGCTTTCACGATAGTTCTTGGTGATCCAGAAACCGTATTGCTTGGCTACTCCATACGGGGAACGAGGATAGAAAGGAGTAGTTTCCTTCTGCGGAACTTCCTGTACCAAACCGAATAGTTCGGAAGTTGAAGCCTGATAAATGCGTGTTTTCTTTTCCATTCCAAGGATACGGACAGCTTCCAGCATGCGGAGCGTACCGATGGCATCTGCTTCGGCTGTGTATTCCGGTACATCAAAAGATACTTTCACATGGCTTTGAGCGGCCAGATTATAAATTTCATCCGGTTGTACTTGCTGGATAATACGGATCAAAGAACTGGAATCCGTCATATCTCCATAATGAAGATTGACCAGACGGTCCTTCTTCATGTCACGCACCCACTCATCCAAGTAAAGATGTTCAATGCGTGCGGTGTTGAAAGAAGAAGAACGGCGAAGGATACCATGGACTTCATATCCTTTTTCTATTAGAAACTCAGCTAAAAATGAACCATCCTGACCAGTGATTCCAGATATTAAAGCTACCTTTTTCATTTTATTCATTAATATTTCATTTATAATATATACAATATCTTTATCAGCCATAACGCCATTTTATTTAGTCAATACGGCATATTGTTTTAAATTATCGAGTATTTTTTACTTCTTTTATATCATAATCGAATAACCAGTGAGCAAAGCGTCTTTACTGATCATCCTGCACCTTCTTTTTTCTCCCTCCGGTATGCTCATCCATATCCCTCATCCCCGCTATGTCGAGGAACATTTTCAGTTTCCACTCTTCCAGCGTGTCCTGATTGATTTTACGGCGGACTAATTTTATCTTATTCAAGAAACGGGTATGCTTATTCGGGAAGTGATGTTTTTCCAGGACATACGCCCTTAACTCATCACAGAAGGCGATAAAATTCTGATCGTTCTTTCCTGCCATTCATTCGCAATTAATGGTCATATCTCGTTTTATCTGTTTTCTGAGGCAAAAAAAATGTACACAACTGACACATTCCTCCCGCTATTTCTTGAATTTTTTATCATCACCTGACAATAGCCTCCTTTATGCAATCTACGATATAACGTACATCGCCATCAGTGACATATGGACCTGCTGGCAGGCAGAAACCAACCTTAAAGATTTCTTCTGATACCCCATTGGTATAGGCTACTGCATCAGTATAAATAGGCTGCTTATGCATTGGCTTCCATACAGGACGGCATTCAACCTTCTTATTAAGCATGAAGATACGAAGAGCCTCCACGTTATCATTCGGCTGACAATCAGTGACAGCAGAATCAACAGCCTTGATGACACCTGCTGCACCACCTACAGCTGTCCTGATGACTTCCTTATAAGCATTCTCCTGCTCCTGAATCTTGACCTCCGGATCGATAGTTGCAGCACAGAGCCAGAAGTTCGCATCGTAACGGGAATCCGCCGGCTGTTTGTGAATATGAACTTCAGGAACATCCTCCAGCAATTCCTCATAAAGTGCCTGAACATGCTTGTGATGAGCGATATGTGCATCCAGAATAGTCATCTGACCACGACCAATGCCTGCACATACGTTTGACATACGGTAGTTGTAACCAATCTCTGTATGCTGATAGTATGGATAAGCATCACGAGCCTGAGTTGCATGCCACATTACGTTGTTGGCATCTTCATCGTTCTGGCAGATGAGAGCGCCACCACCAGAAGTAGTAATCATCTTATTACCATTAAATGAAAGGACACCAAAGCGTCCAAAGGTACCGAGAACCTGACCGTTGAAGCGAGAACCCATGCCTTCGGCTGCATCTTCTATAACAGGAATGTCGTACTTATCGGCAATAGCCATAATCTTCTCACAATCGTATGGCATACCGTAGAGAGCTACTGGAATGATGGCCTTTGGATATGTACCAGTCTTCTCCTTACGGTCAAGGATTGCCTTTTCGAGGAGTTCCGGATCCATGTTCCATGTTTCACGCTCTGAGTCGATGAATACAGGCTTGGCACCAAGATAAGTGATAGGGTGGGATGATGCACAGAAGGTGAAACTCTGGACACAGACTTCATCACCGGATTTTACACCACAAGCTATGAGAGCAAGGTGCACTGCAGCAGTACCGGAACTCAGACAAACCACCTTATGATTTAACTTACTTCCATCAGAATTGGTATTAGCAAAATCTGACAATTCCTGCTCAAAGGCATTCACATTAGGGCCCATCGGAACTACCCAATTGGTATCGAATGCTTCCTTTACATACTTCTGTTCTACCCGCTCCTCACTCATGTGAGCTAGACAAAGGTAGATAGTCTTTCTTTCTTCAACCATAATATTCAATATGCTATTCTATTATACTTCTTCTCCTGCAAATTTCACCCTGAAACCTAATACTGTCGCAAATATCATCTCGATGTCCTTGATGAACGAGTAATGGCGATAGTAGTAGCAGTTCAAGCGTACCTTATCAGGATAAATTACATTATCATTATATTCTGTGGCAATCTCTTGCATTGGTCGTGTGTCACCCTCTGCTTGTCTCTTTACCACGTATTCAGAAATCATTTCATCTTCCAGGCGATACTTTAGCGTGGCAGGCCCTGTAATACCCGGACGCAATTTCAATACATCACGTTCATCACCCTCCAACTTGTCAGCATACCCCGGAACATCTGGACGAGGTCCCACAAAAGACATATTCCCAATCAATACATCCCACAACCCGGGTAACTCATCGAGCTTATAGTGACGCAGAATTGCACCAAATGGTGTGATGCGTGAGTCGCCAGCTACCGACACTGTAGAACCGTTATGGTTAACGGTCATCGTACGGAACTTATGGCAATTAAACAACCTACCTCCTTTACCCACACGCTTTTGTATAAAGAACACTGCTCCTTCCGGCATCTTTACTTTCACCATTATTGCTACAATAAGCAGTACTGGCCACAGGAACAGCAGGCCAATAAATGCAAGCAGTCGGTCAAAAATCCATTTCAATAACATATTGTATCGTTGTTTATTCTATTATAAGTAAGCAGTCGCTTTAAAACTGTTAAGGCCCTAAAGAGACAAAGTCTTAGTAAGTTTTAAAAACTAAGTTTGATTTAAACACAGATTATACGGCCAAAGACTGCCATTTATGTGGCAACAGATTGACCAACTCCTCTTTTGTAGTTTTCTTAATCCGGCGAAAAACATCACATAGATATTGTACCGCATTCAATTTATGATTGCGGATATTAACAAAAACAGACTGAAATCTTGCAAATCGAACCCCAGCTTCGGGGCTACAGAAACTATTGTTACGGTATTTAGCTATTCTACGGATTTGCAGTTCACAACAATTCTTTGATAAAGGGACATCAACCAACAAGGGTTGAAGCCCAATATTTGGTAATGTGTTTGTCGGTTCTTCCACTTCCGGCTTTTTAGGATCAGCAGAAGGTTTCCTATAAAAAGGTCGGCCCAAACAATTGCACATTTTAAAATAACTCACCCGCTCTGCTTTGCAGAATTCTTCCCAATTGATACCGCCATATTTATTAAGGAACAGGCGAACCTGGGAGGCATAAAAATCTCCTTCTTTGTTTTTACGATTCATTTTTTTGAATTCGCTGTAAAATTAAATCTATATATAAGGTTGGTCAAAACGGTCTAGAGTGACTGCTTACTTTTGTCACGATGGTGCAACGGTTCATCTACGTTACTCATATCGGTCAATCTAACAGCCTATACATTGGATATTTCTGTATAGAACCATATTGTCAAGAGGGATTCGCACCAAACAAATACTCGTAAAGCACACCTCTTTAGGTTACTATTGACGGAACAATAGGTTCAGACACCATACTGAACAATTACTTGTACGACTTCTTGTCTCACGTTCATGCATATAAGTAAATTTTAGTTTTCGACCAATCTTGGGGAGAAGTGGACGCTTACTGTCAACTTCAATATTTAACAATGAGGATCTAATAAACAAATACAAATGCTTATATAATTCTTCGGTCTTCATTACAGATTATGGGATAATTCAAAAAAATGATTACCTATTTCTTCATAAAGGGTAGATTCATAAGGGCAATTAGAGATCCACATCCATATGAAATATGAAGAACAATGAATGATACAAGAAGGTATATAAAATTTAGTTTCTTTGATAAAGCAAGCTTTGCGCTGACGGTTCCTAATGATAATAAATATAATAACAATACAGCTAAAAATAATATAATAGTTGGACGCCAGAAAAAACCTAAAAACAAAGGTAATAGCAAACCAATAACAAAACCGAGAGGAACAAAGTGGCGAACAGAGAGGGAACGCAATTCTCCTGTATAAAATACTGTAAGAATATTCCACTTCCCATTACCAAAATTATTCTTCGCTAACTTTGAATAAGTTTCACGTGCAAGATAAGTACTATATGTATCAGGAATAATAACAATCTTACCTCCGCCATGAATGATACGCTTATTAAGTTCTATATCTTGATTACGAACAAGACGCACATCATAATAGCCATATTTTTCAAATACTTCTCGCTTCCAACAACCAAATGGAACAGTTTCAACTTCCTGATCGCCTTGTATTCCTGTGCGAAATACTGAATTACCAACACCAAACTTATTACTCAATACCTCACGAATTGCTAATGTTTTGCTTGTTTTGCTCAACACATCAGTCTTACATACAGCACCGATGTTATCAGCTTCATATTTAGCCAGTCCATAAACAAGAGACGAAAAATAATTCGTCTCATATATAGCATGAGCATCCAAACGCATAATCACATCTCCTTTTGCCTCCTTGATTCCAAGATTCATTGCCCATGGAGCGATCCTATTAGGATTATCTATCAAACGGATGAAAAAATATTTTTCGGTGTATGATGCAACGATTTCACGTGTCTTATCATTACTCATGCCATCGACAAGAATTACTTCGAGATCGTTCTTTGGGTAATCTTGTTCTAATATACTTTCTAAGCACTTAGCAATATATTTCTCCTCGTTATAGATAGGGATTATTACTGATAACATCATAAAGATTTTATTAAATGCGCTGGTGATCCAGCGTAAAGTGAATTCTCTTCAAAATAGGCTTTATTTAATAAACTATTAGCACCTAGTACCGAACTTGGAGGTAAGATTGCCCCTTTTAGTACTGTGGAGTTCGCACCAATCCATGAACCAAATCCAATTCTGATAACTCCATTATCTGTTTTACCATATCTAAATGAACCATCCTTTATAGTGTGATTATCACTAATTATTACACAATGTGGTCCAATTTGAACTTCGTCAGCTAGTGAGATTTCTCCATTTATCGAAGCAAAAACTAATGAATTATTTCCAATAAAGCAATTCCTACCCACAGAGATTTCTTGTAAGGTAATAAGCCTCGCATCATGTGTAACCTGAAAGTCATAACCACAATGTTTCATTCCCAAACTATATAACCATCCTCTAAATCGCATTATTACCGGTATATCAGGTAGGAAAAACAATATAGTTCGAACAAACCATGTATAGATCAACAATACCTTATGCGTCATATTTAAACACTCTTGACAAAAATTTATCTATGGTAATTTCAGATTCTACTTTGGAAAATGCAATACGCCTTTGATTGTCGAATTTTTTAGTATTACAAAGAAATTCTTTAACTACTCTCAGTGCGCTATTCGAATCATTAAAATTAAAAAATCTAATCGATTTTTCGTCTTCGAAAGTATCGGGGAGTGAACCAACAGGAGTAGACAGTACAGGTATCCCTTGCGCCATAGCCTCAATAACTACACGAGGTGACCCTTCAGACAAAGAAGGGAAAAAGAAAAGATCTGACTCTCGAAGAATTGAATTCATCCTTGATTTATCATCAATATGACCATGCAATATTACAAATTCTTTTAGACCTTCCAATTCAACAAACTTTTTAACATCTTCGATCATTTCTCCATTACCTATTAAATTGAATTTATAATCAATATTTGCTTTGAAAAGTTCCTTGCAAAAATCCATCAAACAATTCATGCCTTTCGCAAACCTAACATATCCAATATATGTTATTACAACTTTTCCTTGCACATGAGGCAATTGTACAAATTCATAATTAAGGTCGGATTTCCGAACAGTAGAGGATACTACTGGAGTTGCCTTAATTCCATATCTAAGTAACTTATCTGAAATGTGATGTCCATTCGTATATACATGACTATTAAGAGCCGCAAGCAGAGTCAATGCATACTCAGGAAGATAACCTGCTAACATTACTTGTTTTTTAAACCAACTCCATTTCTCATTGTGTTTTGTTGCATCTATTGTATCTCCAACAAAGTGCATTATACTATTTGTTTTGAATAGCAACGTTGGCATCCATGAGAAGGGATCTGGGACTCTGCTATACACAATATCTACATTGGGGCAAACATTAGATAAAGCCTTATAATAAGCTCTAACATTTTTTATAGAGTCCAAATAACTGTTTGCATATGGTAGTGGTACAACAGAAACAGTAGAAAAATCTAATCGATGACGTTTACCAGGAGAATCGCCTACAGATAATTGACTTACCAAAAAAACATTTTTATATATCTTCACAATATAATCTAGATACAAATAGTGAGTAGAGGGTATATATATCATATCCCCTACCTGTACAAGATTCCATGAGGCGAGAATAGCAATGCTTTTACCGCAATTTTCCATCACTACAAATTAGCTTTATACCATTCAATAGCTTCATTCAAACCACGTGCAAAATCATATTCAGGATCATAACCAAGCAGTTGTTTTGCTTTAGAGATATCAGCATTTGAATGTTTAATATCACCTTTTCGATCTGGTCCAAAATAAGGTTCGATTTCTTTACCAAGAGCTTTTGTAAGAGTGTAGTAGATATCAATAAGATATTCACGTCCACCATAAGCAATATTGAAGGCTTGACCTGCCGCTTCGTGCGGCGCAAGACATGCCTTGAGGTTTGCCTCTATCACATTTTCAATATAAGTGAAGTCACGACTTTGCTTTCCATCACCATTAATTGTTGGCTGCTCATCATTCAAAAGCATCTTAATGAACTTTGGCAATACAGCAGCGTAAGCACCATCAGGATCCTGTCTACGACCAAATACATTAAAATATCGCATTCCATATGTATCAAGGCCATAAAAACGGGTGTACTGTTTTGCCCACTCTTCATCACAACGTTTAGTTAACGCATAAGGTGAAAGAAGATTTCCCTCACGTCCTTCCATTTTTGGAAGATTGGGCTCATCTCCATAAACTGAACTAGAAGAAGCATAAACGAATTTCTTTACGCCATTCTGACGTGCAGCTTCCATCATGTTTAGAGTACCCTGAATATTGTTTGCGCAATAGAATAAAGGCATCTCGATTGAACGAGGAACACTCCCCCACGCAGCTTGGTTAAGTACATAATCAACTCCTTCACATGCTTTCATACATATATTAAGGTCCTTAATATCGCCTTTAACAAATTCATAATTAAGATTGTCCAAAAACATATCAACATTTGCCTGCTTACCTGTAGAAAGATCGTCAATACAACGAACTTTATAACCAAGATTCAATATTGCCTCGCATAAATTAGAGCCAATGAAACCAGCACCACCAGTAACCAAAAATTTTGAATTCTCTGGAAATTTCAATTTTTTATATGCCATAATCACAATAATTTAATATTTATTCTGGCAGGTGTATCGAACCACAAGCATAAGCTTCACCTATGCTGCCAAAGCCATTTAATACATTAGAGACGACCGTCTACGATTGAACGATCAAGTGTGCACTTTACATCGAAAATCACATGATTCTCTTTCAAAAGTGAAGAAACATCCATACCTTCAAACTCCTTATGAGCTACGGCCGCTATTACAGCATCAAACTTTATCTCTGGAAGTTCATTGATAACCTTAATACCATACTCACGATCTACAATTGTTGGATTTGCCCATGGATCATAAACGGTAATATTAAGATTATACTCCTTCAAAGCATTGAAGATATCAATTACTTTTGTGTTACGAACATCTGGGCAGTTTTCTTTGAAAGTGAAACCAAGAATGATAATTTCAGAGTTCAACACCTGAATACCCTTCTTCAACATGTGTTTAATAGTTTCTGTAGCCACATACTCACCCATACCATCGTTCATTCTACGACCAGCAAGAATTATTTCAGGGTTATATCCATAACGCTGAGCACATTGTGCCAAGTAATAAGGATCAACACCAATACAATGACCTCCAACTAGACCTGGACGGAATGGAAGGAAATTCCACTTAGTACCAGCTGCCTCTAGAACGTCAAGAGTATCTATACCCATCTTGGTGAAGATCTTCGAAAGCTCATTAACGAAAGCAATATTAATATCACGTTGGCTGTTCTCAATAACCTTAGCAGCCTCTGCAACCTTCATGGTTGGTGCAAGATGAGTACCTGCAGTGATAACAGAAGAATATACTTCATTTACATATTTGCCAATCTCTGGCGTAGATCCTGAAGTAACCTTCTTGATGTGCTCAACCGTGTGGAGTTTATCACCTGGGTTAATACGCTCAGGAGAGTAACCTGCGAAGAAATCAACATTCATTTTCAAGCCAGAGACTTTTTCAACAACGGGAACACACTCGTCCTCAGTAACCCCCGGGTAAACTGTTGACTCATACACAACTACATCACCTTTGCTAATAACCTTTCCTACCGTTGTTGAAGCACCATAAAGTGGCGTCAAATCAGGGTTGCGATCATCGTCAACGGGAGTTGGTACAGCAACAACATAGAAGTTACAATCCTTAATATCTTCAAGTTGAGTTGTACATTTAAAACCATGATTGTTAATTGCATCCTGAAGCAAATCATCAGCTACCTCGAGAGTTGAATCATGACCAGACATCAAAGCATCTACACGTTTCTGATTCATATCAAAGCCTACTGTCTCATATTTAGTTGAGAAAAGGCGAGCGAGCGGAAGGCCTACATATCCTAGACCAATCACGCAAATTTTTGTTTCTTTCATCTTTTGTAGGGAATTATTAAAAAAAACTTAATACTTAAAAATCATTTTACAATAACCGTTCGGTGATAAGACACACCCAACAGTATCGATACAGCAAAGACATCGATACATCTGAAAAACGACTGAGTTTGATTGATTAAACAATAGATTGAGAATTGTTCTTGACCCAATTCTGCGGAAGCAACTCACTCAATTTTTCTTTGGGAGTAGATGGTATATTATAGAGAACATCCGTCAACCACTTCTCCAGATTTATATTTAAAACTTTGCAAGCAGCTAAAAAGTGTACATCACAGCAACATAATGGCATGATTGTTCATTCTGGCAAAACAAATAATTCTGCTTTCCCATAACCAAAGCACGAATCGCTAATTCCGTTGCATTATTATCCAACGGAACCACATCATAATCCATATATGCAGTCAATTCATCATAATGACGAATGAATAACGTAATTACAAACTTTATGCATCTGGCTCTTTTCCAGTACATCGTTTACGGTGAAGACACACCAGAGCAATAAAGACTGCCAAGCTATTTCTGCATTCGCTTTACGATAAGCAACCTTTTCCACACCGGTAAGACCTAGTTCTTTGATCTGCTCTTCCACGCTGTAAATGATTTGGTAAGAAACGAGACCAAAATTAGCCCAAAATACATTTTTCCGTTTTCGCCCGCTCAAACTCACGTCTAGATGTGTAGAACACCTTTTTTGATACCACATGACTGTAATAGTTTCCTCAACCGCATATCACAAGACTGAGTGTTCCTATCAGTTCCTGCTGCGAAAGTGCCTTGCCTTTGGTCAAAACCAACTCATGCAGCTTGTCAGTGAATCGTTTCTGACTCTTCTTGGATGGCTTGATTAACAATGTACCTTTGTACTTCCGTACATTGAACCTCAAGAAATCAAATCCGTCACTGACATGTGTTATCAATATCTTCTCCTCGGATAAGGTAACCCCTCTCCCCTTTAAAAAGGCAGTCAACATTTCCTTTATTTCAAACAATGTTTCCTTCTTGTCTGCTGTGACAATAAAGTGAGTAGAGCAGAGGAGCTCCCCCCCTGCGCCCTCTCAGAACCGGACGGGAACCTCTCAGTTCATCCGGCTCCCATTATCCAGCCGTAGGTAATACTCCATAGCGCCAATGCGCAAACAAATTATTGTCACGTCGTGCTATTCTACCCAACCAATATTCAGCTCGCCGTCGATGATTGAATTTCTTATATTTACGTCGGACCCATTTTATCAGACATTGATTAATATACCTTAGTAAGTATATCAGCTCAGACTTATAAAAGTGTCCGTAATAAGAAATCCAACCTTGTATCTGAGAGTTGAGTATATTCGCCAAATCAGTCAGACTTTTCGATACCTTCAGTTGTAGCTTCCATCTTCTCACCTCTTCCTTCATCGCCTTGATGGCTTTAGCCGACATGGCAGGAAGGAAGTTCAGGAATATGTTCCCATGTTTATTCCTTGCCAGTCGGGGACGAAATGTATAACCGAGAGAGTCTAAACTGATTTCCGAATAGTCTTCCGTACGGTCCGCATCCTTACAGTACACAATTCGTGTCTTCTCCTCATTCAGTTCTAAACCGAACAGACGAAAACGTTCACGCAGCACTGATTTCATGTACATAGCTTGTTGAGAGCTTTTACAATGTAACACTCCATCATCAGCGTAGCGTTCCCACCAAGCCTTGGGGTATTCCTTTGCCATAAAACTGTCAAAAGCGTAATGCAAAAACAAGTTAGCCAAAACCAGACTAATCACACCGCCCTGCGGGGTGCCGGAAGTGCGGGATTGTAACGTGCCGTCCTCTAACTGGAAGGGAGTAGTTAGCCAACGTTCCACATACAGGAGTATCCATTTATGCGGTGTGTGTCGACGAACCATCTCTAACAAATAGTCATGACGGATGTTATCAAACAGTCCCTTGATGTCATATTCAAGCACCCAGTCCCGATGCCAGCATCGCTTGCGAGTGACAGATAAAGCTTGAATGGCTGACTTGCCAGGGCGATAACCATAAGAATCTTCAAGAAAGAGTGGTTCTACGCAAGGTTCAAAGTACAGTTTGGCTGTCATTTGGGCGATTCGGTCTTCCACGGTGGGAATGCCAAGTACGCGTATTCCACCATTCTTCTTAGGGACAGATACGGCTTTCACTGGTTGGGGGAAATAGCTGCCAGAGGACATTCTATTCCAGATTTTATAAAGATTGTTTTTCAAATTCTTTTCAAAGTCTTCAATAGACTGCTCATCTACGCCATAACTCCCTTTGTTTGCCTTGACTCGTTCATAGGCGATATAGACCGCCCATTTGGAGATTTCGTAAGGCTTTGTTTCGATCATAAGTTCCTCCTTAGTTTCTAAGTTGTCTCATAATTCAAACGGATAATTTTGAATCCTTTACTCCATTCCCATTACAGGAACTTCATTGCTACTACAATTCAATCTGCCCCTATGACTGCATCGGTACTCTCTTCTTGCGGGGCTACCGCTTGAAGTACTCCCTTAACATCAGCCCGTAGGTTCCAACGTTCCATGCAAACGCCTGTATCAAGGTCATGCCTCCTCGGTGCCGCCTACCGCATAGCCAGTAAACAGGTGACCGCTATGCTAATCCCGGACTAACGACAACCTTCCGGTTTTGATGGATTTACTACGCTTTCGACACGTTCGTAAGAGGTTCACATGCTCATTCATCTCCTTAATACTTATCTGACAGTTCAAACTGCCTTTTCCTCTAACGCCCAATACCATGGCTTTTGACCACAGCACCTTAGAGTGATTTGAAACCTCCACTTGTATGGCGGTTCCGGTGGACCCGCCACCATCGTATGCACAGCATTGCTTGAAACACCTCGTTATCAACTCGGTGCTTCGCGCATTCGTTGCGTCCGGTCGTCGGCATATCTGACAAGATTGACCTTTAGATGGTATAGTTTACCATTCACATAACCAACCTTGTACTTTTCTTTAAGCATCCTTTCCATGCCGTCAAGAGCTACAATACATACACAGATAATAGGTAAAATCCGGAGTTAAATTACAAATACACCCCATAGAAATTATCGGTCAAGGTTAATGAAACGAGACAGATTTTTAGAAGCAATATCATAATGCAACAACAATGATACTCCATTAGGATAAAGCAAGCGTACATATTTCCAAGCAGAAGAACATGGTACTTCGCTTTGTGCCGATACAGACACTGCATTAGTGGTTTTAATTTCTGCAAATGCAGGCATAGAATGTGTTTTTTACCTCTCATAAGTTAATGCTTTTAGTGTACGACAAAGGTAAAAAGTCGGGCATCACACATCAAGTATTATTCACCAGACGACTACATTTTATAAGTTTTGAAGAAATATAGATACACTAGCTGTATATGTATGTAAATCAAAATATTTCAATCCTGTTGCATATGACTGTCTCTTAATATAATCAATATCATATTCCTTTGTTTCAATTTTATCAAATACTGAGGCCAAACTAATTGAATCGCAATTATCAGCTATTATTGCATTTTTGCCATCAGTAAAGAAATATGGGATCTCACCAACATTAGTTGTTACTAAGACTCCATTTGATGCTAGATATTCACAAATTTTATTTGGGAAACGGGCAACTTCGCTAGTAATATTTCTTAAAGGAATAAGTAAGCACTCAGCTCCTTTAAAGCAGGAAATCATATAGCGATAGTCTAGATGAGACATTATAGTTGCATCTGGATAATCTTCGGAAGCTCTTTCTAACAGTATTTTATTTCCAGATAACACAAGCACTAGACCACGACTACTAGAAATTGATGAATCTTTATAAGCTTTATAAATTATATCCACCACTTCTTTATATCCTATAGAACCACAATACAATAAATATTTATTAGGAATTGAAGTTTGAACCGGTAACGCAGAGAAAGTTTCAAAATCACATATAGGTGGAATCCTTAATGAATTAAGTTTTGGATTAATCCCAAGAGCCTTGGACTCTAGGTAATGACTAATCGGTAAAACCCCATCACATAATTTAGCAGCAACATTTTCTGCTATTTTTTGTAATAAAGAGTTTATTTTGAAATTTGATTTAAAAGAACTCCTGTCTTCCACATAGCTGTATACCAGTTTTGAACCAATAATTATAGAAATCATCCAATAAATTATATATACAAAAACTTTCTCAGTATAAATGTGTAAAACATCAATTTTCTGCTTTCGATGTAAATTCAAAAGAACAAACGGTTCTTTTAAGAAAGAAAGAATATAAAAGAAATAATAAGATAGTCCTGTTGATTTTCTTGTTTTTAGAACGTCTATTATACTGACCTTATCGTTAAGTTCACCTCTTCCCTGTTTATTAAGAGATTCAGGAGAAAACCAATTAACAATTGTTACATCATTGTCTTTTGCAAAGAGATTTGCAAAATATGTGAGTCTAGTATCACAAGCTCTTCCTCTATATGGAACGCCTGGAAGTCCAACAAAAACAATATGCATTATAAGTTTTCCTTTATTGGTTTACATGGAGCACCTACAGCTATTACATTTGAAGGAATATCCTTAGTAACAATGCTATTTGCTCCTATTATTACATTATTTCCGATTTTAACACCTTTCATAATAACAACATTCATTCCTATCCACACGTTATCACCTATATGAACAGGTTCTGGTAAGAATTGTGGATAATTATTTTCATGATCATTTCTATCACCAATCATCACATTAGTGCCACACATAACATTGTTTCCAATTATAACCCCAACACTTGAAACAATGCTCACACCAGAGAAGCCACAATTATCTCCAATTCTTATTGAACCATTTCTCCCTGTTTGCAAAATACAGCGATGATTAATACCACGAAAATTATATCTGCTTGAAGAATTAAAAGCACAATTGTTACCAATTCTTATTGAAGAATTTGGACCCTTGTAAAACAGAGTACTTCCTCGAAAAACTATTTTTTTGCCATATTCAATTCCCCAAACATGCATCTTAATCTTGCATGCTATCGTAGAAATATAAGCAAAGATTTTATTCCTAAAATAAAACAGATCTTCTATCATTTGACAAATATTAATCCTATAGCTAATTGAAAAATCTTATTGAAAGGCTAATTTTACATGCTTTTATTAAACATCACAACCACCCTAAAACGTTAAAAATCGTAGAATATTCATAAAACGAATGTCCCCATCCCGAACTTGTAACGAAAGTATAATAATTATATAATCTAATAACAATAAATACCGATAATAATGGTAGGGTATAACCATCTCTTTTTGCAACTTTAACTGCATTAGGAAAGCAAATGGGAAATAGCAGCATAAAATACAGTCCTATACGACCAACAAGCGGTGCAACAGGTTTCATCAAATTTGCAATCACGAATAAAATAAAAATGATAACATAAATTCTCACTTTTACATCACCTATTAATCTTTGGTAGAATAAAATAAAATATGCAATTAAATATGTAACGACGTCACTAATACCAAACACCAAGTTATCCTCTCTTCCAATATATTTCTCATATTTATCTAAATCCATGCTCTGAGAGTATAATGCAAAATAACTTCCAAAATACTTACTTAAGACAATTCCTAATAAAAAAATACCAAGAAATACAAAAATACTATTTCCTTTTGAAATACGGATATCCTTTAATAGACCTAGAAAAGGAATTGGAACACAAGCTAATGCAGAAGAATGCATAAGAGAGGCTATGTAAATAATCCCCATAGATAGGGGAATCTTGAATTTATACTTAGACAATGATAATTCAAAGGCACATAAGCATATACACATCGCTAAGTACTGTCTCATCATTGACGCACCAGTTAAGCATAAAGAATTCGTGAACATAAAAGAAAAAATAGCTAACCAATGTAACTCAGGAGTTACATATTTTTTTACCATCCTATATATTATAAAATTCTCAAGGAATGTTAGTATAAAAACCATCCCCCAAAAACCTATTGGCTTGAATAATCTACAAACATACACCCACCCCGGTTCAAATCTAGAATAATCTAAAGCTGTCGATAATGGTACGCTATTATCGATTTGAAAATGCATCAAATAGGTTGCATAATCGTTTCCGAAATTATATCTTATACCTAAAAACAACGTAATAATCAAAAAGGAATATTCAAGAGAATATTTATTGCTCCTATATGATAAAGATATTATTATTGCTATAAAAGCTATAAATAAATAAGCAAACATATTATTGACCTAAGATCTTTTTATAAATGCTCAACTGCTGATCAAGAACAAAACTTGAGGAATTCCTAACTATTGCCATGGAAATAGATTCCTCTGATATTTTTTTTGCCAAAGTACCATCAGTCAAAAGTCTAAATATTTGATATGCACATTTTTTATAATCTGTACTGTTATAGAATAGAGCAGACTCATTATTAACAGCTAACTCTGGCATAGCACCAACGAAAGAAACCACAGAAGGAACACCCAAAATCATTGCTTCAGCTAACGAAACTGAGTAAGACTCAACAAATGAAGGATGAACCATTACATCCGCATTCAACATTTCACCAATTAGAGTTGTGGAATCAAGAGAACCTAAGAATTTAACATTTGATTCTAATTTGAGTCTTTTAATCAATGAGAGTAAATATTTTGTATATCCAGGAATCATAAATCTATTACGCGTCACCCCAAAATTTCCCGCTATTCGAAGTTCAACATCATCATTATATATTTCTTTTAAGACACCAAGAGCTTTAATTGCTATATGAAGACCCTTGTATGGCTTGCCCTCAGAACTCATTGCAAAAATGATACGTTTACATCTATCTTGTCCACTCCATTTATTTGCAGTAACAAATTCTTCTCTGACACTAATTCCTGTATTGAAAATTTGGGCATTGTACTTTACGCGTGGAAGAATCCAAGATCGTATCCATTCTGATTGAGTAGAAACATTGTCTATATTACTTAATATTTCATTCTCGTATTTTTCCCATTGTGCATGTTGCCATTTCGAAAAAATTACAGAATGATTAAAAAATAATAATTCCTTTAAATGAATGCATTTAATAATTTCTTTGAATGACAGACCTCCGTAAAAAACAGGAACACAGGAAGATTTCAATCCTTGAGTATCTAGCACGCATTTATAGTCTTTCAGAAAGCCTCTAGCTATTAAAAGCCCCCAGAAAGATTCTGTACCCCAAACCTGAATGACATCAGGCTTTATCGAAGCTATAATTTGTAAAAGTTTATTTAGGATATTTTGAGTAGGCAATCCATTCTTTAACTTAAAAGTAGGGAAAACCCATTGTTCTGCTATATCTGATTTTTTATTGATGATATCAGATACATTGGACTGAGAAATATTATATAATTCTACATCAGCAGTTATTAGCGATACAGCCATTGATTGAAGCCATGTTCCTGTTGACTTCGTCTTTTCACTTGTAAGGACTGCATTAGAGAGCCATAATATCTTGGTTTTCATATATTTAAAACATTAAATGCTTGGACACGATATATACTGAGTAAATAATCAACAGAATGCCAGTCAATATCTTTTGAAAGTACATTTAAGTAATCGTCACCTTCATGACAGATTCTATTTTCTAATTTAACACGTTTCAATAGAGTATAAAAACGGTCGTTCATGCCAACAGCATGATTAGTTTCAAGAACTGCTACAAATGGAATGTGATTCAAAAGAGCAACTATCATCCCATGATAAGAATTCGTAACAAGCCCTTTGCTATTAATAATAGTATCAATCCATTTATCCATAGAAATCGCTTTTGAAGTTTCATCAATTATAATAATATTTTTAGTATTTAATGATAACCGTTTTCGCAAAACATATAAGCAAATATTATTACTGCTTTGATGAACTTTTTTTGCACCTAATTTTGAGAATAAAATATTTCCTAATAATATTGTAGGATCAGGAACAACATAAGATTTTCCTTTAAATCCCATATCGCTAAGCAGACTAATACCAGAATCTTCTCGTACTCCAATAGTAGAAAAATTATTTATCCAGTGCTTAGCATACTCAAGTGCTACATCAGGATACTTCGTACAACCAAAACTAACAGCATACCCGATTTTTTTAATATTATTTGCAAAATCCAAATAATATGCAGCGGACGGACCTCCCTCACCAGAAGTTGTAAATGACGGATTTAAGACTTGATCACTACCACTGATTAAAACATCATAAGAACAAGCTTTTTTTCGTAAATCAGCAATCGAAAAATATCTTTCAGTTAATTGAAGATGGCTATTTCTAAAACTTGACAATAAGCTCTCCTTTCTTCTCGCTTGAATAATTTTATTCAATCTAATTAGCTTATAAGGATGCTTAAAATAAGCAGACCACCTAAAATCATATTGTGTTGGCTTAAAATTAATTATGCAGACTGTATGACCTTGTTCTTTTAAATATTCCTGTAATGCATAGGTCTGCAAAATGGCTCCATAATTAGTTGCCCAATGAAATGTTATTATACCTATTTTCATAAAAAGACTATTACTTACCAAAAGAAGGGAACAACTTATATAATATCATTTCCCACTTGCGGAGACGTAACAATTTCTCAACTTTTGAACCATGCAAGATTTCTTCTTGTTTATTGAGATAATAATTATCACTGATAACATATTTTGGGTGTTTCAATGGTCGTTCTAATGTATATCTCTCACCAAAATAAATGCAACGCAGTTTTCGAGGCAACCTATATAGAGAAGAACTATTAGAATGTTCTCCAATAAGACCTATGTTAGATATTAGATTCATTTTTGGAACAATGCTAATCCTCGATTGAAGTCTACAACATGAAACATTACATTGCATGGACCACGAAGTCTGTTTTTCACCACTTTTCATGGATGCGACTTTCTTTTCTACAATACTCTTCAACCAAGCCCCAGTTACAATTGGGAATTTCAAATATGGCATTATACGCATAGTATAATGATCCTCAGTACATTCCCAATTCCACTCAAAATTTTCCCAAACTCTCTTCCAAGTGGCCCATCCCCAGACTGCGCCACCTCCTTCTGCAAAGAAATAACTATATGGGCAATCTTTATAATCCAACATATGATTCATGCCAGATATCTTATCGATTCTCTGGTCGTCTTTATATTTCTCTAGTAGTTCCGCGCAAAAGGGAAGCATATCATCACCAATAACGATATCATCTTCAACTATAACAAGACGATCAACAATCTTAAAGGCTTCAGTAATTCCACTATAAATACGATAACCACAACCTAAATTAATATCAGAATAGATCTTATGAACCTCGCAATCCCAGTCCACATTTTCAACTATTTCCCGACATATCGGCACATTTTTCAAGTCTTTAACATTACCCTCTCTTGCTCCATCTTGGATCAAAAATAACTTTGAAGGACGAGCTTTCCGTATTGCTTCAAAAACTTTTTTTAATGTATCTGGTCGATTAAAAAAGACCAATGCTACAGGGATATCTGTCTTAAAGTTCTCCATCTGATTATTTTTTTATATTACGTACTGCATCGACTATTTTTATAAGTCCAGAAGATTTTACTTTATTTTTAATACTATTTGATATTTCCTTTCTTTTATCAACCACGGTATTCATTATAAAATCCAAGCCGTCTCTTTCATCCTCCGTATCAGTAAACACTTCAAATACGATAGATTGTTTTATCTCTGGATCTACAAAATTATATATCGAACTTAGAAATTCTTCTTTATTAATAGCATGAATATATTTATAGCCTAGATCTTCCGCATAATGCTTTACCAATTGAGGCGACTGATTCCCATAATGCCCTGCTGCCGCCATATATTTATCTGCATCATCACCAAAAATATTACAAGGATGCATTGAAAGGCGAAATTCATTTCCCTTACCATTGTTAATCAACAATATCCTGATATTATTTCCTATATGGCGATTTCCCAATACATTCATATCGTAAAAGAAGGCTAAATCACCGAAAACTCCAAAGTAAATCTTGTCAGGATCTGATAAAGAAGCACCTACAAGACTAGATAGTCCTCCATCAATACCAAAGCCTCCTACATTGCAATTTGACTTAATGCTTTTATCTAGGTTAATAAAATCCCATGACCTTAATGAATTAAAAATTCCTAAATGAATCTCACTTCCCTTTGGAAGCTTATCATAAAGATTAAGGGCAATCCAAACATTACTAAAGGGAATATCTTGAATATGAGAATAAATGTAATTATATTCATTTTGACATTCCTCGAAAAATGAAGTATCTTTTTTTGATGATAGTGAGGAATAATAATCAAAAAACATATCTTCTGGCATCTCAAAAACATCAGTCAACTTTCCCCAAGAGTCCCTCAATTGTCCATCTTCACTTACTCGCCAAACTCTATTTATTGATATTGATTTTCCGAAAGCGTTTCCTGTTACTTCGCCAATATGTATCACTAAATCAAATATGCCTGATTTATTCTGCATGAATTTTTGAGAACCTATTAGTGCAAAATTCACCCCATATTTACCAGAATAGCCACTTGTTCTATCGTAAATAATTATTACATTATATCTTTCGCAAAATCTATCGATTTTGTCCAATTCTACTTGGGTAAATTTTCGGTGAGCGCCAATAAAAATAGCAATATGTCCATCTACTTTCAATTCCGGAAGCTTTTCAAATGAAGAGTGCCTCTTTATGGATCTAACAAAAGGTATCTCCTTTACAGAGAAATCTTTGCTATAACCAGTGATTAAATTTATATGAGCAGGACCACCACCTCTATGTGTTAAGGCTAATATTGCTTTATTAGCTTCAATTGTGCAATATTTTTCATCTTCACTGGTATGTACTAAAGGAATAGTTACACTCTCATTTGCTATATCGTTTGGAATAATTCTCCGATCGATCTGCTGATCCAGCAAGTGTCCAATACTAGCAACACCGCGATGAGAAGTAATAGCCAAAACTGGAAGTTTTCTGTAATATGCCTCTGTCAATCCTGGCATATAGTTACGAGAAGCTGTAGCTCCTGTACAACTAAGCACAACAGGCTCACCAGTTTCCTCTGCCATACCACAGGCTAAGTATGCTGCAGAACGTTCATCGACAGAAGACCAAATTTGAAACCATGGATCATTCTGAAGACTTCCAACTAATGTCATATTAGTCGTACCAGGAGAAGCAATAATACGATGTATTCCATGCTGCTTTAATAATGATATGACAATCTGAACATTGCGTTCATTAGTATAATACTTTTCACTCATTTTCAAATATATTATAATTCATATCTTCAAAACTTAACAAAGCAGAGCCACCAGTCATATATAAAATATCACCAACGACTGCTCGTCCTAAATCACTAACTAAAAAAAGCGCTCCATTTGCGATTTCTTCAGGGAGTATCCACCTTCCTAATGGACAAGTATTATTTGATAAATTATCCTTAGGAGCATGCAACATAGGTGTTGCTGTTTGACCTGGAGCAATTCCATTGACAGTAATACCATATTTTGCTAAAGATTTAGCTAATCCCATAGTTAACCCCCTTATACCCCATTTACTAAGTGTATAAGCAGAAACTGCTGGTCTTAAACTCGAAGAAGATGCAATATTAAGTATATTTCCTGGAATATGATTTTTAATTAAATATTTCGAGAAAATTTGAGATAGAAAAAAGACACCTTTTAAATTAGTGTCCAACACTCTATCAAAATCATGCTCAGTAGCATTTGGCAAATTTCCTCCGATCACACCAGCATTATTAACTAAGATGTCTATTTGTTTGACTCCTTTACATTCTATTTTTTTTTGTAATTCATCAAAAATTCCCTGAAATGTATGTACTTTAGTATTGTCTAAACATATTCCTAAAACTCGTGATTCATTATTCAATTTCTCACATGCATTCTTAATTTTCTCTGGATTTCTGCCTGTAATGATTACAAATGCACCGGATTTCAAGAAAGTTTCTGCTATACTATATCCTATTCCACCAGTTCCACCAGTAATCAGCGCACACCGACCTGCTAACAATGAGTTAGGCGATATAACTGCAACGTTCGGGTAAACATTTACTACTTTAAAAGCCGACCAAAATAATGTAACAGCTTTTTTTATTCTTGATATTGTTATCATATAATTAATTTTAACCGGACATTTAAATACTACTTTCTGATTTTTGAAAGAATATATATTCTTTCATTTCTACTTAATCCGACAAAAAACTCAATTACCAATAAGTATGGTAAGGATATTATAATCTTTACTACTTGGTGTATGGATGCAGGTAGAAGAAGTACTGGTAAGAATAAAGCTAATGTCAAAATTGAAGGAATATATGACTTGACATACAAATTGCGTGTGTTATAATGAAGCGTTTTGTACAAGCACCATTGTGAAGCAAGAATGCAGATTGAAGAGAAAACAATATAAGTAATGAAAAGTGAATATGGTTCAGCT
Source organism: Bacteroides sp. AM23-12 (assembly GCF_003434395.1). Taxonomy (NCBI): domain Bacteria; kingdom Pseudomonadati; phylum Bacteroidota; class Bacteroidia; order Bacteroidales; family Bacteroidaceae; genus Bacteroides; species Bacteroides sp. AM23-12. The sequence continues at coordinate 159,919 of NZ_QTLF01000004.1, forward strand.
CCAGAACTAAGCACAAAATAAGCAACAGCAATAGCCAACAACCTCAAACAATTTATTACAACTTGATACATGGCTATTTTCCCACTTGCAAATAAAAGTGTAGAAATACCGGAATTGAACGAAGAAACGAGATTGTCAATAATCAATAATATTGTAAAAGCAGTTGCATATGCTGGCACTTTACCTAACCATACACCCAATATCCAATCCGCACCGACAAAAAACGGGCAACCAATTAGAAGCATCAACATAAAGGAAAACTTCGTTGACATAATTAATAATTCATCAGTTCGCTCAATATTACCTACCGCATAACTTTTAGTTATTTGTGGCTGCATTGGTTGCGTAAGGCTATGAGCAAACATCGCTACATAGGTATTAAGAGAATTAGCTATTCCTAACGCAGTATTCATAACTGTATTAAAAAAAGTATTAACAAGCAAAACTGCACCTTGATTTCTTGCAACATAAGCGACAGCACCAAATCCAACCCATCCTGAAAACGAAAAAACCTTGGCATAAATTCCTTTATCTCTAACAAAATTCCACTTAACATACTCAGGAAAATAACGTTTACAATAGAGGCAGTAGATGATTGCAGGCAAGGCTGTCATTATAGCCATTGTCGCCGTATATATGAAAAGTTTGCTTTCAAAATGAGATACTAGAAGGTACGCGATAATGAATTTTATAACATAAACAAAAACTTCTACACTGCTAAAAACTATAAAGCGTTCCTTTGCCATTAATAGTCCATTATAAGGCGTTGCTAATGTCGAAAATATAGAGCCCCAAATAGAAAGCGTAAAAACCATCATAGCATTAGATATTGGACCATCATAGTTTATATATTTATGAACGTACCAATCTCCAACAGGATATGCTATTATAAACATTAACAGAGCAATACCTATAAAAATGACCAAATTTACATTAAATTGTTTGTTAATGTCTTCAATATTTCCTTTACCTATTTCTACAGCCAAAAAACGATTACTAGTTGAAAGCATTATGGTATTAAAAATACCAATAAACGAAATAATACTACCAAGAACAGAAAATAACCCAAAATCAGTAACACCTAAAGCCTGTAATGCATAGCGAGTTGTTAACAACACAAGAATCGTGTTAACAAACATCTTTCCATAATTTATCAACGAATTAATTGCAATGGTTTTGTTTGTATTTTCTTCCATATCAACAAATTAAAAAGGAAATATAGCGAACGTAAATTTTCTTATGGCTAGGAAACTCCACAAATATTCCTTATTAATTAGAACTTTTACACTCTTACCTGCGTTCTCCAAACTCAATTTTATTACTTAATCTCTTCTAAAAATATCTCTTGTATATACCTTAGTTTGAACATTATCCAAAACGGGATCGTAACGATTTGCTATAATTGCGTTACTTTGATTTTTAAATGCTTCAAGGTTATTAACAACCTTGCTACCGAAGAAGGAAGTACAATCCTCTAGGGTTGGCTCGTAGATAATAACATTTGCCCCCTTTGCTTTTACACGCTTCATTATACCTTGAATAGCGCTCTGGCGAAAGTTGTCAGAATTGCTCTTCATAGTGAGACGGAAGATACCAATAGTTACTGGCTCCTTACGTCCGTCATATTGATTATTGGTGGTATAATCATACCAACCTGCCTTACGGAGAACAGCATCAGCAATGTAGTCCTTGCGAGTGCGATTTGACTCAACGATAGCGGTCATCATGTTCTGAGGTACATCGGCATAATTGGCAAGAAGCTGCTTGGTGTCCTTTGGTAAGCAATAGCCTCCATAACCAAATGAAGGATTGTTGTAGTGAGTGCCAATACGAGGGTCAAGACCAATCCCCCGAATTATAGCAGCAGAATCCAATCCCTTAACCTCTGCGTAGGTATCAAGTTCATTAAAGTAAGATACCCGAAGAGCAAGATAGGTGTTGGCAAAAAGTTTGACAGCTTCCGCTTCCTTCAAACCCATGAAGAGAGTGTCAATGTTTTCCTTGATAGCTCCTTCCTGTAGAAGCTTGGCAAAGATCTCAGCAGATTCCTTTATGTGATTACCTTGGATCTGACGGATTGCCTCATTCTCAGCCTCCCACTCCTCTGACATCATTTTTGGGTAGCCAACAATAATTCTGCTCGGGTACAAGTTATCTTCAAGCGCCTTGCTCTCACGAAGAAACTCTGGTGAGAAGAGCAAACGCAATTCACGGCGCTTACCGTTGGGGAGCGGTCCCATCTGTACGAACTTTAGTGCATACTTCACATAAAGGGAACGGCAGTAGCCAACAGGAATAGTAGACTTGATGACCATCGTCGCCTCCGGATTGACAGAGAGTACAAGATCGATGACATCTTCAATATGGTGAGTATCGAAAAAGTTCTTGGCAGGATCATAGTTGGTAGGTGCAGCAATCACTACAAAGTCTGCATCCTTATAAGCAGATACACCGTCAAGAGTGGCAGTAAGTTTCAAATCTTTCTCTGCAAAATACTTCTCAATATATTCGTCCTGAATCGGAGATATACGATTATTAATCTTTTCTACCTTTTCAGGAATCACGTCAACGGCAGTCACCTTGTGGCGCTGTGACAACAAGGTAGCGATACTCAAACCAACGTAGCCTGTACCTGCTACAGCTATCTGTAAATCTTCAAAGTTTCTCATATCTTATCTTTCTTTTTACTTTTTGTTATGTGAATTACCGGTGGAAGATTCCCATAAAAAGTACTTTCAGTCCGAGATGACGAAAGGACAGTCATAGTCTTCGTATGCATCTATTCGTGAGACCTTGCTCATCGTTCCGACAGATATTTTAGATCTGATTCTGCCAACTCCATCTTTTACTTTCTCGACGATAGCATCAAACATATCTCCCCAGGTGTAGTAAGGAGTGTACATGTCATCAAAGTGACAATAAGCTAACCTTAAAAATAGTATGACAGACTCTCAATGATTTCATAGAATCCAACGTCCTTGCCAAGAAGTCCATTGTTGATTTATGTTAGTGTTATAGATTATTCTGCTTATTTATCTAGGACCTCAAATCGAGGCGAATTCTTGGATTTAAATTCCGGTACTACTTTCTTCATCAACCTCACTGTATCCATGATCTTTACCGTACGGGATAACTTCTCGAACTCTCCATAAGTATCAAGGATATCAGTATACTCATAATGACGTACCTTCGCTATCATTATCTTCTTATTCTCAGTCGGAATCGTATTCTCCTTATCACTCAAGACTTCTTCATAAAGCTTCTCACCGGGACGCAACCCCGTAAACTCTATCTCAATATCTTCACCGGGACGATAACCGGCCAATTCGACCATACGAGTGGCCAGATCAACAATCTTCACGGCCTTTCCCATCTCAAAGACAAAAATCTCATTGCCTTCACCCATCGTAGCAGCTTCCATTACCAAGCGACAAGCTTCGGGAATAGTCATAAAGAAACGAATGATATCGGGGTGAGTCACTGTGACAGGACCGCCATTCTCAATCTGTTCTTTAAAACGGGGAATTACAGAGCCGTTACTACCCAATACGTTACCAAAACGGGTAGTGATAAATTTGGTATGACCTTTCACTTTGCCCTCACGGATAGCACAGCCCAAGCTCTGTACATAGATTTCAGCTAATCGTTTCGAGCATCCCATGACATTGGTAGGATTTACAGCCTTATCGGTAGAAACCATGATCATCTTTTCAGCTCCGTATTCAACTGCCATATCAGCAACCTGGCGAGAGCCGACAACGTTGACTAATACAGCTTCACAGGGATTTTCCTCCATTAATGGAACATGCTTATAGGCAGCGGCATGAAAGATGATCTGAGGCTGATAAGTTTCGAAGACCATACGGAGACGTTCTTTCACACGGACATCTCCAATGACAGGAACAAAATCAAGACTAGGATAATTCTTCTCAAATTCCAAACGGACATTATGCAAAGGTGACTCAGCGGAATCAAACATGATCAGCTTCTTGATGTTCATCTGAGCCAGCTGCCGGCAAAGTTCGCTACCGATACTACCGGCAGCTCCTGTCACCAGCACAACCTTGCCACAAAACTCAGTCATCACCTCCTCCATATTGATATGAATTTCTGAACGACCCAGCAAGTCTTCAATTTTGATAGGGCGTACCCATTGGTGGAAACTTCCGTTTTCGTCAGCCTCACTGATACTCGGAGCAATCAACGTTTTCAATCCACTCCTTTTACAATATTGAAGCAGGCGGTCTTCCTCTTCACGGGTATTTTCATAACGGGCAAACAGGATGCCGCCGATACATTTCTTATGAATAAGCTTGTTAAAGCACTCTTCATCCTTAAATGAATAAACGGGAAGATCGGCCACGCGTCGGATGGAGTCGCCTGTTCCGTAGATACAGAAGCCTACCACTTTATAGTGGGAGCTGTTCATTAGCCGGACTTTCAATGCCACACTCTTATCATCAATACCATAGATCAGAATATGCATATTCTTCTTATTCAGCATATTCAGCAGGAGTTCATAAACCAGAATCAACTGAATACGGAAGCCTACCATGGCAATAAAAGTCAGCATACCATCAAACAATACAAAGACTATTTTCTGACTATTATGCAGTCCCGTCTGAGGCAGAAAAAGCCAGATAGCCATTGCGATACAGACAGCTTTTATCAGTGCACTTCCGGCAAGTCTCCATAATTCCTTCAACTGGGAAAAACGGATCGTATTACGGTAGGTATGAAATAAAAAGGAACCTAAGACACTGGAGATCACAGAAATCGCCAAAATATGAAAGAGAGAAGTGATTTCTTTAGAAGTCTCCGTTATATAATGAATGCCGATAAATGACACCCAGGTACAAATCAAAGCTATGAACGTATCAATTCCTAATACAATCCAATAACTAAAATAGTTTTTCTGCAAATATTGAACAAAACGGTCAAATGCGTGTTTCATAATTTAAATACCCCAATAAATTATAAAGTCTTTTTCCAAAAAGTGGATTTACTATGACAATAGTTTATCGTAGATTGTGTGTAACTGAATTTTCAATGGTGAAGGCAATTGGTTTTTCAGAATCATTTGCGAACGCCTCAGAACAGTTCTTTTCTTTACCTCATCCTCCGAATTGGCATAGATAGATACACTATATCCCATCAGAAGAGACAGACACAAAGCAGCTTCCTGCTCGGCTGTCGTACCGTGACAAGGATACAGATCATTGATCTGTTCATGGATTTCGTTGTTCAGTCGTGCAAGATCATCAACATACACACCCGCCATATAATTACTTTTATGGAGCAGAGCATGAACTGCATTTTGAAGTTTATCGATTTTTTCTTGTAAACAGGAAGTCGTCATCACTTACTTAGTTTTTTTTCACCAATAGGCTCAACATAGCCAATCGGCATGTCTACGCAGGCGCAACCAAGCATGTTCAGTCGAACAGCAATCTTACTTTTACCATCCACATTGACAAGCTCACCCACAAGCCCCTGCAGAGGTCCTTTAATTACTTGAACTTTCTCACCACGTACCAAAGGAGAGCTATTCATACAGACTGCTTCATCCGAATAATCAAGCATGAAGCGGAAACGGGACATCTGGTCGTCAGGAATAACAGCAGGACTGCTCTCACCGCGCATCACCATATAGCGGCTCACTGTTGTAAAATTCAGGACTTCCATACGTTCCCTCGGATCAGCGTGTACAAACACCATCATTGGAAGCAGTACGGATTCAACTAATTTACGGCGGTCACTCCATTGATGGATTTCCTTCTGAACAGGTACAAAATTCTCAATCCCCACCTTGTTCAAATACTCGGAAACCTTCTTTTCATGATGCATACGAACTAATGCAACATACCAGCGTTTTGAGTGTGCTACGCCTTCCCCTGTCCCATAAATAGGCCCAGCATTTAGTGATTTCTCTTTTGTTAAAATCATACTTTTTTACCCCATGTTTTTCCGTTACTTCTTAGGTAACGGATTTAAATTTGACGCAAAGATAGACAAAAACACATGTATTAAACAAATAAAAACCTACTTTTTTTCGATTTAACCCTGAATTTGAAAAAAAATGTATCTGAACATGAAAAAGGCCTATTTTCATGCTTAGGAATTTATATGCCCAATTTTCCTAAGAATCTCTACTTTTTCTAAAGCCAAGATGCTCTCAACCCTCATTAGTCGATACTTTTCGACTTTTTCCTTCCGATTTATTATGAAGTGTACTTTTCCGTTACCTAAGAAGTAACACACCAGCATCAGTGCTGATTATCAATTTTTTAACCATTCAAATTCGACCTAAAGGGCAAGTCTTC
>NZ_QTLF01000004.1:166251-331178 GCF_003434395.1 Bacteroides sp. AM23-12
TTTTTAACCATTCAAATTCGACCTAAAGGGCAAGTCTTCACGTAATGCAAATTCTTACGATTTACCTCTGTACGCTCTTTCAACTCAAACCCCTTCAGATAAATTTGTGTCGTCTTTATAGACTTATGCCCTAAAGATTCACTGATCATTTCAATTGGAACTCCACGGAACTTTGCAGTAGTTGCCCAAGAATGGCGAATCGTGTAAGAAGTTACCGGAGAAGTCAGGTGCAAAGCCCTCGCCAAACTTTTCAAATGATTATTAAACCGGCGAAGTGCAGACTGATATTCACGATAAGCACGTTCATCCTTACGTTTCTTATCACCGGAAAGGATACTGAAAAGGTAATCGGGGCAACCCGGACGCGATGACTGGGAATTGCGAAGCTGATTCATCATTTCCTTAGCTGTATCCAAAACTTCCACACTCATTGGAGTTCTGGTTTTAATTCGATTATATCGGATCACATTACAATCTAAAGCCGACTTTTCCAAATGAGCCAAATCGGCAAAAGACATCCCACAGAATTGAAACATCAAAGCAGCAATCGATTGTGTGCGCCGCAAACAATCCGTCTTGGGATCTTCGTAAAGAAGCCGTCGGAGTTCACTCACCGGAAGAGCCCTTTTCTGACGGATATCCACTCCTGTATACACATCACGGAACAGGCCATGTACATAGGGCGCACTACCCAACTCTACCCCACGGTTATAGATACTGCGAAGCATACGCATATACGTTGATACCGTATTCGGTTTTAAGCCCGAATCATACAGATGTTCCCCGTAACGACGCAATCGGTCACGAGTGACTTGCCTGAAAGATACACTGGCATTACCACAAAATTTATTAAAAGAGAAAAGAGCATTTTGATAGACATGTGCCGTAGAAAAACGACCTTCTTTTCGTAAAAGGCCGATGTATAGTTCCCCACATCGGCTAAATCCATTTTTATTCATTATTTGCATCACTAGTTATTTTATATACAATTATAGGGCGAAAATTTGGAATTTCCATCTTAATGCCATTTATTAATTTTATTTAAATCAAAAGAAATGACAACGACAAAAAAATGCCTGAAAAATGCAACTGGCACACAAAAGAAGAGAAGTCTTGAAACTGATTATCAGGATGATGACGAAATTATTGACATCGATGAGGTCAGAAAAAGAAATGGCATCACAGGCGAAAAAAAACACTATTTCATTGCCTGTCTTCGCACTTATTACGAAGATGACGAGTTTAATTCCTACGTAAAATCTTTAACAGGACTAGCCAAGTACATTGCAGACTGGAGAATCTTTTACGTAAACACACATCATGGATATAGATTAATGAAATTCAGGAGTATACTCAGCGAAATTAGCAGTTTAAGCAAAGGAATCGGAATAATTTCGAAGCACGAAAAAGAAGAGAAAGAACAATACAAATCAAAGTATCACAGTAGAAAATAGCAAAAATAATTGGAGCGAAAAAATACAACTTATACTTTTGCCCCCGTTTTTTAGATAAAGAAATGAACGAACTATCCGGCAGAAATTATAGTGTCACTATAACAGCAAGATAGTGTCACTATCCCGGCAGGATAGTGTAACTATCATCGCACGATAGTGTAAGCATCCTACAGATAGTTCCGCCTTTTCTTTAAATATAACTATTTTACTAACAAATTTATAATGTAATGACAAAAGAAAAACGGCTGATAGCCACTAACAAAACAGAAGAAGAAAGAGATCGATTAACAGAAGTATGGAAAAAACGTATCGTATCAGAGAAAGGTTATTCGGAAACGATCGCAGAACGAATAGCCGAAAAAGTGAAATCACTGGCAGACTACATGCAATATGGCCATGCCATCATCGCATACTACAGACAGAACGGTAGTTTTCAGTTAGTTACAGGCACTCTTATTTCTTATTCCAAAGACTTTCACCACTCTTATGACATGAAGCAGGTACACAGTACCTTCATATTCTGGTGCATGGAAGAGAAAGGATGGAGAACCTTTCAGATTGAGAATTTTCTCGATTGGAAACCAATTGTATAAACTTAAAAACAAACAATAAGACTGATATGAGCACAACTTATTTAAGCGTAGACTATTTTCCGCTTACCGTAAACTTTTTCGACAGAGATGCCATTGAACTGGCTGAAGCCAAATATGGCATCAGAGTGGATGGAGCTGTATGCAAACTTCTATGTAAAATATTCAAAGAAGGATATTACATCCCATGGGGTGAGGAACAATCGTTGATTTTTGCCCGCAAGCTGGGAGGAGAACTGAAAGGAAAAGAGATAGACGGAATCATTCAAATTTTGCTTGACAAAGGATTCTTTGACAAAGAAAGCTATGAGAAGTTTCAGATATTGACTTCCCTTGAAATTCAGCACATCTGGATAGATGCTACCTGCCGCAGGAAAAGAAAGTTAGAAGATTTGCCCTACCTGTTAGTCAATGACACCCAAAAACAGGAAAAGGAAAATAATACAAAGGATGCAAACAATTCGTCAGTACAAGGTGAATTGAAACTGGAAAATGAGAACATTTCACCCGAAATTGCTGACATTTCCGGACAAAGTAAAGGAGAGAAAAGAAAAGCAGAAGAGGAAGAAGACAATACGGCTTCGCCTTCGCTCGAAATCCCCGGTTATGCCTACAACAAGAGTACGCACAACGTCAAAGGACTTCTGGACAGCCTGGCACAACATGGAGTAACAAACAAGAAAGAAATTACAGCTATTCTCAAGCTGTCGGATTATGGAAAGAAGGGGACGCAGATATGGATCACGCTGTCTACCACCAAGTGGGGAAAGATTGATAATCCGGGAAGGTATATCATTTCAACGTTGAGGACATAGAGATAAAATAAGGCACGGATTACACGAATTAACACGGTTTTTAGTTACTCAATTCCTGAAACCGTGAAATCTGTGTAATCCGTGCCTAAAAAAAATTACCACTTATAGTTAATACCGAAGCTCAGCAATTCCTTCAGCTGGAAAAAGCTGCCATTTTCAACGGTTGGTTTTGAACTGTCGTCAAAACGGGCGTGTACGTAAAGTTTAGTAGAAAGATAGCGGTTCAAAACAAAGTTGAATGTATTCTCCCACTCCACACGTACCCATTCGTAATTGGTCAGATAGTTCAGACGGGATTCCAGCGAAACAGCCGAAATGATTTTCCAGTTGAACGTTGACTGCAACTGAGAACCGAAATCGTTTTTAGAGCATTTGCCTTTCTCCAGACCGAACTTGGTTTCATCTACTTCCGAATTGTCGATATATCGCAAGTTATAAGTCAGCGGACCGATGAAAACAGAAAGATTGAATTTCTGCTTATTCAATTTGTAGTCCATACCGATACTGACTGCCAAATCCGCCGGAGACAGGAATGCGGAAACAAGTTCTTCGCTATTGGCTTTGTAACCGTGACAGAACTGAGTCTTAAACTCGGAAGAAATAGTATAGTACCAGTTCTTTAACGCTCTCAATCCTAACTTATTGTACAAACGGAACTGGTCGGTATTAATCAGATAATCATGGAATTTATCCGACGGTGTGGATGTCATACCCAGTTTAGCCTCCAACTGATTTTCGAAAAGGACTTTCTCATTATCATTGTAATTGGCATAAAGCTGCAAGGTAGCCAGACCGGCAAAGTTACTTTCTCCTCCCTTGTACCAGTTCTCAGAAAGGTGGTTCTGGCTGATTTGCAAAGAACCGTTACCTCCGGTAACCCACCAGTTAGGACGGCTGATTTTCATTTTTGCCTTGCCTACATCGTTGCTCATTTCTTCCGGCTGGAAAAGATGGACAACAGATGCCTTCGGAGAAATCTTCGGTTTCACATCCCTACGGAAGACATCACGGCTCATGATACGGTTTTCCGTGGTGACAACCAATTCCGGATGATTGAGATAAAGAGCCATCAGTGCTTTATTGACCGATTGATTGGCACGCTCGGACTTCGTATATGCCAAAGTATCATAAGGAAGAAGTTCCGCTGTCAACTTTTTCAAGTTGTCGGGCAAAGAGTCAAACTGTACCGGTTTCCAGTCCACCTTTGAATACTGCGCCATCGGAGCATAATAATAGGCTAACGGAGTAAACAGACGAAAATAGTCAGGATCGGACGGAATATAACGTTCCGGTACAGACGGGTCATTCAGATAGTCCAACTGACCGATATACTTATTATATAAGATTGATACAGTGTCCAATTTAGGAGTTTCTCCGGACAGATTCAATTTAAGCATTAAATACTTCTGAAGTTCTGACGAAAGCGTGTCTGCCTTCACAATTTTCGCTTTTGCCACTACGGTAGAAGGTTGAGTGGCGGTCTGTGCTGAAAGCGATAAAGATAAAGTCGAGGTAAAAACTACGAATGATAATAACTCTCTTCTCATAATATTCCTAATTTGGTGCAAATCTACATTATTTTGTTTAGAAAACATAGGAATCTTTCAAAATTGCATTTTTTAATAAAATTGTAGAGGGGAAAGTCTGCATTCTTCCCCTTTTTTTTATAATTTTGCGCTTTTTAAGTTCGTAAGAAACTACTAAGTAAAAATAATTAAAACAGTTATAGCTGTGGGAGAAACAAAGTATATTTTCGTCACCGGTGGTGTTGCCTCTTCTTTAGGAAAAGGGATCATCTCATCCTCCATCGGTAAATTGCTGCAAGCAAGAGGTTACAATGTAACCATCCAGAAGTTTGACCCGTATATCAACATCGACCCGGGAACATTGAATCCTTATGAGCATGGAGAATGCTATGTGACCGTAGACGGCCATGAAGCCGATCTTGACCTGGGACACTACGAACGTTTCCTGGGTATTCAGACTACAAAGGCTAACAACATCACTACGGGACGTATCTACAAAAGTGTTATTGACAAAGAACGCCGTGGAGACTATCTGGGTAAGACGATTCAGGTGATTCCTCATATCACGGATGAAATCAAACGGAACGTAAAATTGCTCGGTAACAAATACAAGTTCGATTTTGTAATTACCGAAATCGGTGGTACGGTAGGTGATATCGAATCACTCCCCTACCTCGAAAGTATCCGCCAGTTGAAATGGGAGTTGGGTAAGAACGCTCTTTGCGTACACCTGACATATGTGCCTTATCTTGCCGCTGCCGGAGAGCTGAAAACCAAACCGACACAGCATTCTGTCAAGGAACTCCAGAGTGTAGGTATTCAGCCGGACGTATTGGTGCTTCGTGCCGAACACCCGCTGAGCGACGGACTCCGCAAAAAAGTAGCTCAATTCTGTAATGTGGATGACAAGGCTGTCGTGCAGTCTATCGACGCAGAAACAATTTATGAAGTACCTCTCCTGATGCAGGCACAGGGACTGGACAGCACAATCCTTGAAAAGATGGGGCTGCCCGTAGGAGAAACTCCGGGACTAGGTCCGTGGCGTAAATTCCTGGAACGCCGTCATGCTGCTGAAACGAAAGAACCCATCAACATCGCATTGGTAGGTAAATATGACTTGCAGGATGCTTACAAGTCAATCCGTGAAGCATTGTCACAGGCAGGTACTTACAACGACCGCAAAGTGGAGGTTCACTTTGTGAACAGCGAAAAACTGACAGATGAGAACGTAGCCGAAGCCTTGAAAGGCATGGCAGGCGTGATGATCGGTCCGGGATTCGGTCAGCGTGGTATCGACGGTAAGTTCGTTGCCATCAAATATACACGTACACATGATATACCGACCTTCGGTATCTGTCTGGGTATGCAATGTATCGCTATCGAATTTGCCCGCAACGTATTGGGATATGCCGATGCCGACTCACGCGAAATGGATGAAAAGACTCCGCACAACGTGATCGACATCATGGAGGAACAGAAAGCGATCACCAATATGGGAGGTACGATGCGTCTGGGCGCTTACGAATGTGTGCTTCAGAAAGGATCGAAAGCATACCTTGCTTATGGTGAAGAACATATTCAGGAACGTCACCGCCATCGCTATGAGTTCAACAATGACTATAAGGCTCAATACGAAGCTGCCGGTATGAAATGCGTGGGTATCAACCCCGAATCGGATCTGGTGGAAATCGTTGAGATCCCGGCATTGAAGTGGTTTATCGGCACTCAGTTCCATCCGGAATACAGCAGTACGGTATTGAACCCGCATCCGTTGTTTGTGGCTTTCGTGAAGGCAGCCATCGAGAACGAGAAGAATTGACAATTGACAGTTGACAATTGACAATTTATTATTCAAAAATTTATAATTCATAATTAATAGGAATGGATAAAAACACCATTACAGGTCTCGTTTTAATAGGTATATTATTGGTAGGATTCAGTTATCTGAGCCGTCCAAGCGAGGAGCAGATAGCTGCGCAGAAGAAATACTACGATTCTATTGCCGTGGTGCAACAGCAGCAGGAAGCGCTGAAAGCAAAAACAGAAGCCGCACTCGCCAATGAAAACAAAGGTGCAGCGGCGGCAGCAGATTCTTCTGCCCTGTTTTTCAACGCGATGCATGGAACTGATTCCAAAGTAAGCATCCAGAACAGCGTAGCGGAAATCACTTTCACTACGAAAGGCGGACGGGTATATTCGGCTATGCTGAAAGAATACAAAGGACAGGACAAGACAAACCCTGTCGTACTGTTCGACGGTGATGATGCTACCATGAGTTTCAACTTCTACAACAAGCAAGGAGCCATCCAGACAAAGGACTATTACTTCGAAGCTGTCAATAAGACAGACAGCAGCGTAACTATGCGTCTGGCTGCGGACAACGCCAGCTACATCGATTTTATCTATACGCTGAAACCGAACAGCTACCTGATGAACTTTGAAATCAAAGCAACAGGCATGGAAGGCAAACTGGCCAGTACGGAGTATGTAGACATCGACTGGACACAGCGTGCACGCCAGCTGGAAAAGGGATTCACTTACGAAAACCGCCTCTCAGAGCTGACTTATAAGGTAAAAGGTGACAATGTAGATAATCTGTCGGCTGCCAAGGATGACGAAAAGGATCTGGGCAATACAGCGATAGACTGGGTAGCATTCAAAAACCAGTTCTTCTCTTCTGTATTCATCGCAGACCAGGACTTCAACAAGGTTTCTGTGAAGTCAAGAATGGAACAACAAGGAAGCGGATATATCAAGGATTATTCTGCAGAAATGAGTACCTTCTTCGATCCGAGCGGAAAACAACCGACAGAAATGTACTTCTACTTTGGTCCGAACCACTTCAAGACCTTGAAGGCACTGGACAAAGGACGTACAGAGAAATGGGAACTTAACAGACTGGTATATCTGGGCTGGCCGTTAATCCGCTGGATCAACCAGTTTATCACGATCAACGTATTCGACTGGCTGTCGGGCTGGGGCTTGAGCATGGGTATCGTACTGTTGATTCTGACAATCATGGTGAAGGTGGTAGTTTACCCTGCTACCTGGAAAACATACATGTCTTCTGCCAAGATGCGTGTATTGAAACCGAAAATCGACGAGATCAACAAGAAGTATCCGAAGCAGGAAGATGCGATGAAGAAACAGCAGGAGATGATGAGCCTTTACAGCCAGTATGGCGTGAGCCCGATGGGCGGTTGTCTGCCAATGTTATTGCAGTTCCCGATCTTGATGGCATTGTTCATGTTCGTACCGAGCGCTATCGAGTTACGTCAGCAGAGCTTTTTGTGGGCGGACGACTTGTCCACTTACGACGCGTTCATCACATTCCCGTTCCATATCCCGTTCCTGGGCAACCATCTCAGCTTGTTCTGCTTGCTGATGACGGTAACCAACATCTTGAACACAAAGTATACAATGACGATGCAGGATACAGGAGCACAACCGCAAATGGCTGCGATGAAATGGATGATGTATCTGATGCCGATTATGTTCCTGTTCGTACTGAACGACTATCCTTCGGGATTGAACTATTATTATTTCGTGTCAACACTGATTAGTGTAGGAACCATGATTTTGTTGCGTAAAACTACAGACGAAACAAAATTACTGGCTATTCTGGAAGCTAAGAAAAAAGACCCGAAACAAATGAAAAAGACCGGATTTGCTGCACGCCTGGAAGCTATGCAAAAGCAACAGGAACAGTTACAGCAGCAAAAACAGAATAAACGATAAGAAATTATCCGAAGATATATTCTGAGAAAGCCGGGCAACCGAAAGGGGTTTGTCCGGCTTTCTTTCTCTAAAAAACAAACTTAATATGAAGACAAAATATACTTATAAACAAATCTGGACGATCGCCTACCCTATTCTGATCAGCCTGATTATGGAGCAGCTGATCGGCATGACGGACACGGCCTTTCTTGGACGTGTCGGGGAAATTGAATTAGGGGCATCCGCCATCGCCGGGGTTTACTACCTGGCTATTTTCATGATGGCATTCGGATTCAGCGTAGGAGCACAGATATTGATCGCCCGTCGCAACGGGGAAGGAAACTACAAGGAAATCGGACCGATTTTCTATCAGGGGATTTATTTCCTGGTAGTGGTTGCTGCGATTCTGTTTACACTTTCCATCGTATTCTCGCCATTTATTTTAAAGAATATCATTTCGTCCCCTCACATTTATGATGCAGCGGAAAGTTATATTCATTGGCGGGTGTACGGGTTCTTTTTCTCATTTGTCGGAGTGATGTTCCGCGCCTTCTTTGTCGGTACGACACAGACCAAGACGCTGACGCTGAATTCCATCGTGATGGTGCTTTCTAACGTGGTATTCAACTATATCCTGATTTTCGGTAAGTTCGGTTTCCCGCAACTGGGCATTGCCGGTGCAGCCATCGGTTCATCCCTGGCTGAGCTGGTATCGGTAATTTTCTTTATCATCTATACCTGGAAGCGGATCGACTGCAAGAAGTATGCACTGAATATCCTGCCGAAATTCCAAAGCCGGACATTGAAGCGGATTCTCAATGTCTCCGTGTGGACAATGATTCAAAACTTCGTTTCTTTATCTACCTGGTTTATGTTCTTCCTGTTCGTGGAACACCTGGGAGAACGGTCATTGGCTATCGCGAACATTATCCGGAATGTGTCGGGTATCCCGTTTATGATCGCCATGGCTTTTGCTGCAACCTGCGGATCTCTGGTCAGCAACCTTATCGGTGCGGGCGAAAAAGATTGTGTACGGGGAACCATCAATCAGCACATCCGTATCGGATATGTGTTCGTACTGCCGATATTGATATTCTTCTGTCTGTTTCCCGACCTGATTCTGCGCATATACACGGATATGCCCGATTTGAGGGATGCGTCCATCCCTTCTTTATGGGTATTATGCGCAGCCTACGTAGTGCTGGTACCAGCCAATGTGTATTTCCAGTCGGTATCGGGAACAGGTAACACACGCACGGCACTGGCCATGGAACTTTGTGTACTGACAATTTATGTAGCTTACGCTACTTATTTTATTCTTTACCTTAAAATGGACATTGCGTTTGCCTGGACAACAGAAAGTGTGTATGGAATCTTTATCCTCCTCTTCTGCTACTGGTATATGAAGAAAGGAAACTGGCAGAAAAAGCAGATTTAAATCCTTTTTTCATTATCTTCGCAAGAAAATAAACATTTTTATAAAATATGAGACAAGCAAATCTATTTATGATGTCGGCAGCAATGTTGTTAGCTGCCTGCGGCGGAACAAAAGACGCGGGCAAAACGGATCAGGTGCTTATCGAAAAATCCGATATTAAGATCGAAGGGAAGCGTATGACGCCTGAAGCCCTTTGGGCAATGGGACGTATCGGAGGACTGGCGGTATCGCCCGACGGAAAGAAAATTGCGTATACGGTAGCATACTACAGTGTACCGGAGAACAAGAGTAATCGCGAAGTTTTCGTCATGAACGCGGACGGCAGCGATAACCGGCAAATCACCCGCACTCCTTATCAGGAGAATGAGGTGACCTGGATAAAAGGAGGATCGAAGCTGGCTTTCCTGAGCAACGACAACGGAAGCAGCCAACTATATGAAATGAATCCGGACGGTAGCGGCCGTAAACAACTGACCAACTACGATGGTGACATCGAGGGTTATTCTATCTCACCGGACGGCAAGAAACTGCTGTTCATCTCGCAAGTGAAAACCAAAGAAAGCACTGCCGATAAATATCCGGATCTGCCGAAAGCTACAGGTATTATTGTCACCGACCTGATGTATAAGCACTGGGATGAATGGGTGACAACTGCTCCGCATCCTTTCGTGGCAGACTTTGACGGTAACGGTATTTCCAATATCGTGGATATACTGGAAGGAGAACCATACGAAAGTCCGATGAAACCTTGGGGCGGCATTGAGCAGCTGGCGTGGAATACGACTTCGGACAAAGTGGCTTATACCTGTCGCAAGAAAACGGGGCTGGAATATGCTGTTTCTACCAATTCGGATATTTATGTGTATGATCTGAATACAAAGAAAACGGATAATATCACCGAAGAAAACAAGGGGTATGACACCAATCCGCAATACTCTCCGGATGGCAAGTACATTGCATGGCAAAGCATGGAGCGCGATGGATACGAAGCTGATCTGAACCGTTTGTTTATCATGAATCTGGAAACCGGAGAGAAGCGTTTTGTCAGCAAAGCATTTGAGTCTAATGTGGATGCGTTTGTCTGGGGCAACGATGCCAAGACCATCTATTTTACAGGTGTATGGCACGGAGAAACTCAGATTTATTCTCTTGACCTGACGAATGATTCTGTAAAGGCGATTACTTCGGGTATGTATGATTATGAAGGGGTAGCACTCTTCGGTGACAAACTGATTGCTAAACGCCACTCAATGAGTATGGGTGATGAGATCTATGCGGTAGCATTGGATGGTTCTGCCACTCAACTGACACAGGAGAACAAGGAGATTTATGATCAGCTGGAAATGGGCAAGGTAGAAGGTCGCTGGATGAAAACGACGGATGGCAAGGATATGTTGACATGGGTGATCTATCCTCCCCAGTTCGATCCGAACAAGAAATATCCGACATTGCTGTTCTGTGAAGGTGGCCCTCAAAGTCCGGTAAGCCAGTTCTGGTCTTATCGCTGGAACTTCCAGATTATGGCTGCCAACGACTATATCATTGTAGCCCCGAACCGTCGCGGATTACCGGGATTCGGAGTGGAATGGAACGAACAGATCAGTGGTGATTATGGTGGCCAGTGTATGAAAGACTATTTCACTGCTATCGACGAGATGGCAAAAGAATCGTATGTAGATAAAGATCGTCTGGGATGTGTGGGCGCTAGTTTCGGAGGATTCTCCGTATATTGGTTAGCCGGTCATCACGACAAACGTTTCAAGGCATTTATCGCTCATGACGGAATCTTCAATATGGAAATGCAGTATCTGGAAACAGAAGAGAAATGGTTTGCCAACTGGGATATGGGCGGCGCGTACTGGGAAAAACAGAATCCGATAGCACAACGTACTTTCGCCAACTCCCCTCACCTCTTCGTGGAAAAATGGGATACTCCGATTCTCTGTATTCATGGAGAAAAAGATTTCCGTATTTTGGCTAACCAGGCTATGGCTGCATTTGATGCCGCTGTAATGCGTGGTGTACCTGCAGAGTTGCTGATTTATCCGGATGAAAACCACTGGGTACTGAAACCGCAGAATGGTGTCTTGTGGCAACGCACTTTCTTTGAGTGGCTGGATAAGTGGCTGAAGGCTCCTGCAAAATAAATCTTTGATATAAGACAAATAATGAAGGCTCTGTTCTCAAATCAAATTGAGTTCAGAGCCTTCTGCATTACATCTAAAATCCGCTAGACTTTACTCATGATATATATTTTCGATTGCTACTATATACTTAGATAAGGTCTATGATTCAATCTAGACCTGTTTCATAATCCTTTTCAAATAGCTCAATCGGAGCCTCCATTAAAACAGTTTTTTCAGCACCTTTTTCGTCTGATAAATCAATTAATCCCATTTTTTGCTCCCTTAATTGTTCTCCAGTCCATCTGCCTTTTAAATGGTATTCTTCCCCTTTATTTACGGCCTTCAGTACCAAATAAAAAGTTAAGGTACATCGATATCCACATTCTTGTTTTGTTAACTCATAAGTTGAATAGGGAGGTATCTCATACTTTACATTTCCAATAGAACGTGATCCATTCTTTACTTTTAATGTTTCTCCAAAAATCAACGGAGTCTTCGCACCCGTTCCGTCTATAAAAAGCTTACCTCCAGCATCAATGAAAGGAACAGGAATCTTCAAATCCGCCAAATTTTCAGCATTAACAGGCAAAGAACCTTCAGTCAATACAAATAAAGAGTTCTCTTCCTCTTCCACATCCCATGCATATATCATTGGAAGAGGTTCATCTTTATCATTTACTTTATGTTGCAAGACTACTACAGGATATTCAACCCGCTCTACTACATCCGTTTCCTCCTGCACAAACTTATAGGAAACAACCTCTAATATCGCCGGAGTATTGGATGGAGAAGAAGACACATCATCCGAATCACTACTACAAGCTGCGAGTGCAGCACAGATACCTGCAAGAAAGAACATTTTTGTTTTCATAACGCTTAGTTTTAGTTGTGTTACAATAGTTTAGTTTAGGGCAAATGTATAATATTTATATCACTTATCAAAGCTTTACCGATAAAAAATAAAAAAAGGGAGAATTAATCTCCCTCCCAAATATTTTCGATTTCTACTATATACATTTTATGAAAACCTCCATGAGCATCGTCATACCATTTTTCCAAGGACTCTTTATCCAGGAAACATTCAGGTTTAATGTTATCCGCATACAGTTTTCTTCCTTCCAGACTCAGGCGGGCCTGTTCGAAAAGCACATTCCCCTGTTCTGTGAAGACCGGCTTTAACCCGGTTGCTTTCACCTTATCCGTATCACGACCGGACTTTGAGCCACAAACTGCATGAATCTTCTTATTTGCTTCGCCTAAAAAAGAAAGTGTCAGATAATCACTTTTCTCGATGAACTCATACGTATATCGTTCGGGGCGGACAAAAACAAAAGCAACGGGCTTATTCCAAAGCCAGCCAATACCACCCCAACTGGCAGTCATTGTATTAAATTTCTCTTTGGTGCCAGCAGTAACCAACATCCATTCTTTGCCAATCGCCTCAAAGAAATTTTCTTTCAGGTCTTTTACTTCTAACTTCTTCATCTCTCAGTTTATTTTATAATTACTTTCTTTTACTCAGTTTTACGATTTCTCCCAGATAAGGGATTTCCACACGAATCTTTCTTTTCTTTGCTTCTGCCGCAAATACTTTAGGCGGATCATGCAAGGGTTCATCAGACAAATCAAATGTACCGTAGTGCATCGGAATGGTTATTCCTGCGTGCATCTCTTCGGAGGCAGTCAGTGATTCATAAGGAGAAATATGATTGGGACGCATGAACCAACGGGGTTTATATGCACCGATACCCAACAAGGCATAGTCCGGAGCTCCGAACAGATCCGGGATTTCCCTAAAATGGGTAGAATACCCTGTGTCTCCGCTATAATAGAGAGAAACACCATTCCCCTGCAGCATGAAAGCTCCCCACAATCGCTGCCCTCCATCACGTACGGAGCGTTTGCTCCAATGCTGTGCCGGCAAGAAAGTTATTTTCAGCCCTTCATCTTCCAGTTGCTGATACCAGCCGGCCTCAATCACTCTCATTTCCGGAAACCAGCTCTTTATCAGTTCTCCGGTTCCCAAACCGCAAAACAATTTCATCTGCGGATTATTATTCAGCAAACGGGTGATACTTTGCTTGTCCAGATGGTCAAAATGATCATGACTGATAAGCAGGTAATCAATTTCTGTAAAAATGTCGGGATTGGCAGGAAACTCACTCTGTCTTTTCACAAAAGGGATGTTTCCGAAAACCGGATCGAACATGATTCTTTTACCTGCCAACTGAAGGAAGAAGGAATTATGTCCCAGCCATATTAAAGAATCTCCCACCACAGCATCCAGCGAACGAAGATAACAGACTTTCGGGTCCCACTTCACCGTTTTCTTTTCTTTCCGCTGAGGATTGGGGGACAACCGCCATTTCAACACACTTCCCATACCGGGGCGGAAACGGTGCTGCCTGTTAAAAAAACGTCCGCGTACCATCGGATTTCCTCTCCAATAAGGATTAACGGTAGCCAAACGTTCGTTTCTCCTGAAACATATATGTTCACCCATTTTCTTTATCTATTGAATAAGTCCTCACAAACTTAATTAAAAATCTCGATTTACAAAGAGGGACAAACAAAAAATGTACCCCAGACACACTATCGGGGCACATTTCTCAGAAAAAGAATAAATATTATTCTTTTTTAATAGAACGATCTTACATTAAAAGCAATGCAGTCCATACAACGGCAGCTGCCATCCGAGAGCTGACAAATTGATAATCACGATGACCAGTCCCAATACCCATAGGATAAACAGAGACCATTTCAAGCCGGTCCCCATCGGTGACCAATGAAACAACTGACGCATTATAGTGTACAGAAAAGCTCCTAATGGAATGGCAATGAGTGCAATTCCTGAAATGGTGCCAAGCAATGTCATCACAGGAGATATGGTAGCTATGGGCGTCCAGTCAATAGCCGGAAGCATTTCATAAAGCAGAGCTCCGCCGCCAACAAGCGCAGCAATCACCGCAAACACAAGAGCTACTATCACCACAGCGAGCACGAACAATACCGGACAGCAAATGATGACAAGAGCTACCAGGAATATCTTAAGAATGATAGCGGCGATCGTGACAAATACATCTCCTACTTTTTGCAGAAAGGTACGCGGTTTATCCGAGTTCACAAAGTTATTGACCCCGTCGGCAACCCGTTCAAATCCGTCCGTCACCGTTTTGCCTATATTTTCTATGGTTACCGCTTCGCCACGCATACTCAGCTTCTCTGCTGCCGTACGTGCTTCGGGAATGATAATCCATCCTATAATATAAAGGATAATCATCGGGCAATAGGGAACAAACAATAATACGATCATCAGGATACGCACCAGCGTGATATCCCAGTCAAAATAAGCTGCCAGCCCGGAAGCTACTCCTCCAAGCAACTTATTATCCGGATCACGGAACAGGCGACGGGCTGTAGTGGTCCGTGTATACCCCTGACCGGAAGAAGCTGTCTGTTCCTTCTTATGCGGTTCGGATTCGTCGTCAGATACACCAAAATCTTCCGGTTTGCCTACCCGGGCAATTATTTCTTCCACATCGGCAATAGTAATGACTTGCTTCCCTGCGGACACTTTCTCGGCAAACAGCTCGGCAATACGAATCTCGATATCATTCACAATCTCTTCCGCCCCCTCCTGTTTGCGAAAAAAATGTTTCAGGTTGGACAGATAATCGTCCAGCAAACGATAGGCATCATCATCTATATGATAGACAGTTCCTCCCAAATTTACAGTTAATGTTTTTTTCATTATTATTTCTTCTTTATCGAATTATCTACTAGCAATATGATTCACGGTTTCGTTCAGTTCCTTCCAGGATATCTCAAGCTCGCCTAAAAAAGCCTCTCCTTTTTCTGTGAGCTTATAGTACTTGCGAGGAGGTCCCTGCGTGGATTCTACCCATTCATAACTCAACAAATCGTCATTCTTCAAACGTGTCAGCAATGGATATAAGGTACCTTCCACCACAATCAGCTGTGCCTCTTTCAACTTCTGAATAATATCAGAAGCATAAGCCGGCTCTTTGTGCAGTAAAAGCATGATGCAATACTCCAACATGCCTTTTCTCATCTGAGATTTTACATTGTCTACATTCATTGTTATTTTTCTTTTTGACAGGACAAATATATGCATTACTCTAGTACCTTGCATTACAAAGTACTATAATTTAATAATAATTAAATCATTAAGAAGTTTTCTCCTTATTATAAAAAGAAATAATAGCTATATTTGCAGCTCATAAAACCACAAAAAAGAAAATACGTATGTTTACTATTCGAAAAGCAAGGATAGATGATTGCGGTCTGATCAACCAAATGGCCGGTGAAGTATTTCCCGCCACTTACCAAGAGATCTTATCTCCCGGACAACTGGACTATATGATGGACTGGATGTACTCTCCCGAAAATATCCGGAAACAAATGGAAGAAGAAGGTCATGTTTATTTTATCGCATATGAAGGAGATGAGCCCTGTGGCTATGTCTCCGTACAGCAACAGGAAGAGAATGTATTCCATCTGCAGAAAATCTATGTCCTCCCCCATTTTCAAGGCGCACACTGCGGTAGTTTTTTATTCAGAGAGGCTGTCAGATATATCAAGGAGGTGCATCCGGAACCTTGCTTAATGGAGCTTAACGTGAACCGTAACAACAAGGCTTTACTGTTCTATGAACGGATGGGTATGAGAAAATTGCGGGAAGGGGATTTTCCGATTGGCAACGGGTACTATATGAATGATTATATCATGGGACTGGATATCTGAAAAGTAAGGTAACCATATACAAAATGCCCCGGAACAGATTGTTACTCAATCAATGTTCCGGGGCATTCGTTTATTTATTACCAAGCGGGCTTATTTCGCTACGCGTTCCAGCCATTTCAGCATGAAGATCATGGTAAACATTGAAATAGTACAAGCTACCACAAATACTGTCCATGTCATCCAGATAGGAATGGATTCATACAAAATAGCACCGATCACCAACAGCTGATTGCCAAGTGCAGTCGCACCTAACCAGCCTCCCTGCATAATACCCTGGTATTTCGGAGGAGCTACTTTAGACACAAATGAAATTCCCAACGGAGAAATATACAATTCAGCTACCGTCAAAATCAGATAAGTCAGCATCAACAAGAACGGAGTCACTTTCACCGGTGAAGTTCCTACAGCGATAATGTCCTTGTGCAAAGGCAGATTGGCAAAATAAGAACCGACAGCCATTACGATAAAGGCCAATGCGGCAATACCCATACCAATTGCAATCTTCTTAGGAGTAGAAGGCTCTTTTCCACGTCTGCGCTGGCTGGCAAAGATTGCCATAATCACAGGAGTCAGGAAAACAACAAAGAACGGATTCAACGACTGGAACAACTCAGCGGAAATAGGCATACCAAACAAGTTAAGGTCAGTGTATTCCTTTGCAAAGTATGTCAAAGTCAAACCATTCTGATGGAAAGAGAACCAGAAGAAGATAACAACTCCGAACACTGCGAACAGGGCATACATACGTTGTTTCACTTCCTGAATACTCATTTCTACAGTAGCCGAAGATGCTGAAGACGCAGCGGCTTTCTTGCTGGGATCGGGGAAGTTTCTCTTATTCAGCAAATAGATAGTCAAAGAAATGACCATAGCAATGATAGCCACTCCAAATGCATAATGGAAACCTGTAGTAAAGACATTCAGGTAATCGGATGCAAAAGCTGTATAATCCTGTACCGGAGCGTTGGAAGCTTTCTCTACCAACGTATGATAAGTTTCAGTAGCTTCGGGCGACAAAGTACCAGCCAAATGACCGTGACATAATGCAGGAAGATCAGCATCGTAATTATAACCGAAAGTAGACAACCACCAGTTACGTACACCTACCGCTGCAAACGGAGCAAAGATTGCACCGATATTAATGAACATATAAAACAAGGAGAAACCGGAGTCACGCATGCTGGCATATTGAGGATTATCGTACATCTGCCCTACCAGAGCTTGCAGATTTCCTTTAAATAATCCATTACCAAATGCAATCACAAACAAGCTGGCGCAAGTAATGACCAGATAAAAGGTCTGATTGTCTACCGGAGTCTTGGATGGAATAGCCAACAACAAGTATCCCACTGCCATCAGCACAATTCCCGTGAAAATAGTTCCTTTGTAGTTTCGTGTCTTATCGGCGATAATACCTCCAACCAAAGCAAGAATGTAAATGGAAAAATAGAAAGTTGAATAAATAAATCCCGCTTCTTTTCCATTCATTCCAAACTTAGCTTGCAAGAAAAGCACGAGGATCGCCATCATTGTATAGAAGCCAAAGCGTTCACCTAGATTGGCTAAAGCGGCTGCTATCAGTCCTTTAGGGTGTTTGTCAAACATAGATATAAATTTATTAATTAATGATTGATAATTTTTCTAATGACATATATTCTGCAAATATATACTTTTTTGGATTTATTCCTCAAATAAACGGCAAATTTCTGCCCTCGATTCACGGATTAAATCACCCGGCGCAAGCTTTATCTGCAGCCCCCGTACACCGGCACTTACATAAATATACGGAAATTGCCGGCAGGTTTCATGAATATAAGTAGGAAAATGTTTCTTCATGCCAATAGGCGAACAGCCGCCCCGGATATATCCCGTCAGCGGAAGAAGTTCTTTCACCGGTATCAGATCACACTTTTTATTGCCCGAAGCCTTTGCTGCCAGCTTCAGATCGACTTCGTGCTCACCCGGAATGACGCAAACAAAATAACCGCTTTTGTCACCGTGAAGAACCAGTGTCTTAAATACCTGTTCTATATTCTCGCCTAAGCTGGCAGCTACATGAATGGCACTCAGATCGTTTTCGTCAACTTCATAAGGAATCAGTTCATACGCTATTTTAGCTTTATCCAGCAAACGCGCCGCATTCGTTTTATTGATTTTCATCTTGTTGTTTCTTTTTAGTAAGCCGACACTTATACTTCAATATTAAAGTCCTAATTCCTCGCGAAGAAACTTAGGAGTATAACCTTTCTGGCTCTTCGCAACCTCTTCCGGTGTTCCGTAGCTAAGGAGTACTCCCCCGCCCTTACCACCTTCAGGTCCCATGTCTATGATATAATCCGCCATCTTGATAACGTCCAGGTTATGTTCGATTACAATGACGGTATTACCTTTGTCCACCAGCTTATTAAGTACCCCCATCAATACACGGATATCCTCAAAGTGAAGTCCGGTAGTCGGTTCATCGAGAATGTAAAGTGTTTTACCGGTATCTCGCTTGGACAATTCTGTTGCTAGTTTCACACGCTGGCTCTCTCCACCAGAAAGGGTAGTAGATGACTGCCCTAATTTAATATAGCCCAAACCGACATCCTGCAAGACTTTTATCTTATTCAGAATCTGCGGCACATTCTCAAAGAATTCGACAGCACGGTTTATAGTCATATCAAGCACATCAGCAATAGACTTTCCTTTGAAACGTACTTCAAGCGTTTCGCGATTATACCGCTTGCCGTGGCAAACCTCACAAGGCACATACACATCCGGCAAGAAGTTCATTTCAATCGTCTTGTATCCATTTCCGGTACAGGCTTCACAACGACCGCCCGATACATTAAAAGAGAAGCGTCCGGGCTTGTAACCGCGAATCTTAGCTTCCGGAAGGCTTACGAACAAGTTACGGATATCAGAAAATACACCTGTATAAGTGGCCGGATTGGAACGGGGGGTACGACCAATCGGAGATTGATCTACGTCCACTACCTTATCTATGTTTTCCAGTCCCTCTATAGAATCGTATTCCAAAGGATCCTGCAAAGAGCGATAGAATTTCTGTGAAAGAATCGGCTGCAAAGTCTCATTAATCAACGTCGATTTACCACTTCCGGATACTCCGGTCACACAAATCAACTTCCCTAACGGAAATTCAACATCTACATTTTTCAGATTATTTCCCTTCGCTCCTTTCAGCCAGATAGATTTTCCATTTCCTTTTCTTCGCTTGGCGGGTACTTCTATTTTCATCTCTCCGTTCAGATACTGCGAAGTCATCGTTTCGGTTTGAAGCATTTCTGACGGGGTTCCCGAGAAGACTACCTCCCCACCCAGACGACCGGCTTTAGGCCCCATATCAATCACATAATCGGCAGCCAGCATCATATCTTTATCGTGTTCAACAACGATAACCGAGTTTCCCATATCACGAAGCTCTTTCAACGAGCGGATCAAACGCAGATTGTCACGCTGGTGCAACCCGATACTCGGTTCATCCAGAATATAAAGCACATTCACCAATTGCGAGCCGATCTGTGTAGCCAGACGAATACGCTGACTTTCACCACCGGACAGGCTGACCGAGCTACGGTTCAATGCCAAATAATCCAATCCTACATCCAACAAGAATTTCAAACGCGTACGAATTTCTTTCAGAATCTCGGCTGCGATTTTCTTTTGTTTATCGGACAGAAATTGATCTACGTTCATCAACCAGTCATATAGCTCATTGATGTCCATATTGGCCAAGTCATTGATGTTCTTGTCATGAATACGGAAGTGCAATGCTTCTTTATTCAACCGGGCACCTTTACATTCCGGACAAACAGTGGTACGGGCAAACTGCTCCGCCCACTTCTGCGCGGTAGCAGAAGCATCCTTTTCCTGAAGCATCTGGATATATTTTACGACTCCTTCATAGGTTACAAAGTAATCAGAAGAAGTTCCTATCAGCGAACTCTTGATCTTGATCCGGTCATCCGAACCATATAATATTTCTTCAACCGCATCATCCGACAATTCCTTCACCGGAGTTTTTAAAGTGGCTTCATACTTCTCCAGCAAAGCACCGATCTGCCAGAAAATCATGGCATTCTTGTATTTTCCCAAAGGTGCTATCGCTCCTTCATAGATGGAAAGTTCACGGTCGGGAATCACTTTATCGACATCAATCTGATTGACCACGCCTAATCCTTTACATTTCGGGCACGCTCCCTGCGGAGAGTTGAACGAGAAGTTATGAGGAGCCGGTTCCCGATAAGACAGTCCGGTAACCGGACACATCAGGCGTTTACTGTAATGACGGACACTTTCTGTCTGCGCATCAAGAATCATCAATAAACCATCACCTTGGCGCATAGCAGTTGCCACGCTCTGTTTCAGGCGTTTATCATCTTTCTCGGCTACTATCAGTTTATCAATGACTACCTCAATATCATGATTCTTGTAACGGTCGAGTTTCATGCCGTGCGTCACTTCACGCAGTTCGCCGTCTATCCGTACATAGAGATATCCTTTCTTTCGCACCTGTTCGAAGAGTTCTTTGTAATGTCCCTTACGCGAACGAACCAAGGGTGCGAGCAAGTATATTTTCTTTCCTTTATAATCTTTCAGGATTAAATCCAGAATCTGTTCTTCCGTATATTTCACCATCTCCTCTCCTGACAGGTACGAATAAGCAATACCTGCACGGGCATAGAGCAGACGAAGATAATCGTATATTTCCGTTGTTGTTCCCACGGTAGAACGGGGATTTTTATTCGTAGTTTTCTGTTCGATAGAGATAACCGGACTCAGCCCTGTTATTTTATCGACATCCGGACGTTCCAGATTCCCCAAAAAGTTGCGGGCATAGGCCGAAAAAGTCTCGATATAGCGGCGCTGTCCCTCGGCAAATATCGTATCGAAAGCCAAGGAAGATTTACCACTACCACTCAATCCGGTAATCACTGTCAAACTGTTACGGGGAATTTCAGCATCAATATCTTTCAAATTGTGCACACGGGCACCATACACATTAATATATTCTGTTTCTTGCATATTCATATCCTTCATAAACGGTACAAAATTAATGTTTCCGACTGAAATATGCTCCTAAAAAAGCACAATATTATTTTCTTAACTCAAATCTTATGAAGATATAGGGCATTATTCGTACCTTTGTTCCTTGATTTCAAGAACCAATAGTTATAAATTGATGAAACCGATAAGCCGAATATTCTTATTTTTGCTTTTTATAAGCGCCTCATACGCTATTAGTTATGCACAAGAGAACCAATCTTATTTCTTGCATACCATTGAAAAAGGACAGAGTTTATACTCCATTGCCAAGATGTATAATGTCACAACAAACGACATCATACGTCTGAATCCCGGATGTGATGAGAAAATTTATGCCGGACAAGCTATAAAAATCCCTAAAGGAAAAGAAAGCCAAAAAGGGGAAACATTCCATACGATTCAAGCCGGAGAAACTTTATACAAACTGACTACCATTTATAATATATCTGCAAAAGCCATTTGTGAAGCCAATCCGGGATTGAGCGCCGAAAACTTCCGTATCGGTCAGGTTATTCTCATTCCGTTGGAACAAGAGCAGGAAACGGAAACTACGCAAACACCGGCTGAAAAACCCGCTATACAGGGGCCTGTACAATCTAGATGCAAAGATATGCATAAGGTAAAACGCAAAGAAACCGTATTCAGTGTAAGCCGCGAATATGGAATCAGCGAACAGGAATTGATTGCAGCCAATCCCGAACTGAAAAAGGGAATGAAAAAGGGACAATATCTCTGTATCCCCTATCCCAGTGCAACCACCATGCAACCGACGACTCCCAAAGAGGATCCGTACGCTATCCCCCCCAGTAACAATGAGCTTTTCCGCAAGAGCAAAGAAGCCCCTCAGGCAATCTCTACTATCAAAGCGGCCCTGCTATTGCCTTTCCAGGAAGACAAACGTATGGTGGAATACTACGAAGGTTTCCTGATGGCGGTAGACAGCCTGAAACGTACGGGTACTTCTATTGATCTATATGTATATGACTGTGGAAAAGATGTTTCTACATTAAATACTATTCTGGCGAAAAATGAGATGAAGAACATGAATGTCATTTTCGGTCCGATGCACCAGCAACAGATCAAACCTTTATCTACTTTTGCAGAAAAGAATGATATACGACTGGTGATTCCTTTCTCTTCGAAAGGGGAAGAAGTATTTAATAATCCTGCCATCTACCAGATTAATACCCCGCAATCCTATTTATATTCGGAAGTATACGAACACTTTACCCGTCAATTCCCCAATGCCCATGTCATCTTTATTGAACCAACCAGCGAAGATAAAGAAAAAGCCGAGTTTATCAGCGGCATGAAACAAGAGCTGAAGAGCAAGGGAATGTCAATGAAAACCGTCAATGAAAACGCAACCAAGGATATGCTGAAGGAAGCTCTCCGCTCTGACAAAGACAATATTTTCATTCCGACTTCCGGCAAAAATGTCATGTTAATCAAGATTCTTCCTCAACTGATTCTACTGGTCAGAGATACTCCGGAGCAGAATATTCATCTGTTCGGTTATCCCGAATGGCAGACATATACCCGGGATCACCTGGAAAGTTTCTTTGAACTGGATACCTATTTCTATTCATCGTTCTACACAAATACATTGTTTCCGGCTGCCATACAGTTCACCAACAATTATCACAAATGGTATAGCAAGGACTTGGTGAGTAAATTCCCAAGCTACGGAATGCTTGGTTTCGACACAGGCTTCTTCTTCCTGAAAGGCTTGTCACGCTATGGCTCGGAACTGGAAAACAATTTACCGAAAATGAACCTGACTCCGATACAGACAGGCTTCAAATTCGAACGTGTCAACAACTGGGGAGGATTCATTAATAAGAAAGTATTCTTTATCCATTTCACGAAGAATTTTGAATTAGTAAAACTTGACTTCGAATAAGACGAAAATGACAAAGATAAAATCACTTCTGATTGCCGCTTCCCTGATGATGGGACTTGC
This sequence comes from Bacteroides sp. AM23-12, assembly GCF_003434395.1. Lineage (NCBI taxonomy): Bacteria > Pseudomonadati > Bacteroidota > Bacteroidia > Bacteroidales > Bacteroidaceae > Bacteroides > Bacteroides sp. AM23-12. The sequence continues at coordinate 189,694 of NZ_QTLF01000004.1, forward strand.
ACTTCCTGCCACCGCACAGATCGGCGAACCACGCCAGAACTTTTCTGTCGGATTTAATGGAGGTGTCAACTTAAACAGTGCTTCATTCACTCCTAAAATCAAACAGAACTCATTGATGGGTATTACCGGAGGTTTGACGGCACGCTACATTTCCGAAAAGTATTTTGCAATGATCTGTGGTGCGCAAGTAGAGTTAAATATCTCACAGCGCGGCTGGGATGAGTTATTCGAAATCATGGATGAAAATGGGCAGACCGTAGAAGATCCTACCCGCAAGTACACCCGAAAGATGACCTATCTCGACATTCCCTTCCTCGCCCACTTGGCTTTCGGCAATGAAAAAGGACTGCAGTTCTTTATCAATGCAGGTCCTCAGATCGGTCTTCTGATCGGTGAATCTGAAAGCATGGAGAATATAGACATGAATGCCCTGACAGACACTCAAAAAGCTGTTTACGGGGATAAAATCCAAAACAAATTCGATTATGGTATAGCCGGAGGCGGCGGAATAGAATTCAGAACAAAGAAAGCCGGTAGTTTTCTGCTCGAAGGACGCTATTATTTTGCTCTGTCAGACTTTTACAGCACAACAAAGAAAGACTATTTCTCCCGTGCGGCTCATGGCACAATTACAGTGAAGCTCACTTATCTATTCGATTTAAAGAAATAAGAAGCAATACCCAAAAAGATCAGGCGCGAATCTCGCTCGAACCTACGGTTTATATTTCCGTGAGTCTGCGAAATTTGCGCCTGTTTTATTCTATCAGGAACTCCCAATGCGAGAGCTTCCCGCATTCTTATCGAAGTCTGTCTGCAGCCTTTACCATCACCTCGTCACGTCCGATAGCACGAATAGCCAGCACATTCAGAACGATAGACACCAATGGTAAGCAAAGCGCCCAACCAATACGGAACAGATTGGCATCGCTCTTCAATGCAAAATAAAAAGCAATGAAGGCAATATAATAGCCCACCAGCAACAAGCTATTGAAGATTGACATACGAATCTGCAACATTCGGTTCTTATACAGAAAAATAGTCGCAAAAGCTACCAGAGCGCTCAGCATCAGAATACCAAATATCCCCCAAGTAGACTGGAAAATTCCATTCACGTCTATCCCCAGTGCTTTAAAAGGATGTTCTCCTGTAGTGTCAATAAAATATCCCATCGGTAAACACATTGCTGTAATCAGCAACCCTGTTACAATCAATAAGTAAAAACTTTGAATTCGTTGAATCATAAGTATTCTATAGTAGTTAAGTTAAACAATAATAGCCAAGCAATAAGGAATAGGAAAATGCTTCCCGCTTACTACTTGACTATCAATTCTTTCGTTAGAAAATAAATTACTGAAGTTTTTCTTTCTCCTTAGCCGGATTTCTATAATAAATTTTCCCTTCGATGTATTCCTGTGTAGCAATCAAGTCAGGTTTCGGCAATTTCTCATAATAACGAGAAATTTCGATCTGTTCTCTATTCTCGAATACTTCTTCCAAATTATCGTTGTAAGAAGCAAACTCTGCTAATTTCTTAGAAAGATCGTTTTTAATTTCCACACTAATCTGGTTAGCACGCTTACCAATAATGGCAACAGTTTCATAAACATTCCCTGTGTCAGCACAGAGTTCCATCATGTCACGGGTTACCGTCGTAGCAGGAGCGTTCGTTTTTTTGTAGTCCATAAATCTATTTAAATTTAGTCTTTAATTACTTTCTGTGATTCATTGAATATCTTTTCAGCCTCTTTTAGGTATTTACTTTCCGGAAACTCATTCTTGAAAGCATAATATTCATCTATCGTTTCACGGTAACGATCCATCTTCTTGTCTTCTACACTATAAATGGCCATTTCATGTCTGGCACGCAGAATCAATATGGAAAGTTCTTCGCGATAATCTGTATAAGGATAATCTTTCAGAGCATTCTGAGCTGTAATTACACAGGATTCATAGTTATTACCCAGATAGTTACCCAGATTATAATACAACTTTGCAGAATAGAGTTCTTTCAACACCAGTTTATCCTGCAAAGCAAAAATCATATCTTGTGCTTCCTGCTTCTTGGTACTGTTCGGGAAATATTCCATAAACATCTGCAGTTGCTGGATAGCCTGATAAGTGCTTGATTGATCCAAACGTGGTTCCGGAGTATCCAGGAACAGGGATTTACCTGCATGGAAACGTGCCAGTTCAGTGAAAGTACCACGGGGATAAGTGTTGAAATAGGTGATAAACGTCTGGGCGGCTGTCTGATAATCTTTCTGATTATAGTAACTCATACCCAACATATACAGAGACTCCTCCGCTTTATCGGTTCCCTTAAGGATTGTAATCAATTCGTTCAGCAAGGTAGCTGAGCGGTTATACTGCCCTTTAGCAAAATAGTTTTTGGCGGCCTCGTACTTGTATTCGTAATCGGTACTTTTCAGCAACTTATTGTACTCTCCACACGATGTCAGAGAGGCTGCTGCGAGCAAAGTTATAATGATATTTTTCTTCATCCTTTTAAAAAATATTGTGCAAAGTTACTTATTCGCGGGGAATTAACCAATTAATCTATGTTTTTTAATACATAAAAGGCGTTAAACATCGACGAAAAGAGAAAAAACGACGTCGAACAGGAAGCTATAAACAGTCAATAATAAACGGTGAACGATCAACAAGCGCGCTATATGTCATTGGTATACCAGCGCTATCGTTCTTCGTTCACCGTTCGCTTATGGTCCGCCGTCCGGTTACAGCTTGTACAAATCACTTGCCGCCAACAGGTCGACTTTCTTTTCTTTCAGTACTTCAATACATTTATCCATATTACTAGGACGAATCACAACGTTTGCCACGTTATTATTGGCAAACGAATACATATACTCAATAAAGACCCCTTCTGCCGACAAGAATCCCAGCACTTTTGCCAGAGCTCCCGGCACATTCGGACAGCTAATGCCGACCACATCTGTTATATTCACGGCAAAATGATTATCTTTCAATGCTTTATATGCTTTATCCGGATCGGATACAATTCCACGCAAAATGCCAAAATCAGCATTTTCAGCGATGCACAAGGCAGAAAGATTGATGTTCTCTTTTGCCAGCACTTCAGTCACTTCCGTCAAACGGCCGGACTTGTTTTCCAAAAAGATAGAAAGTTGTTTTGCTACCATTATCGTAAAGTTTTAAGTATTAGGTATTAAGTAATAAGTATTAAATATTAGGTAATAGGTAATAGCCACACGGATTCCATGTTGCAGCTACGATAATACCTAATACTTATTACCTATTACCTATTTTAAATTTTTCTGTTATCAATCACTCGTTTAGCTTTGCCCACGCTGCGTTCAATGCTACGCGGTTCTACCAGTTTCACATTGACTCCCAGTCCAAGTACGCTTTGGAGACGGCTTGCCAGTTTCTTCTTCAACGCTAGCATACGGTTAATCTCATCCGAATAGAAATCCGGGCGCACTTCTACCTGAAGTTCCATCGTATCGGTATTGTTTTCACGCCCCACTATCAACAAATAATGTGGTTCGAATTCTTCCATCTCAAGAATGACGGACTCGATCTGAGTCGGGAATACATTGACACCACGGATAATCAGCATATCGTCACTACGTCCCAGGATACGGTCCATACGAACCAATGTACGCCCGCAGGAGCATTTATCATAATGCAAGGCCGTCAAGTCACGCGTACGATAACGAAGCAATGGCATTCCTTCCTTCGTCAGGTGCGTAAATACCAGCTCGCCCGTCTGTCCGGGTTCTACCGGCTGCAATGTATTCGGATCAATAATTTCCGGGAAATAATGATCCTCATTCAAGTGCGTACCATGCTGACATTCACATTCGTAACCTACACCCGGTCCGGCAATTTCACTCAGTCCGTAGATATCATATGCTTTAATACCGAGTTTTTCTTCGATTTCATGACGCATATTCTCCGTCCAGGGCTCCGCACCCAAGGCTCCCACTTTCAGTTGGAATTCCTCCCGCGGATAGCCGGAATCTTTAATGGCATCCGCCAGATAAAGTGCATACGAAGGAGTACAGCAAAGAACCGTTGATCCAAAATCATGCATCAATGTAATCTGCTTTTCTGTATTACCACTGGACATCGGAATCACAGAAGCACCAATATTCTCAGCTCCGGCGTGTGCTCCCAGGCCACCCGTAAAAAGTCCGTAACCATAGGAAACCTGAAATATATCTGAGCGTCCTGCTCCATAAGCAGTAAAAGCACGCGATATACATTCTGCCCACGAAGAAAGGTCTTTGCGGGTATATCCCACTACCGTCGGCTTTCCGGTCGTTCCGGAAGAGGCATGAATACGCACGATCTGGCTCATCGGCACGGCACAAAGTCCGAAAGGATAATTATCTCTTAAATCATGTTTCGTGGTAAACGGCAGTTTCACGATATCATCAATCGTATTGATATCATCGGGGGTGATACCCATTTCCTGCATTTTCTTCCGGTAAAAAGGCGTGTTGTGATAAACGTAATCCACAATTTTCTTGAGTCGTATGCTTTGAATCTTGCGAAGACTTTCGCGGTCCATACACTCAATGGTCTCATTCCAAATCATGTTCTCTTGGTATTATTAGTTGTATGAATCTGTTTCATGATATTAATATGTTGCAAAGTAAAGGATTTATTTGGAAAAATGATTTGTTATCTCAATTATTTTGCCGAATATTGCTCCACTTTTTAGGATTTAACTATGAATTTTGAACTAACATCAGCTTACAAACCTACCGGGGATCAACCAGAAGCGATCGCCCAGCTTACTGAGGGGGTACTTCAAGGAGTTCCCGCACAGACTTTATTGGGGGTTACCGGATCGGGAAAAACGTTCACCATCGCCAATGTGATCGCCAACATCAACAAGCCTACGTTGATCTTGAGCCACAACAAGACATTGGCTGCGCAGCTATACAGCGAGTTCAAGGGATTTTTCCCCAATAACGCCGTAGAATATTACGTTTCATATTACGACTACTATCAGCCGGAAGCCTATCTGCCAAATTCAGATACCTATATAGAAAAGGATCTCGCCATCAATGACGAGATTGACAAGTTACGTCTCGCCGCTACCTCCTCCCTGCTTTCAGGCCGGAAAGATGTGGTAGTCGTTTCCTCAGTCTCCTGTATTTACGGTATGGGAAACCCGTCGGATTTCTATAAAAATGTAATCGAAATTGAACGGGGGCGGATGCTTGACCGTAATGTTTTTCTGCGTCGTCTTGTGGACAGCCTGTATGTCCGTAATGATATCGATTTGAATCGTGGCAACTTCCGCGTTAAAGGAGACACGGTCGACATTTTCCTTGCGTACTCGGACACTCTGCTTCGTGTCACTTTCTGGGGAGACGAGATTGATGGTATAGAAGAAGTGGACCCGATTACCGGTGTGACTACCGCTCCTTTCGAAGCTTATAAGATCTATCCCGCCAATTTATTTATGACCACCAAGGAAGCTACTCTTCGTGCCATCCACGAAATAGAGGATGACTTAACCAAACAAGTAGCGTTCTTCGAATCTATCGGCAAAGAATATGAAGCGAAACGATTGTACGAGCGAGTTACGTATGACATGGAAATGATCCGGGAATTAGGGCACTGTTCCGGCATTGAGAATTATTCCCGTTATTTCGACGGTCGCGCTGCCGGCACCCGTCCTTATTGCCTTCTCGATTTCTTCCCGGATGACTTTTTGCTGGTTATTGACGAAAGCCATGTAAGCGTGCCGCAGGTTCGCGCCATGTATGGAGGCGACCGTGCCCGTAAAATCAATTTGGTAGAATATGGGTTCCGACTGCCTGCCGCAATGGACAACCGCCCTCTGAAATTTGAAGAATTTGAGGAGATGACAAAACAAGTGATTTATGTCAGTGCTACCCCGGCAGAATATGAGCTGATACAATCGGAAGGGATCGTTGTAGAACAAGTGATCCGCCCTACCGGTCTGCTTGATCCTGTTATTGAAGTACGCCCGAGTCTCAATCAAATTGACGACCTGATGGAAGAAATTCAGCTGCGTATCGAAAAAGAAGAACGGGTACTTGTAACGACACTTACGAAACGTATGGCGGAAGAGCTGACAGAATACCTTCTCAACAATAATGTGAGATGTAACTATATCCATAGCGATGTGGATACATTAGAGCGTGTGAAGATCATGGATGACTTGAGACAAGGCGTTTATGACGTACTTATCGGTGTCAATCTGCTTCGTGAAGGTCTTGACCTTCCGGAAGTATCCCTTGTCGCTATTCTCGATGCCGATAAGGAAGGCTTCCTCCGTTCGCATCGCTCATTGACCCAGACTGCAGGACGTGCTGCCCGTAATGTAAACGGAAAAGTAATCATGTATGCAGATAAAATAACAGACAGTATGCGGCTTACGATCGATGAAACAAACCGTCGACGCGAGAAACAGCTCGCTTATAATGAAGCGAACGGCATCACCCCACAACAAATCAAAAAGGCGAGAAACTTGTCTGTATTTGGCAGTCCAGGTTCCGAAGCCGATGAGTTGCTGAAAGAAAAACACGCTTATGTGGAACCTTCTTCACCTAATATCGCAGCCGACCCAATCGTACAATATATGAGCAAAGCTCAAATGGAAAAGAGCATAGAGCGTACCCGCAAATTAATGCAGGAGGCCGCCAAAAAACTGGAATTTATCGAAGCTGCCCAATATCGGAATGAGCTGCTGAAACTGGAAGATTTGATGAAAGAAAAGTGGGGATAAACGGCTTATAAATATCAATAAATCTATAAGAAACCCGAGCTTTTGCTAATTAGTGTTATAAAAACACCTATTTAAGAGAAATAATTTGCAGATTTCGCAAAAGCCCGTATCTTTGCACTGTGTTTTTCATAGTATTAGATTTAAGGTTAACAAAGGTTGGAGCAAGGCGTTGCTCCTTTTTTTATGCCCATACCCCATCTTAGCATCTTCCAATCCTACAAAAATACCCCTTGAAATCTTATCAAAGGGCATTTTTTATCTACACTCTATCTATAATTAAAGCGCTTTTTCAATAGCCTGTTTAATGAGTGCTTCCATGATATCATATCCTTCTCCTGTAGGATGTACCCCATCTTTCGTATATTGAGGATTCAAGGCCTTATTCTCGCCCACCACCATTGGCTGATAATAATTCACAAACGGAATTTTATTAGCTTTGGCGTAAGCTTCTATGCGGGCATTCAATGACTGAATCTTTTGAGGAGCATCTTTAATCTCCCGTCTCCACGGAAATTCAGCAGCCGGCAATACTGAAGTCAGAATCACTTTGATTTTATTTGCCTTCGCCAGTTCTGCCATAGATGCAATATTTCCGAATGTATAATCTTCATTATAAGCACCTGTATTTTCGGCTACATCATTTGTTCCTGCATTAATGACAACCAATGCCGGAGAAAGATTGATCACATCTTCCCTAAAACGAAGTAAAAACTGATAAGACGTCTGACCACTGATACCACGACCGATATATCCATTTGTTTTGAAGAAATCAGGATGTGTCCTCACCCATCCTTCCGTAATGGAATTGCCCATAAAGACCACTCTTTTTTCCTTCTTTACAGGTTGTGCAAGTGCTGCATTCTCTGTCGCATAACGCTTGTAATTAGCGAACTCATGTTTCTGTGCATAGGTCTCTCCTACTGAGAAACTCAAACAAACGATGGCCAACAACATCCATTGACCCAGTCTTTTCTTTTTCATATACGTATATAAAGATTAGTAATTCAAATTGGTTGCAAAGATAAAAAAACTCTTTATATGAACGATCAAATACCGAATATCCGTTAAGCGGAAAGGAGAAATTCTTAATCTATGTTATATAACATAAGATTTTTCTTGGTTAATTTGCAAAGTTCACAGAAGTCCGTATCTTTGTAATGTGTTTTTCATAGTATTAGATTTAAGGTTAACAAAGGTTGGAGCAAGGCGTTGCTCCTTTTTTTATGCCTATACGCTTGGTTTCCTAAAAAAGAATGGTATTTTTGTGAATCTTAATACCCTAAAAAAAACTGCCATGAAAAAGCTCATTACTCTTTTATTTATAAGCATACTTAGCCTTCAGGTTTATTGTTCCGCACAAGAAATATTAAAAGTGGATTATCCGGCTATCAAAGAGTACGTAACTAATCACAATACGGAGTTTCAAAAGCTCATGCAACGTTTTGAAGAAAATGATACTTTACTCACCCGGCAAGATCATGCCATGCTATATTACGGGTATTCATTCACACCAGCTTACAAAGGAAGTATGGATGATTTTCAGGATTTCCGAAAGTTGATTAAAGAAGAAAAGTATGAAGATGCTTATAATATCGGCAAAGAACTACTAAAAAAGAATCCGGTATCTCTCCAATTACTATATAATATGTACGGAATAGCCGGTTTGCTCCAGAAAGATATCCGGGAAATAAAACACTATTCAAAAAGATACGCAGCCTTGCTTACTATGATTGCGCTTACAGGTGACGGTACAAGCGAAGAAACCGCATTTAAGGTTATCTGCGTAAATGACGAATACCAACTGCTGAACATGTTATTCAAAATGGAAAACATGAAAGGTCAATCGCTAGTCAATAAATGTGATCTGATAGAGTTTGATAAATGCCAGTACTATGAAGGAAATCAAATGTATTTCGACATTAGCCGTTCCCTTGATTATATGAGTGAATTATTCGGAAAATGAAAAAAAAGCTATTCTATATCACACTGATAATTGCCATACTTTGTGTTATCAGTATCTTTATCTGCGACTGGACCATCAAGAAGAATGCAGCCTCCTGCATCTATACTGAAATCAGTGATATTCCTGCAAACAATGTAGGTCTGCTTCTCGGCACCTCTCCTAAGCTGAAAAGCGGAAATAACAATTTATATTTTGACTATCGCATTGATGCGGCGGTTGAACTGTACAAGGCAGGCAAAATTAATTATATTCTTATCAGTGGAGATAATCGCAAAGAAGATTACAACGAACCGGAAGAAATGAAGAAAGCGCTTATGCAAAAAGGTGTTCCTGAAAAGTCTATCTATTTAGATTATGCCGGTTTTCGTACCCTTGACTCTGTTGTGCGTGCTAAAGAAGTATTCGGTCAGACCCGTCTGACCATCATTTCTCAACGATTTCACAATGAGCGGGCTATTTATCTTGCCGAAAAGAATGGGATTACCGCCATCGGTTTTAATGCCAGGGATGTAGACGTCTATGCAGGATTGAGAACCAATATCAGAGAATTATTTGCAAGGGTCAAGATGTTTATCGATTTAGCGATAGATAAGCAACCGCATTTCCTGGGAGAAAAGTACAAACTGCCATCCGGCAAATAAGAAAATATCAAAAACAAAAAGTTATTGAAAAATTTATGGAACAACAACCTCAACTCAATGATCACAACAAACAGGAGTATCCTCCTATGCATACAGCAGAGCATTTACTAAATGCCACTATGGTAAAAACTTTCGGTTGCCCTCGCTCAAGAAATGCCCATATAGAAAGGAAAAAGAGTAAGTGCGACTATATTCTTCCTACTTGTCCTACAGATGCGGAGATACAAGCGATAGAAGATAAGGTAAACGAAGTTATCAGTCAAAATCTGCCCGTAACTGTTGAATTTATGACTCATGAGCAAGCTAAAGGCATCGTAGATCTGAGCAAACTTCCTGCTGACGCCAGTGAGACTCTTCGCATTATACGCATAGGAGATTATGACGCCTGTGCCTGTATAGGGTTACATGTATCCAATACCTCAGAGGTAGGAACTTTCAAAATCATCAGTCATGATTATAATGAAGAAAGGCAAACTTTAAGGTTAAGATTCAAACTCATTGAAAAAAAATAGATTATCAAATTAATATCTATATTATATAAAATAAACACACTGCGGTTACATTTTGTCACCAAACAGGCAAAATTGGCATTATTAAAATGACAAATAGACATTTCTAGTCTCAGTTTTCCTTTGGCATAAGGTTTGCACTAATAGCAGTGAACGACGGTTCAAAAGCAGACGGCAAGAGTCGGGATGCCCCCTCTGCGGAAAGCAGCGAACCGAAATTCAAGAGTAAATAAACCGAATGTTTAACTAAAAGATAGGAGACTAAGATTATGATGCCTGTTAGAAGAACTCAAAGTTGGTTACCAAGTATTTTTAACGATTTCTTTGATAACGATTGGATGGTAAAAGCAAATGCAACTGCACCTGCAATCAATGTTTTTGAAACAGAAAAAGAATACAAAGTTGAACTGGCTGCTCCGGGAATGACAAAAGAGGACTTCAATGTTCGCATTGATGAAGACAACAACCTCGTTATCTCTATGGAGAAGAAGACTGAAAACAAAGAAGAGAAGAAAGAAGGTCGCTATCTACGTCGCGAATTCTCTTATTCTAAGTTTCAGCAGACGATGATTCTGCCGGATAATGTAGATAAAGAAAAAATTTCTGCCGCAGTAGAAAACGGAGTTTTGAGCGTCCAACTTCCTAAGATTTCTGAAGAAGAAGTGAAGAAGGCCGAAAAGCAAATCGAAGTAAAATAATACAGTAACCACGATTCATCCCAAGGGGTGAAAACAATAATAAAAACAGCTCTTTTCCAACCAATAAGGATAAGAGCTGTTTTTTATATAATCAAATTCTCAATTATTGATTTTTCCGATAACTGATCACCGCCCAGGTATTGAAACCCAGTGCAAAAAGAAGCAGGACTCCTATTTCAGGCAGCAGTTCCAACAAGCTGCTTCCTTTGAGGTATACCATACGCATTCCTTCCATAAAGTACTTCAAAGGATTGAAATAAGTGATCACCTGTGCCCATTCAGGCATACTGCTCACCGGAGTGAATAATCCGCTCATCAACATCAGAATCAGCATAAAAAAGAACATTACAAACATAGACTGCTGCATAGTTGCCGAATAATTGGATATAACGAGCCCGAAACCGGACATAACGAATACAAACAAAATCGCCAAAAAATAAATCACGATGAAATGCCCTACAGGAGTTATTCCATAAAGCAGCCAGGCTAACAAAAAGCACAAAGTCAATACGATAAAGCCTGTGATCCAGTAAGGTAAAAGTTTAGCCAGAATAAAAGTAAATTTCGGTACGGGAGTCACATTAATCTGTTCGATCGTTCCTACCTCCTTCTCACTAACCACATTCAGGGCGGGCAAAAATCCGCATATCAAAGTCAACAACATTCCCATCAAAGCAGGAATCATATAAAGTTTATAATTCAGATTCGGGTTAAATAATCCCTGCGTATCGATACGAATGGAAGGGGCACTGCCCGACGCAGATACGGCATCAGGATATTCTGCACGTAACTCGGCTGCATAGTTATTGATAATAGTGCCCAGATAAGAACTGCCTAGCCCTCCTTTCGTTCCATTTACCGAATTGGCTGCAATCAGTATATGGGCTTCTCCTTTGTTCACCCAGTCCCGCTCCAGGTGCCTGGGGATCTCCATTATAATATCCGCTGTTCCCAGTTCAATATTCCGTAATCCATCCTCATAAGATGCCGGCACTTCCGTCAGACGGAAATAGGTAGAAGCCGCAATCTTATTCACCAGCCGCTGAGAAATCACCGAATGATCGTTGTCTACAATATTCAGCTGGATATTCTTTATTTCCAGATTCACAGCCCATGGCATCAGCAACATGATCATGCAGGGAAAGATAAGAATCAATCTCGGCAGGAACGAATTGCGAAGCAACTGTTTAAACTCTTTTTCTATCAGAAATTTTATCATAATAAATTCCTTTATTCCAGTCGATATTTAAATTTCCTGATACTGATGGTAATAAGCACTACTGCCATCAGCAACAAAATACCAATCTCTTTAAGTACCAGCACAACCGGCACTCCTTCAATCATCAGTTTGCGTACAGCCTGAATATACCAGCGAGCGGGAATAATATCCGATATGGCCCGGAGAATCACCGGCATACTTTCTACCGGAAAAATCATTCCGGACAAAACCATGGTGGGCATCATCAATATCATTCCGGATGCCAGCATGGCCGCCACCTGTGTACTTGTCACAGAGGAAATCAGCAAACCCAAAGCCAGCGACACGAAAATAAAGAGCAAAGACACCATCACCAACCAGAACAAACTCCCCACTACCGGCACATCCAGTACAAAGACTGAAAGCAGCAAAATGGTTGTCAGATTGACAAAAGATAAAACAAAGTAAGGGACCGCCTTGGCCAGCACGATAAACAATGGTCTTACCGGAGATACCAGCAATACTTCCATCGTGCCCGTCTCCTTTTCACGAACAATGGAAATAGAGGTCATCATCGCACAAATCAGCATTAAAATCAGCCCCATGACTCCGGGCACAAAGTTGTAGGCACTCTTCATCTGCGGATTATACAGCAATTTGACATCTGGAGTCAAACGCGAAACGAACACATTGGGAGGCAACATCTCCTGTCCTGCCGAAGAAACAATGCTGGCTGCATAATTACTCTGCGAGGTAGACATATTGGGATCGGTTGCATCGACTATCAGCTGCACACGGGCATCCCCCGTATAAAGTCCGTCGGCAAAACGCTCTCCAAATACAATTGCCATATCGATCTTATTTTTCCGGAAGGCAGTTTCCATCTCCTGTGGAGAATGAAAACGGGTGGTAACCGTGAAATATTCACTCGCATCCAACCGGTCTATAATTTTCCTTGTCACCACATCATTCGAAGGATCAAGAACTGCCAGCCGGACATTCTTCACTTCCGTACTGATAGCAAACCCAAACAGAATAATCTGCACGACCGGCATTCCCAACAGGATCAGCATAGTACGCCGGTCACGGAAAATATGATAAAATTCTTTCTTTACGAAAGCAATAAATTGTTTCATAATCAATCCGCTTTACGCACCGCATGGCGGGCAAGTTGTTGAAACACATCATCCATTGTCTCCACACCAAACTGTTCTTTCAGCCGGGCCGGCGTATCCAGTGCCTTGATCTGGCCGTCCACCATAATCGATATCCGGTTGCAATATTCCGCTTCATCCATATAATGTGTGGTAACAAATACAGTGATTCCACGATCGGCAGCCTGATAAATCAGCTCCCAGAACTGCCTGCGAGTAGCAGGATCAACTCCTCCGGTCGGTTCATCAAGGAAGACTATTTTCGGCTCATGGAAGATAGAGACAGAAAAGGCCAGTTTCTGTTTCCAACCCAAAGGAAGTTTTTTCACCAACGTATCTCGTTCGTCTGCAAATCCCAGGCGTTCTAACAATTCATCTGTCTTTTCTTCAATCTCCATCTCCTTCATCCCATAAATTCCGGCAAAGAGACGGATATTCTCCCAGACTTTAAGATCCTCATACAAAGAGAATTTCTGACTCATATATCCGATATGCCTTTTGACTTGTTCGGCTTCCCGAAAGATGTCATAGCCTGCCACCTTTCCTACTCCCGAAGTCGGACGGCTCAATCCGCAAAGCATACGCATCGCAGTCGTCTTACCTGCTCCATTGGCTCCAAGAAAACCGAAAATTTCTCCCCGCTGCACTTGAAAAGAGATATGATCGACTGCCGTAAAATGTCCGAAGGATTTGGTCAGCTGCTCCACCTCGATAACAGGAGCTGCCATCTGTTGCGCCTCCTCCCGTTCCAAGGGTGGCGGACAAAGAATGGAAGCAAACTTCTGAAGAATCCGTTCGGGCGTATCGATTCCGTGCACCTGTCCGTGATTAATAAAAGCAATCCGGTCGCATTGACGAGCCTCATCCATAATAGGAGTGGAAACAATGATCGTAATCCCCTGTTTTCTCAAATTACGGAGCATCTGCCAAAATTCTTTTCGAGACACAGGATCTACACCCGTAGTCGGTTCATCCAGAAATAAAATATCAGGTTTATGAATCAGGGAACAGCTCAATGCCAGCTTCTGCTTCATACCTCCCGACAAAGCGCCTGCCCTTCTTTTTTTAAAAGGCTCGATCTGCTGATAAATATCTTTAATCAAATCATAGTTTTCCTGTATCGACGTATGAAATACCGTAGCAAAAAATTCCAGATTCTCTTCTACGGAAAGGTCCTGATAAAGCGAGAACCGTCCGGGCATATATCCTACTTTCGTACGAATCTGTTTGTAATCCGTCACCACATCCAGTCCGTTGACAGTTGCCGTACCTTTATCAGCCAACAGTAAAGTGGTCAGGATGCGGAATAAGGTACTCTTCCCCGCCCCGTCAGGACCGATCAACCCGAAAATTTCTCCCTGCTCTACCGCAAAAGAAACCTCTTTCAGTGCCTCTACTTTCTCGTAGCTCTTGCTAATTTCCTTTACAACGACTATGGGTTCTCCTTTTTCCATACCACACCTCCATACATACCAATCTTCAACGAACCGTCATTTTTCACGGCAATCTTCACTGCGTATACCAGATTGGCACGTTCATTTTTAGTCAGAATCGTTTTGGGGGTAAACTCCGAACGGTCCGAAATCCAAGTGACCACACCGGGATAGGCTTTCTGTTCCGAATTTCCATAATCGGAATACACCGTCACTTTATCCCCCAATTTCACTTGGGACAATTGCTCTGAAGTAATATAAGCCCGCAAATACATCCGGTCTACCTCACCCACTTTAAACAACGGTTTGCCAACGGATGCCAGTTCTCCCGCTTCCGCATATTTTGCCAGTACCGTACCTTCAATAGGTGACTGAATATGGCACTTGTTCAACTGGTCTTCTACCTGTGCCACTTGTATACCGACCGAATTTCCCTGTTCCGTCAGACTGTTCGTACTCTTCATCAATGAGGATTCCTGAGCAATCAACTGCCGCTGAAGCAAGGTTACCTGTGCATCCCAGTCATCCAGTTGTTTCTGATTGGCAGCCCCGGCAGCAAGCAGGTTCTCTACCCGCTTCTTTTCCCTTTGCGCTGTAGTAATTTGCTGTTTGGTAGCGGCTATCTGTTTGGCCAGATCGGGACGCTGGCTTTCCACCGATTTCATGCTTGCTTCCAGTTGCAACTTTTTCAGATATAGCTGGACAGTATCTACCAGCCCTACTTCTTCGCCGGCTTTCAATCTTGTTCCTTCTTCCACTTCCAGTTGCAGCAGTTTTCCCGCCGCTTCGGCGGAAACGATCACTTCCGTAGCTTCAAAGGTTCCTGTTGCATCATAATCGGGCGTTCCGTTTCCACAGGCAGAAAGCATCCATACTGCCATCCCGTATATTCCTATTTTTGTCATTCGTTTCATATCTGACAGATTTTTATTAATGATTAGTAGTATATTTCAATTGATAGATACCCATCAACCGTTGAATCTCATGCATTGCCTTCGCCTGACGGGCAAGACTCTCATTCGTGAGTTCTCTGAGCATTTCTGTCACTGTCAACGTACCATTCGCTACTTTGGCTTCCGCAGCCCGACGAATATTCGTACGCAACCGGATAATTTCATCATCATCCTGCATCTGCTTCTCCAACGAACGGACAGACTGATCCTGCTGCGTCATTTCCAGTCTCGTATTAAAAAGAAACACATCCCGATTGCTATCCAGTTGCTGCCGTTTGTTTTCAATCACCCGACGGTCATTCTTCAACGTATACAGACTTCCGAAATTCCATGAAAGCCGGATACCTGCAATATAATAAGGAGAAAATTCATTCTTCAGCATATTTAATCCCGGATTACCGTAAGCTCCCTGCACAAACAATCCGAAATGAGGAAGATGGCGCACATTCAAGGCTTTCTCTTGTACCTGCAAACCGGCTCCCTGTGCGTCAAACCACGACAGTTCCGGTCGGCGAATCTCACTGACAGCCGACAGTTCGTTTTGAGGAACAGGCTTCTCCAATACTGTCTCCGTCGAAAGCACCTCTCCCATCAATAACGAAAGCATCTTCAAATAAGCCATACGGGAAGAAGTCAGTTCCACTCTCTTCTGGCGGGTATTCAATTGCTCCACTTTCACAGCATCCAGATCGGCCTGATTGGCTATTCCATTGTCCACATAAGCTGTAATCTGACGGAAGTTCCGTCCCAGTTCATCTTGCAGCAAGGCATTCTGAGCCAACTGCTCATCCAACATAAGAATTCCAAAATACAAATCATTCACACGGCCATTCAACGCATACATATCGACGTTCAACTTTTCCCTGTCAATCTCCGCTTCCGCCGTAGCCTTTTTCTTCTGCATCCGGATTCCTCCGCCATCCCATATCTGTTGCTGTAACTCCAGCATCACCTGATACTGGTCTTTGGCCATCCCTTTGATATCCACACCGGGAATGGCAATGGGTAACTCCGTCACATCACTTTGATAAGACGCCTTTGCCGAAAGAGCAAACTGAGGCAAGTATCCCCTCGCCGCATTTTCCAGATTATATTCTTTCGTCTTCTCCACTAAATCATATTGACGCACCAACGGATAGTTATCCTGCGTTTTTTGCTGACATTCTTCTAGTGTTATATGCCCGGTCTGCCCATACATTCCGGGCATGAACAGTAAAAGCGAAAGACTAAAAATAATTCTTTTCATACGCATTTTTTCTATGAATTCTTCAAAAGACAAAGATAGACCTTTAAGTAATAGTTTCACATTCTGATAGTTGGAAAATATGTCCCAATAGTTCGATTCATCCTAAAAAAAGAGAAGATTCAAGGGCTATTTCTTATCTTTGCCGGAAAAGAACTGAGAAAATGGAACAGAAGAAACCGATGGAATTAGGCCTCCAACTGTTGAAGGATATAAATATAGTACGTCACAACGAATTTCGCTTCATCAATGCCGAATTCGGATTTGTGACAAGTTTCTCTAAAATGGAAACGACTATCTTCAGTGTCGGACAACCGTACCGGCTACAGGAAGGCCGTATTGCTATTGTCACTAATGGCTCGGCACGTGTTTTAATCAATCTGATCGAATATATTTTCCTGCCCGACCATATATCCCTGATAGCTCCCAACTCTATCATACAAATCATAGAAGTATCTCACGATTTTGATGCTCACATGATGGCAGTAGACCTGAACTTTCTGCCGATATCCGGAAAGGAAGAATTCTTCACCCATTTCCTCCAACAAAAGAAAAATCTCCTGTTTCCACTGTCTACCGAAGAACAAATACAGATAGAGAATTTTGTGACGGTCATGTGGAGTGTATTGCAAGAACCTGTATTCAGAAAAGAGGTCATTCAGCATTTACTGGTAGGATTACTATATAATATAGAGTATATAGCCAAAAGCAAAGGGCAGGCCGAACTCAGTCCATTAACCCATCAAAACGATATTTTTCAGCGCTTCATTTCTTTGGTCAACACCTATAGCAAGACAGAGCGGAATGTCAGTTTCTATGCGAATAAACTTTGTCTCACTCCCCGTTATCTGAACACTGTAATCCGGCAAACCAGCCAGCAAACAGTAATGGACTGGATAAACCAGTCCATTATACTAGAGGCTAAAGTATTGCTAAAACATAGCAACCGCCTTGTTTATCAGATATCAGATGAATTAAACTTTCCCAATCCGTCTTTTTTCAGCAAGTTTTTCAAACGAATGACCGGAATGACGCCTCAGGAATATCAAAAGAATTAAGGATTACTTTGAAAACTCCTTTATCCGCTGTTCTTCATCCAGTTTACAAATCAACAGTGTATTATCTTTCTCAGCAATGATATATCCATCCAGACCCTGAATAACGACCCGTTTCTCTTCACTGGTATGTACGATGCAGTTCTTGCTTTCGTACAAACGGACATCGGCCCCTACCGTAGCATTTCCGGATTTATCTTGTGGCAACAGTCCGCGGAGCGCTCCCCAGGTCCCCAAGTCCGACCAACCGAAAGAAGCCGGAAGTACATAGATTTCCTGTGCTTTTTCCATTACGGCATAGTCTATGGAAATAGCTTCGCAGGTAGGGAACAGCTTTTTAATCGTTTCATTTTCCTTCTCCGTATAGAAATCGGGGAAAATACGATCGAAGATTTGCGCTATGCCCGGAGCATATACACGCATCACGGAAGTGATAGTACGCACATTCCAAACAAAAATTCCTGCATTCCAGAAGTAGTTACCCTCGGCCAGATATCTGTCGGCAGTCTCCCTGTCCGGTTTTTCCTTGAATGCATCTACCGTAAAAATCTCTTTATCAGTCATGATCTGATCTCCGGCAGCAATATATCCATATCCGGTTTCCGGGCGAGTCGGTTTGATACCCAGCGTTACGATAGCACTGCTGTTGTCAGTAAAACGAAGTGCTTTCTCTACTACCCGGCGGAATTCACCTGTATTGATAACCAATGCATCCGACGGAGTCACCACCACATTGGCGTTCGGATGTTTTTTCTTGATTTTCCAGCAAGCATAGGCGATGCAGGGAGCAGTGTTTCGTGCACAAGGCTCTGCAAGGATATTGCTTTCAGGAATCTCCGGCAATTGCTCCCGGACGATATCAATATATTTCTCGGACGTCACTACCCACACATTTTCCCGTGGACAGACGCCATCAAAACGATCAGCAGTCAGTTGAATCAACGTACGCCCGCATCCCATTACATCAATAAATTGCTTGGGACATTCCGGTGTACTCATCGGCCAAAAACGACTACCGATGCCACCAGCCATAATTACGATATGATTATCCATGCTCATATTACTCCCCTGTTTTAGAATATTTGTGAAATAATTGCGCAATTTACACCAATTTGTCCAATCATGCAACTTATAGACATTAAAAAAAGATAGTGACACTATACAGGAAGGATAGTGTAAGCATACTGACAGGATAGTGACACTATCCCATGCTTATAGTGACACCATCCCAAAAACAGAAATTCATAAAAAAAGCCGCCCCCGAATGCACGGGAACGACTTTTCCAACTTATTATACAACAATTTATTATTTCTTACTTATACTCTTCCCAGCTCTTGATGGCAATATCATCAACGGTCATCGTACAGAAAGCATTGATAAATGCACTTGCCAGACGGGCGTTCGTTATCAACGGCACGTTCAGGTCGATAGCCGCGCGACGTATTTTATATCCATTGTCCAGTTCTCCGGCAGTCAGGTTCTTCGGGATATTGACTACCATGTCAATTTCCTTATTATGAAGCATTTCCAATGCCTGCGGATGTCCTTCTTCACTCGGCCAGTAGACAAGCGTACTTTCAATGCCGTTCTCAGCAAAGGTTTTATGAGTACCGCCGGTTGCAAAAAGTTTGTATCCCTTGTTTACCAACATACGTGCTGCATCCATCATATCAGCCTTCTGCTTCATTGTACCCGTAGAAAGCAGGATGTTCTTTTTAGGAATACGGTAGCCGACAGACAGCATGGCTTTCAGTACGGCACAGGAAGTGTCACTTCCGATACAGCCGACCTCACCTGTAGAAGCCATATCCACTCCCAATACAGGGTCAGCTTTCTGCAAACGGTTGAAAGAGAACTGCGAAGCCTTAATTCCCACATAGTCCAGTTCAAAGAGATTCTTTTCCGGTTTCTCCACAGGAAGACCCAGCATCACTTTGGTTGCCAGCTCAATGAAGTTTATCTTCAGCACTTTGCTGACAAACGGGAAAGAACGGCTGGCACGCAGATTACATTCGATTACCTTAATATCATTATCTTTTGCCAGGTATTGGATGTTGAACGGACCGGAAATATTCAATGCCTTGGCAATCTCACGGCTGATGCGTTTGATGCGACGGACAGTTTCCACATACAACTTTTGCGGAGGAAACTGAATAGTAGCATCACCGGAGTGTACACCGGCAAACTCAATATGTTCGCTGATTGCATAGGCTATGATTTCACCATTCTGCGCCACAGCATCCATTTCCACTTCCTTCGCATGTTCGATAAACTGGCTTACTACCACCGGATGTTTCTTTGATACATTGGCAGCCAGTTTCAGGAAACGTTCAAGCTCTTCCTGATTGGAGCAGACATTCATTGCAGCACCCGAAAGCACATAAGACGGACGGACAAGAACCGGGAAACCGACTTCATCGACAAACTCGTTAATATCTTCCAGCGATGTCAACTCACGCCAGCGTGGCTGGTCTACACCGATACGGTCGAGCATTGCAGAGAACTTTTCACGGTCTTCGGCATTGTCGATGCTCTGAGCACTTGTTCCCAGTATGTGAATGTTCTGGGCATCCAGACGCAAGGCAAGGTTATTCGGAATCTGGCCACCGGTAGATACGATGACACCGTGCGGATTTTCCAGTTCAAGAATATCCATTACCCGTTCGAATGTCAGTTCGTCAAAGTAGAGACGGTCGCACATGTCATAGTCTGTAGATACCGTTTCCGGATTATAGTTGATCATAACACTGCGCCAACCTTCCTTGCGAATGGTATTCAGAGCCTGCACACCGCACCAGTCAAACTCTACAGAAGAACCGATACGGTAGGCACCGGAACCCAATACGACAATGGATTTATGGTCACCCAGATAATGTACATCGTTTGCCACTCCGCTATAGGTCAGATACAGATAATTGGTCTGCGCCGGATATTCGGCAGCCAGTGTATCGATCTGTTTTACCACCGGAAGGATACCAGCAGCCTTACGATACTTGCGGACATACAGACTTCCATTTTCCATATCACCTTCATAACCGATAGCACGGGCAATCTGGAAATCGGAAAAGCCCTGTTGCTTCGCTTTTCTCAATTGACAATTGACAAATGACAATTGACAATTACCTTGCGGATCTTTGGTTGCAAGAACTTCTTTCTTCATTGTCAATTGTCCATTTTCAATTGTCAATTGCCGAAGCTCCTTGGAGGTTTGCATTATATTCATCAACTTCTGAAGGAACCATTTGTCAATCTTCGTCAGTTCATGCACCTGATCGATGGTGTATCCTGCACGGAAGGCTTTTGAGATCACAAAAATACGTTTATCGGTCGGTTCGCGCAGTGCTTTGTCAATATCAGGGATTACTAGTTCTTTGTTTTCCACGAATCCGTGCATTCCCTGTCCGATCATACGGAGGCCCTTCTGAATCGCTTCTTCAAAAGTACGTCCGATTGCCATCACTTCACCTACCGACTTCATGGAAGAACCCAGTTCCTTGTCTACACCATGGAATTTTCCCAAGTCCCAACGTGGAATCTTACATACCACATAGTCCAAAGCCGGTTCGAAGAAAGCAGAAGTAGTCTTTGTCACCGAGTTTTTCAAGTCGAAGAGTCCGTAGCCGAGTCCCAGTTTGGCAGCCACGAATGCCAACGGATATCCGGTTGCCTTAGAGGCCAGGGCCGAGGAACGGGAAAGACGGGCATTTACTTCGATGACGCGATAATCTTCCGATTCGGGGTCGAAAGCATACTGTACATTACATTCGCCGACAATACCGATGTGGCGGATGATACGAATAGCCAGTTCACGGAGTTTATGATATTCACTGTTGGTCAGTGTCTGAGACGGAGCAATAACGATAGACTCACCGGTATGAATACCCAGCGGGTCAAAGTTCTCCATATTACAAACTGTAATACAGTTGTCGAAACGGTCGCGGACGACTTCGTATTCGACTTCTTTCCACCCCCGAAGCGATTTTTCCACCAACACTTGCGGAGAAAAAGAAAAGGCTTTTTCTACCAGTACATCCAGTTGCTCTTCATTGTCACAGAAACCGGAGCCCAAGCCACCCAGCGCATAAGCCGCACGGACAATGACCGGATATCCCAATTCCTTCGCTGCACGACGGGCATCTTCCGCATTTTCTACAGCTTCACTTTTAATGGTCTTGACATTGATTTCGTTCAGTTTCTGTACAAAGAGTTCACGGTCTTCCGTATCCATAATGGCTTGTACGGGAGTACCGAGTACTTTTACATTATACTTTTCAAGGATTCCTTCTTTATATAAAGCAACTCCACAATTCAGCGCGGTCTGTCCGCCGAATGCCAGCATAATACCTTCCGGCTTTTCTTTCTGGATTACTTTCTCTACAAAATACGGAGTGACCGGAAGGAAGTAAATTTGATCTGCCACTCCTTCGGATGTCTGTACGGTAGCAATATTCGGATTGATAAGAATGGTTTCAATCCCTTCTTCTTTCAAGGCTTTGAGTGCCTGCGAACCGGAATAGTCAAACTCACCGGCTTCACCGATTTTCAAGGCACCGGAACCCAGCAGCAATACTTTCTTTATATTTTCTTTCATGATAGTCGGTTATTTAAGCAGGTTTACAAATTCATCGAACAGGAATTCCGTATCCGTAGGACCACTTGCAGCTTCGGGATGAAACTGTGCAGAGAACCAAGGATTTTTCTTGTGTTTGATTCCTTCGTTAGAACCATCATTCATATTGATGAACAGCGGTTCCCAATCTGCCCCCAGCGTATTATTGTCTACCGCATAACCATGATTCTGCGAAGTAATAAAACAACGTTCCGTACCCACCATGCGTACCGGCTGGTTGTGGCTACGGTGTCCATATTTAAGTTTGTAAATCTTTGCCCCTCCGGCTTTCGAGAGCAACTGGTTGCCCATGCAGATTCCAAAGATGGGAAGTTTCTCGTTCGCCATTGCCTTGCGGATATTCTGCACAGCTGCATCGCAGGTATCCGGGTCACCCGGGCCGTTGGAGATAAACAGTCCGTCAAATTCGAGTCCGTTAAAATCATAATCCCAAGGTACACGGATCACTTCTACACCACGCTTCAACAAGCAACGAATAATATTGGTTTTTACACCGCAATCCACCAAAACAACCTTCTTTAATTGACAATTGACAGTTGACAATTGACAATTAAGCTGCGCGACGGACATGGTTAATGGAAAAGAACGGGATGTTCCATCGGGAAGATAGGAGATTATTTCTTTGCAGGAAACACGGTCTACGTAATTCACGGCAGCGTAATTGTCAATTGTCCATTGTCCATTGTCAATTTCATTGTCGAAGACGATGCGTCCCATCATGACTCCGTGTTCACGAAGTATTTTGGTCAGTTCACGCGTATCGATGCCTGTGATGCCCGGTACTTTCTCACGTTTCAGCCAGTCGCCGAGGCTTTCCACTGCGTTCCAGTGGCTGTACTCAGAAGAGTAGTCACTTACGATGATCGCTTCGGCATGAATCTTTTCACTTTCCATGAAAGTGGCGAGTCCGTTGGGTTCGATGGTAAAAGGAGGAACTCCGTAATTACCCACCAAAGGATAGGTAAGAGTCATCAACTGTCCGGCGTAGGAAGGGTCAGTAAGGCTCTCCGGATATCCGGTCATGGCGGTGTTGAAAACTACTTCGCCCGCCACCGGCTTCTCGTAGCCAAACGACTTACCGGAAAACCGGCTCCCGTCGTCAAGGATTAATGTCACATTTCTCATTCTTATTTTTGAATCGTTGTATGGTTGTTAGAATTGATACATCTGCTCAATGTAGTTGATAAATGCCTGATTCACCATTTTCACACCACCCGGCGTGGGATAGTTTCCACTGAAGTACCAGTCTCCCTGATGGTTCGGACAGGCTTCATGGAGTCCTTCCAACGGTTGGTAGACGATTTCCACTTTCGCTTTCGTTCCCTTCGGTGTCAGGAGTTCTACCATCTTGGCAGATATTTCTTCATCGGTGAACGGCGCATAGATATCCTTCACGTAATTCACCATTTGTTCTTTCGGCAATCCTACCTGATCTTTCGATTTCCGGTAGGCGGCAGCAATCACATCCTTCATATCCCGCTCTTTCAGAAGCTCGATGGCAGCTTTGAAAGCGATAAATTCGCTCATCTTCGCCATATCGATGCCGTAATAGTCCGGATAACGAACTTGTGGAGAAGAAGATACAATCACGATCTTCTTCGGACCAAGACGGTCGAGAATACCGATGATACTTTGCTTCAAGGTAGTACCACGCACAATGCTATCGTCGATAATCACAAGATTGTCGACACCGGAAACCAGACTTCCGTACGTGATGTCATATACGTGGGCAGCCAGGTCATTCCGACTGTTTCCCTCGGCAATGAATGTACGGAGCTTAATATCTTTGATGGCAACTTTTTCACTGCGGATACGGCGGGAAAGAATGACCTCCAGCTCTTCCATATTGGGATGATGCCCCAATGCCGCAATCTGCCGTACTTTCTCTTCATTCAGATAGTCATCCAGCCCTTGCAACATTCCGTAGAAGGCAACTTCGGCCGTATTCGGGATAAAGGAAAATACAGTATGGTCCAAGTCGTTATTAATGGCTTTCAGAATATTCGGAACCAGTTTTTCTCCCAAGAGTTTCCGTTCTTTATAGATATCTACATCGCTGCCACGGGAGAAGTAGATACGTTCGAACGAGCAGGCGTGCCGCTCGCGAGGCTTGTTGATTTGTGAAGTCCGCAGTCTGCCTTCTTTGCTGATCAGCAATGCCTGCCCGGGTTGCAGTTCCTTGATTTTTTCTACGGGAACATTCAAAGCAGTCTGAATCACCGGACGCTCGGAAGCCAGTACGGCTATTTCATCATCCTGATACCAGAAAGCGGGACGAATACCCCACGGATCACGGATAGCAAAAGATTCGCCGCTTCCGGTGAGACCGCAGATCACATATCCCCCATCCCACTCACGGCTGGAAGTACGCAATACGTTGGCCAGTTCGATATGTTCTTCTATATAATGGGTGACTCCCATCCCTGTCAGTCCTTCGGCTTCAGCAAGGTTGAAGAGGCGTTCCACTTCACGGTCAAGACGATGCCCCACCTGTTCCAACATGATATAGGTATCGGCATACTTACGTGGATGCTGACCGATAGCGGTGATGCGGGCAAAGATTTCATCTACATTCGTCATATTGAAGTTTCCGCAGAGAGCCAGATTTTTGGCACGCCAGTTGTTTCTTCTTAAAAACGGATGTACGTACGAGATTCCGGATTTTCCGGTAGTAGAATAACGCAGATGCCCCATATATACTTCACCCGCAAAGGGCAAAGTACGTTTGGCAAATGCCGCATCATGCAACTGTTCGGAAGTGAGGTCCTTGAAGTTACTCTGTACAGCTTCGAAGATTTCGGTGATGGCACCGGAACCTAACGCGCGTTCGCGAAACATATATTCCTCACCCGGATTTGCTTCCAGCTTCACGCATGCCAGTCCTGCCCCTTCCTGCCCCCGGTTATGCTGTTTCTCCATCAACAGATAGAGCTTGTTGAGACCGTACATCCATGTTCCGTACTTTTTCTCGTAATACTCCAGGGGTTGGAGCAGGCGTATCATGGCAACGCCACATTCATGTTTCAATTGTTCCATTAATCTATCTCTTACTATTTGACTATTTACATTTTAAACTACTCGACTGTTACCGACTTAGCCAAATTTCTAGGTTGGTCTACATCCATCCCCTTACATACCGCAATATGATAAGCAAGCAACTGGAGAGGTACCGTAGTAATTAACGGATCAAGGCACTCGATTGTTTCCGGAAGTTCGATACTGCAATCGGCTATTTTACTGATCACCGTATCGCCCTTGGTTACAAATGCAATCACCTTTCCTTTTCGTGCCTTGATTTCCTGAATATTGCTAAGTACTTTCTCATACAACCCGTTTTGGGTAGCAATGACTACTACCGGCATTTCGGCATCAATCAGGGCTATCGGTCCGTGCTTCATTTCGGCAGCCGGATAACCTTCGGCGTGAATATACGATATTTCTTTCAATTTCAATGCACCTTCCAAAGCAACCGGATAACTATATCCGCGTCCGAGGTAAATAAAGTTATGCGCATAGGTGAAAGTTTTCGACAGTTCCGCCAGCTTATCATTCAGTTTCAATACTTCCTTCATTTTGCCGGGAATGCTATTCAATTCCCGTACAATGTTCAGGTATTGTGTCTCGTCTATCGTACCTTTCTCCCGGGCGAGAGTCAATGCCAACATGGTCAGCACAGTCACCTGTCCGGTAAATGCTTTGGTCGATGCCACTCCGATTTCCGGTCCGACGTGGATGTACGACCCCGTATGCGTAGCGCGGGGGATGGAGGAACCAATCGCATTACAGATACCATATATAAATGCACCCCGACTTTTTGCCAGTTCCACTGCCGCCAGCGTATCCGCCGTTTCTCCACTTTGAGAAATGGCAATCACCACATCGTGCTCATCGATCACCGGATCACGGTAACGAAATTCGGAGGCATACTCCACTTCTACCGGAATACGGCAGAAACTTTCAATCAGATGCTTTCCGATCAATCCCGCATGCCACGAAGTACCGCAAGCCACAATAATAAAGCGTTTGGCGTTCAGCAACTTTTCTTTATAGTCTATTACTGCCGAAAGCACCACATTATTGGCTTCCACATTGATACGTCCGCGCATACAATCGTGAATACAGTCCGGCTGCTCAAAAATCTCCTTCAACATGAAATGCGGATAACCGCCTTTTTCCAGCTGACCAAGCTTCAATTCTACTTTTTTCACTTCGGGAGTCATCTCCACATTGCTGAGATCGACTACCTTCAATTCTTTTCCCCGATTGATCACCGCTATCTCACCATCTTCGAGATACACCACCTTATCTGTATATTCTACAATCGGTGTGGCATCCGAAGCAAGGAAAAACTCATCTTCACCAATACCTACCACCAGCGGACTGCTTTTTCGAGCCGCAATGATTTCTTCCGGATGTTCTTTATCAAGAATCGCAATCGCATAAGCACCAATCACTTCATTCAAAGCCAACTGAACGGCAGTAAGCAGATCGACCTGATTGGCAACTTTCATATATTCGATTAATTGAACGAGCACCTCAGTATCAGTACTACTTTTAAAGACGTAACCTTTGGCTTGGAGTTTTTCTTTGAGAACGGCGTAATTTTCAATGATACCGTTATGAATGAGAGCGAGTTTTTCGGAAGAAGAGTAATGAGGATGAGCATTAACGGAACAAGGTTCCCCGTGAGTAGCCCAACGGGTATGGGCAATTCCGACTGTACCGGAAATATCTTTTTGTGTGACGAAATTTTCAAGTTCGGAGACTTTCCCTTTCGTCTTGTACACATTTAACTGTTGGTTATCACTGATCAATGCTACCCCTGCACTGTCATATCCACGATACTCCAGTCGCTTCAGCCCTTTAATAAGGATGGGGTAGGCTTTTCTTTTACCAATATAGCCTACTATTCCACACATATTATGATATTTTTATTTCGGGTGCAAATATACACATTCAAAATGACACAAAGATAACTTTTTCAATATTTATTTGACATAAGCACATAAAAAAGTTGCAAACACATCAAAACGTTAAATAATATATTATTTTAAGCTCAAAAAGAAACAAATTACAATCAAAACAAAATAAAACCGGACAGACTGATAAATTATAAGCAAATCAGAGCATTTTGATTACAAATTAAAAGAATAAAGAAAAGGTATCTTATTTTGTGTCACACAAAACAAACAATACACTATCATTATGAAATTAAATTCCTAACTTTGCCGAACAATTTGATACATCAAACAGGTATTATCATACAATAAAGCTAAAAA
The DNA here is from genome assembly GCF_003434395.1 of Bacteroides sp. AM23-12. Classification (NCBI taxonomy): domain Bacteria; kingdom Pseudomonadati; phylum Bacteroidota; class Bacteroidia; order Bacteroidales; family Bacteroidaceae; genus Bacteroides; species Bacteroides sp. AM23-12. The sequence continues at coordinate 217,205 of NZ_QTLF01000004.1, forward strand.
GAATGAAGAAACAAGAACTTTTTAACAACGCAACAGGAAAAATCCCCTACCAACGACAGCCCGGACAAATGGGCTTGTATGATGCGGCATACGAACACGATGCCTGCGGGGTTGGTATGCTGGTGAACATTCACGGAGAAAAGTCACATGACATTGTTGAGTCGGCTTTAAAGGTATTAGAGAATATGCGTCACCGTGGCGCTGAGGGGGCGGATAACAAAACCGGCGACGGTGCAGGTATTATGTTACAGATTCCACATGAGTTTATTTTACTGCAAGGCATCCCCGTACCCGAAAAGGGACGGTACGGCACCGGTCTGCTTTTTCTACCGAAAAACGAGAAAGATCAGGCAGCTATTTTTAGTATCATTATTGAAGAAATAGAAAAAGAGGGACTTACATTGATGCATCTGCGCAATGTACCCACCTGTCCGGAAATTCTAGGTGAAGCGGCTCTGGCTAACGAACCGGATATCAAGCAGGTCTTTATTACCGGTTTTACGGAAACGGAAACCGCCGACCGCAAACTGTATCTGATTCGCAAACGGATAGAGAATAAAGTCAGATTGTCAGCTATTCCGACGAGAAACGATTTTTATGTCGTTTCGCTCTCGACCAAAAGTATTATATATAAAGGTATGCTCTCGTCATTGCAGCTACGCAACTACTATCCTGATCTGACGAATAGCTACTTCACCAGCGGCTTGGCTCTGGTACACTCCCGTTTCAGCACCAACACTTTTCCGACATGGGGACTGGCACAACCTTTCCGCCTGCTGGCGCACAACGGTGAAATCAATACCATTCGTGGCAACCGCGGATGGATGGAAGCCCGTGAAAGCGTACTCTCCACTCCTATGCTGGGAGATATCAAAGAAATACGCCCGATCATACAGCCGGGTATGAGCGACAGTGCTTCTCTGGACAATGTGCTGGAATTTCTGGTCATGTCAGGATTAAGTCTGCCTCATGCAATGGCTATGCTCGTACCGGAATCTTTCAACGAGAAGAATCCGATCAGTGAAGACCTGAAAGCATTCTATGAATACCATTCTATCCTGATGGAACCTTGGGACGGACCGGCAGCCTTGCTTTTCAGCGACGGACGATTTGCAGGTGGTATGCTCGACCGTAACGGCCTGCGCCCTGCCCGCTATCTGATCACTAAAAACGATACGATGGTAGTGGCATCCGAAGTGGGCGTAATGGACTTTGAACCGGGAGATATCAAGGAAAAAGGGCGCCTGCAACCGGGCAAGATTCTATTGATCGATACAGAGAAAGGAGAAATCTACTATGACGGCGAATTGAAGAAACAACTGGCCGAAGCGAAGCCTTACCGTACATGGCTATCGACTAACCGTATCGAACTGGATGAACTGAAAAGCGGTCGTAAAGTGCCTCATCACGTAGAAAACTATGACCAGATGCTCCGTACTTTCGGCTATTCAAAAGAAGATATCGAACGGCTGATTATGCCAATGGCGAGCGCGGGTGCCGAACCCATCCACTCAATGGGTAATGATACGCCACTGGCTGTACTTTCCGATAAACCACAGCTACTCTACAACTATTTCCGCCAGCAATTCGCACAGGTTACGAATCCGCCGATCGACCCGCTACGCGAAGAACTGGTAATGTCTTTGACGGAATATATCGGAGCGGTAGGCATGAATATCCTGACTCCCAGCGAGAGTCATTGTAAAATGGTACGTCTGAATCATCCGATTTTAAGCAATACACAGCTGGATATTCTTTGCAATATCCGCTACAAGGGCTTTAAGACTGTAAAATTACCGATGCTGTTTGAAGTATCCAAAGGGAAAGCCGGATTACAGGAATCACTGAACAACCTTTGCAAAATGGCGGAGGAATCAGTTACGGACGGAGCAAACTACATTGTACTGACCGACCGTGACGTGGATGCAACTCATGCCGTTATCCCTTCATTACTGGCAGTAAGTGCCGTGCATCACCATCTGATATCTGTCGGCAAACGTGTGCAGACAGCATTGATTGTAGAGAGCGGAGAAATGCGTGAAGTAATGCACGCCGCTTTACTACTCGGTTTTGGAGCCAGTGCACTGAACCCGTATATGGCATTTGCCATCCTCGACAAGCTGGTAAAAGAGAAAGATATTCAACTGGACTATGCTACCGCTGAGAAAAACTATATCAAATCTATCTGCAAAGGTCTGTTCAAAATCATGAGTAAGATGGGGATTTCCACTATCCGCTCTTATCGCGGTGCAAAGATTTTCGAAGCTGTCGGACTCAGCGAAGAGTTGAGCAAGGCTTATTTCGGCGGACTCGGTTCCCCCATCGGAGGTATCCGCCTGGAGGAAGTGGCAAGAGACGCAATCGCTTTCCACGATGAAGGAGTTGAAGGAATGGAAAATGGAGAATTGAAAATGGAAAATGAAGCACCGCACGGCAACTCTCAATTTTCAACTTTCAATTTTCCATTATTAAAGAACAACGGACTGTATGCCTTCCGAAAGGACGGAGAAAAACATGCGTGGAACCCGGAAACCATCAGTACATTGCAACTTGCCACCCGCTTGGGCAGTTACAAGAAATTCAAAGAGTTCACTCATTTGGTAGACAATAAGGAGAAACCTATTTTCCTGCGTGACTTCTTAGGATTCCGTCGCAATCCTATATCCATCGAACAGGTAGAACCGATAGAGAATATTCTCCGTCGTTTTGTGACGGGTGCCATGTCTTTCGGATCTATCAGCAAGGAAGCTCATGAAGCAATGGCGATTGCCATGAATACCATTCACGGACGCAGCAACACGGGTGAAGGTGGCGAAGATGCTTCCCGCTTCCACCCGCTGCCGGACGGTACTTCCATGCGAAGTGCCATCAAACAGGTAGCTTCCGGACGCTTCGGGGTCACCGCCGAATATCTGGTGAATGCCGATGAGATACAAATAAAAATAGCGCAGGGAGCTAAACCAGGGGAAGGCGGACAGCTTCCGGGATTCAAAGTGAACGACGTCATAGCCAAAACACGCCATTCCATTCCGGGGATCTCACTGATCTCTCCTCCTCCCCATCATGATATTTATTCGATTGAGGATTTGGCGCAATTGATATTTGACTTGAAAAACGTTAATCCACAAGCCAAAATCAGTGTCAAACTGGTAGCAGAAAGTGGCGTAGGTACCATTGCCGCAGGCGTGGCAAAAGCAAAAGCGGATTTGATTGTCATCTCCGGTGCCGAGGGTGGTACGGGAGCCTCTCCCGCTTCATCCATCCGTTACGCCGGCATTTCTCCGGAACTGGGACTGAGCGAGACACAGCAAACCTTGGTTCTGAACGGTCTGCGGGGACAAGTCGTCCTACAAGCCGATGGCCAATTAAAAACCGGACGCGACATTATCATAATGGCATTAATGGGCGCCGAAGAATATGGTTTTGCCACTTCCGCCCTGATCGTGCTGGGATGTGTGATGATGCGCAAATGTCACCAGAATACTTGTCCGGTAGGAGTAGCCACGCAGAATGAGGAATTACGCAAACGCTTTCACGGGCGCAGCGAATATCTTATCAACTTTTTCACCTTCCTGGCACAGGAAGTCCGTGAATATCTGGCGGAAATGGGATTCACCAAAATGGATGATATTATCGGACGCACGGACTTGATTGAACGCAAATCCGACGAAAACGACCCGAATCCGAAGCACGCTCTGATTGACTTCACCAAGCTACTGGCACGTGTGGATAACAGTGCAGCCATCCGTCACGTCATCGATCAGGATCATGGTATTTCTACAGTGAAGGATGTGGCAATCATTGATGCTGCCCAAGAAGCGATAGAACACGAAAAAGAAGTTTCATTGGAATACACAATTGCCAATACGGACCGTGCGACAGGTGCCATGCTCTCCGGTGTCATTGCCCAAAAATACGGAGAGAAGGGATTGCCGGAACATACCCTGAATGTGAAATTCAAAGGCTCTGCGGGACAGTCATTCGGTGCCTTCCTCGTACCGGGAGTCAATTTCAAATTGGAAGGTGAAGCGAATGATTATCTGGGTAAAGGATTGAGCGGCGGACGCATTGCCGTATTACCGCCTATCCGCAGCAACTTCGAAGCCGAAAAGAACACGATTGCAGGCAATACCCTGCTCTATGGTGCAACCAGCGGCGAAGTCTATATCAATGGGCGCGTAGGTGAACGTTTTGCCGTGCGCAACTCAGGGGCTGTTGCCGTAGTGGAAGGTGTAGGCGACCACTGTTGCGAATATATGACCGGAGGCCGTGTAGTGGTTCTGGGGCAAACCGGACGAAATTTTGCCGCCGGTATGAGTGGCGGTGTGGCTTACGTATGGAACAAAGACGGCAATTTTGACTACTTCTGCAACATGGAAATGGTTGAACTGTCACTGATCGAAGAGGCCGGTTACCGCAAAGAACTGCACGAACTGATTCGTCAGCACTACCTGTACACCGGTTCGAAACTGGCACGTACCATGCTCGATGACTGGAACCATTACGTAGATCAGTTTATCCAGATAGTACCTATTGAATACAAAAAAGTACTACAGGAAGAGCAGATGAGAAAGTTACAGCAAAAAATAGCAGATATGCAAAGAGACTATTAATTCAAGTATTAGGTATTAAGTATTAGGTATTAACCGTAGCTTCAAACATCTTTAATCCATATAGTTAATACTTATTGCTTAATACCTATTACCTAATACTTATTACTTAACAAGATGGGAGATCCTAAAGCTTTTTTAAATATACCTCGGCAAGAGGCGGGATACCGCCCCGTTAGCGAGCGCATCACTGACTATAGTCAGGTAGAACAGACATTGAATACAAACAGCCGCAAATTACAGGCATCACGGTGCATGGATTGCGGAGTACCTTTTTGCCACTGGGCTTGTCCAATAGGCAACAAACAACCGGAATGGCAGGACGCTTTATTCAAAGGAAAATGGAAAGAAGCGTATGAAGTGCTGTCATCCACTTGCGACTTTCCGGAATTTACAGGACGTATCTGCCCTGCCCTCTGTGAGAAATCCTGTGTACTGAAACTATCCTGTGACCAACCGGTGACTATCCGTGAAAATGAAGCTGCCATTGTAGAAGCCGCCTTCCGTGAAGGATATATACAGGTGCAACATCCCCAAAGAAACGGCAAAAAAGTAGCAGTTGTCGGTGCCGGTCCGGCCGGATTGGTAGCTGCCAACCAGCTGAATCTAAAAGGATACACCGTAACGTTATTCGATAAAGATGAAGCTGCGGGAGGATTATTACGTTTCGGTATTCCAAACTTCAAACTGGACAAAAACGTAATCGACCGCCGCATGAAAATACTTGCCGCAGAAGGTATTCAGTTTGAAATGGGAGTAGAAATAGACGTTAACCATTTGCCGGAAGGATTCGATGCATATTGCATTTGCACGGGTACACCGACTGCCCGTGATTTAAGCATTCCGGGACGGGAGTTGAAAGGAATCCATTTCGCACTGGAAATGCTGGCGCAACAGAACAGGATTCTGGAAGGACAAACTTTCCCCAAAGACAAACTGGTGAATGCCAAAGGCAAAAAAGTGCTTGTGATCGGCGGTGGAGACACCGGTTCGGACTGTATCGGAACCAGTGTACGACAGGGAGCAACCAGCGTCACGCAAATTGAAATTATGCCCAAACCTCCCGTCGGTCACAATCCTTCTACGCCCTGGCCGCAATGGCCGGTAGTTTTCAAAACGACCTCCAGCCATGAAGAAGGTTGTACCCGTCGCTGGTGCCTGACTTCCAATCAGTTTTTGGGTAAGAACGGTAAAGTAACCGGCGTCGAGGTGGAAGAAGTAGAATGGACACCGGCAACAGATGGCGGACGTCCGACCATGAACCTCACAGGGAAGAAAGAAGTAATCGAAGCAGATATGGTGCTGCTGGCCATGGGATTCCTGAAACCGGAACAACCGAAATTTGCAGAAAACGTATTCCTTGCCGGAGATGCAGCTACCGGAGCAAGCCTCGTAGTACGGGCGATGGCAGGAGGACGAAAGGCTGCTGCGGACATAGATCACTATTTGGTGAAGTAACCCTTACAGCAAGGAACACCATGAAGTTTATAGACTATTATTTATTCGTTTGACCTAGGTTGAACGAAACAACAACCTAGGTTGAACTAAAAGATGGCCCAGGTCAAACGAAAGGAAAAGCCAGGGAAAACGAATAAATAGTAACGAACCGACTTTTAAAAAACAGAGAATCAACAAATTATATTAACTTCCAAATACTCAAAGTTATGTGTGGAATAGCAGGTATACTCAACATAAAAACTCAAACCAAAGAGCTAAGAGACAAAGCACTGAAAATGGCACAGAAAATCCGTCATCGCGGACCGGACTGGAGCGGTATCTACGTAGGTGGAAGCGCCATTCTGGCACACGAACGCCTCTCGATAGTTGACCCGCAAAGCGGAGGACAGCCCTTATACTCCCCCGACCGGAAACAAGTGCTCGCTGTGAACGGTGAAATCTACAACCATCGGGATATCCGCGCCCGCTATGCCGGACAATATGATTTTCAGACCGGAAGCGACTGTGAAGTGATTCTTGCCCTTTATAAAGATAAAGGCATCCACTTTCTGGAAGAGATCAGCGGAATTTTCGCCTTTGTACTTTATGATGAAGAAAAAGACGAGTTCCTCATTGCACGTGATCCTATCGGAGTCATACCTTTATATATAGGAAAAGACAAGGATGGCAAAATCTACTTCGGCAGTGAACTGAAAGCACTCGAAGGATTCTGTAATGAGTACGAACCATTTCTTCCGGGACATTACTTTTACAGTAAAGAAGGCAAAATGAAGCGTTGGTATACACGCGAATGGACAGACTATGAGTCTGTAAAAGACAATGATGCCAAAGTCAGTGATGTAAAAGAAGCATTGGAAGATGCCGTTCATCGCCAGCTGATGAGTGACGTTCCCTATGGAGTACTTCTTTCAGGTGGTCTGGACAGTTCTGTGATTTCAGCTATCGCCAAAAAATATGCAGCAAAACGTATTGAAACAGACGGAGCAAGTGACGCCTGGTGGCCTCAACTACATTCTTTTGCCATCGGTCTGAAGGGGGCGCCCGATTTGATAAAGGCACGTGAAGTGGCAGAATATATCGGTACGGTTCATCATGAAATCAATTATACGGTTCAGGAAGGGCTGGATGCTATTCGGGATGTTATCTATTTTATCGAGACGTATGATGTGACTACGGTACGTGCCTCCACTCCCATGTATTTACTGGCACGTGTGATCAAATCGATGGGGATCAAAATGGTATTGAGTGGTGAAGGTGCCGATGAAGTTTTCGGCGGTTATCTTTACTTTCACAAAGCTCCCACTCCGAAAGATTTCCATGAGGAAACGGTACGTAAGTTATCAAAACTGCATATGTATGATTGCCTTCGTGCCAATAAGAGTTTATCAGCCTGGGGTGTAGAGGGACGTGTCCCATTTCTGGACAAGGAATTTCTGGATGTAGCGATGGCGTTGAATCCAAAAGCTAAAATGTGCCCCGGAAAGGAGATTGAGAAACGAATTGTACGTGAAGCTTTTGCCGATATGCTACCGGAAAGCGTAGCATGGAGACAAAAAGAGCAGTTCAGTGATGGTGTGGGATATTCGTGGATTGATACCTTAAGAGAGATTACAGCGGCTGCCGTCAGTGATGAACAGATGGAACACGCTGCCGAACGTTTCCCGATTAACACTCCGCTCAACAAGGAAGAATATTACTACCGGAGTATCTTTGAAGAGCATTTTCCGAGTGAAAGCGCAGCCCGCAGCGTACCAAGCGTACCAAGTGTGGCCTGCTCTACAGCAGAAGCGCTGGCATGGGATGTAGCTTTCCGTAACCTGAATGAACCAAGCGGCAGAGCAGTGAGAGGAGTGCATGAAGAAGCCTATGCCGAAGAGGTAAAATAAATTTGTTGAAAAATTTTAGATGTCTGAAATAAACTCATATCTTTGAATATATATTCATCAGTTTGTAAAGTCAGGAATAAAAAGTATAGACTTCTATGCATAAAAAGCTGTCAATTAACGCAGATTAGCATAATAACAGGCTGATCTGTGTTTTATTTTTTATAATTTTGGACTCATAAACTTTTTAAATGTACTATCAATGAAGATAAAAAGAATTATTCTAATGGTTGCCCTTATCATTTCAGTAGCTAGTGTCCAAGCGCAAAAGTCGCAAGTTATCGCCCATCGTGGCTACTGGAAAACAGCAGGTTCTGCGCAAAATAGTATCACAGCACTTCAAAAAGCCGATTCTATCCATTGCTATGGCTCCGAATTTGATGTATGGCTTACCAAAGACAATAAACTGGTTATCAATCATGATCCTGTCTATAAGATGAAATACATGGAGTATTCCAAAGGTGACGCTCTTACAGGATTGAAACTATCGAACGGAGAGAACCTGCCCAGCCTGGAACAGTATCTGGAAGCCGGTAAAAAATGCAATACCAAACTTATATTGGAACTAAAAGCACTTAACAGCAAAAAGCGTGAAACGAAAGCTGTACAGGAAATTCTTGCCTTGGTAACAAAGCTGGGACTGGAAAACCGTATGGAATATATCACTTTCTCACTGCACGCCATGAAAGAGTTTATCCGCCTGGCACCTGCCGGAACTCCGGTATTCTATCTCAACGGCGAGCTATCTCCCAAAGAGCTGAAAGACCTCGGTGCAGCCGGACTCGACTATCACATGGGAGTAATCAAGAAACATCCCGAATGGATCAAAGAAGCCCATGATCTCGGACTGAAAGTCAATGTATGGACTGTAGATAAAGCAGAAGACATGAAGTGGCTCATAGACCAAAAGGTGGATTTCATTACGACCAACGAGCCGACTGTGGCACAGGAAATACTAAAATAGTTACTCTCAGAAAATGTAAAAAGCCGACAGAAACTTTTTGCAAATATTCGATAGATACAAGAAGCACCATTATACATATTTATTTGCTGTATAATGGTGCTTCTTACATAAAATTCAAACAGGACTTATTTAAAATCTTCCAATACCTCTTTCAACTCTCCTATGGTCAACTCTCCTACCTGCCTCCACAATTCATGTCCTTTATGCAACAGAAGGAACGCAGGCACCGTATCTATATTATGAGAATCGGCTACAGTTTTATTTTCCTCGATATTCACGTTAATCAATTCAATGACTCTCCGTTCATAAGTACGGAGCACAGGCCCTATCCATTCATAATGAGGTGACCAGTCGGCATAAAACACAATCAATACCAAATGATCGCTCTGCGCCGCAACTTCCAATTGTTTCTCTATATCCATATTGCTACATTATTATATTTATTAGTGACTAAACAATGCTATAACAAAAAGGTTCTGCAAAACTGCAAACAAGCAATATGATATATAAAAGCGAAAATCACTAGCATACCGACCTATTGTAAAAGCGAAAATTCACATTTTAGATCGAATACAAGGACTGATTTACCCCAAATATTCTTCATATATTATGGAAGGATATGCAAAACAAATCAAGCAAATAACAGTTTATTAATATAAAAGTATGCATAATTTCAATTTATAACAAAACATGGCTTTATTTCCCGCGATTGTAAGATCGCATAAAATAAATAGAGATTAGACATCTTTTCATCAAAAGATAAATCAAAAAGTCATATCTTTGCATTGTAATAAAACAAAAGGATACAACAACCGATTAATAAAAAACAAAATGACAACCAAGATTAAGTTCACAAAAATGCATGGAGCAGGTAATGACTACATATATGTAGATACTACCCGATATCCGATAGCAGACCCTGAAAAGAAAGCAATCGAATGGAGCAAGTTTCATACGGGAATTGGAAGTGACGGACTTATATTGATTGGCAGTTCTGACAAAGCAGATTTCAGTATGCGTATATTTAATGCAGATGGTTCGGAAGCAATGATGTGTGGCAATGGAAGCCGTTGTGTAGGCAAGTATGTATACGAATACGGATTAACTGCCAAAAAGAAAATCACACTTGACACCCGTTCGGGCATTAAGGTTCTGAAATTACATGTAGAAGGAGGAAAGGTGACGGCAGTCACTGTAGATATGGGTAGTCCTCTGGAAACGGAAGCGGTAGATTTCGGCGATCAATTTCCTTTTCAGTCTACCCGGGTATCAATGGGAAACCCGCATCTGGTAACTTTTGTAGAAGATATTACCCAAATCAATCTGCCGGAAATTGGTCCGCAGTTAGAAAATTATCATCTCTTTCCGGACAGGACAAATGTAGAGTTTGCTCAGATCGTAGGTAAAGACACCATTCGGATGAGAGTTTGGGAAAGAGGTTCAGGAATCACCCAGGCCTGCGGAACAGGTGCTTGTGCCACGGCTGTAGCCGCTGTTCTCCATGGATTGGCAGGAAGAAAATGTGATATAATAATGGATGGGGGAACCGTCACCATCGAGTGGGAAGAAGCAACGGGACACATATTAATGACAGGACCGGCAACTAAAGTTTTTGATGGGGAGATGGAGGGATAGGTAATAAGTATTAGGTAATAGGTAACAGGTTTTGCAGAAACTTAAAACAATAACAATATGGCATTAGTAAACGAACATTTTTTGAAATTACCGGGGAACTATTTGTTCTCGGATATAGCGAAGAAGGTAAATACATTCAAAATAACGCATCCGAAGCAGGATATTATCCGGTTAGGTATCGGAGATGTCACTCAGCCGCTTCCCAAAGCATGTATCGAGGCTATGCACAAAGCAGTGGAAGAGCTGGCAAGTAAAGATACATTTCGCGGATATGGTCCTGAGCAGGGGTACGATTTTCTGATTGAAGCTATTATAAAGAATGATTTCGCTCCACGTGGCATTCATTTCTCACCATCAGAAATATTCGTCAACGACGGAGCCAAAAGTGATACCGGAAATATCGGCGATATCCTTCGCCACGACAATAGTGTCGGTGTAACAGACCCTATTTACCCGGTATATATTGACAGTAACGTCATGTGCGGACGTGCCGGAGTGCTAGAAGAAGGAACAGGCAAATGGAGCAATGTGACTTATATGCCTTGTACAAGTGAGAATGACTTCATTCCGGAGATTCCCGACAAACGGATAGACATTGTTTACCTCTGCTACCCGAACAATCCGACAGGGACGACACTGACCAAACCGGAACTAAAAAAGTGGGTAGACTACGCATTGGCAAATGATACACTGATTTTGTTCGATGCCGCATACGAAGCCTATATCCAAGATGCGGATATCCCCCACTCCATATACGAAATCAAAGGAGCCAAGAAATGTGCTATTGAGTTCCGCAGTTTCTCAAAGACAGCCGGTTTCACCGGAGTACGTTGCGGATATACCGTAGTCCCGAAAGAACTGACAGCTGCCACACTGGAAGGCGACCGGATTCCACTCAACAAATTATGGAACCGCCGCCAGTGCACTAAATTCAACGGCACTTCTTACATCACACAACGTGCAGCGGAAGCCGTCTACAGTACAGAAGGCAAAGCACAGATTAAAGAAACGATTAACTATTATATGACCAATGCGAAGATCATGAAGGAAGGACTGGAAGCTACCGGATTGAAAGTATACGGAGGCGTCAATGCTCCATACTTATGGGTGAAAACCCCGAACGGACTCTCTTCCTGGCGATTCTTCGAACAGATGTTGTATGAAGCCAATGTAGTAGGAACCCCCGGTGTAGGTTTCGGCCCCAGCGGTGAGGGATATATCCGACTGACAGCATTCGGCGATCACAACGATTGTATGGAAGCAATGAGAAGAATAAAGAACTGGCTTTGATAGTATTTTGCGCGCTACTATATAACACTGGACCGTACATCCACATTTTTCTAACTATTAAAGGTAAAAAGACGATGAAAACGACGATTAACAAAAAATTGAGGGGCATAGCAGCAGCGTTATTACTGATCGGCCTTGTGCCATCCAATATGATGGCGCAGGATAAAGTAGAAGCCTCCGTAGGAGCAGACTTGGTAAGTGGTTATATCTGGCGTGGTCAGGATTTAGGCGGAGTCAGCATTCAGCCTTCATTAGGAATCTCTTACAAAGGACTTTCACTCGGAGCATGGGGATCGGTAGGGTTTGAGTCATCGGATACTAAAGAGTTCGATTTGACTCTCGGTTATTCAACCGGTGGTTTCAGCATCTCGGTAACGGATTACTGGTTCAACACTCAGGTACCTACCAACAAGTATTTCAAATATGGCGCTCATTCAACCGCTCATGTATTTGAGGCACAGGTAGGATATGATTTTGGTCCGCTGGCAATCAACTGGTACACGAACTTTGCAGGTGCCGACGGAGTTAAAGAAAACGGGAAAAGGGCTTATTCTTCCTACCTCGCACTTAGTGCACCGTTCAGCCTTGGAGGACTTGACTGGACAGTAGATGTAGGAATGGTACCTTGGGAGACGACTTTTTATAATGGATACACAAGTGGGTTCTGCGTTTCCGACATCAGTCTCGGAGCTGTCAAGGAGATCAGGGTTACTGATTCATTCTCGGTTCCGGCATTTGCCAAAGTATCAGTAAATCCACGTACGGAAGGCGCTTACTTCACATTCGGATTAAGTTTTTAAGAGAGAGAGTTTATATAGTCAAAGAGCGTATAGGGAACAGGAAGGTAGTTAGAGTTTAGATTTTATCGGTTTGTTGTATGGTAACCTGCGATGGCTGCCACCTCCCTATACCTCTTCTTTTTACAGGTCAACACTAATATTTAAGGTATATGAAAAAGATTGAAGCTATCATCCGTAAAACCAAATTCGAGGACGTGAAAGACGCTCTGCTCGAAGCGGACATTGAATGGTTCTCTTACTACGATGTAAGAGGGATCGGTAAAGCACGGCAAGGACGTATCTATCGTGGAGTGGTATATGATACCAGCACCATCGAACGTATTCTGGTTTCTATTGTAGTACGCGACAAAAATGCAGAAAAGACCGTACAGGCTATCATCAAAGCCGCACAAACCGGAGAGATCGGTGACGGACGCATTTTCGTCATTCCTATCGAGGACGCCATCCGCATCCGCACCGCCGAACGTGGCGACATCGCTCTCTATAACGCCGAACAGGAACGATAACCGGCAACCGGCAAGGTGCCGGGGCCAGATTTCCTTTCGGATGATAATATTATAAAAACAGGTATTAAATAAGATAATCATTATGGATAAAACATATAAGAGACACAGCTTCACAAAGCTGTGGATAGCCACTGCTATGTTCATTTTCTGCTGTTTCGCAACCAGTGCTTTTGCACAGGAAGCAGTTGATGCAGATACTTTTATGACAACTACGGAGACAATTACTGAAGTCAAAACTACACCTGAAATTGCTGAAACCGCCACTGCTTCTGCCGAAATAACTCCCGATACAATCGGGGAACTGGCATTAGGATTGAATACAGTCTGGATGCTGCTTGCGGCAATGCTCGTATTTTTTATGCAGCCGGGGTTTGCATTGGTTGAGGCGGGTTTTACCAGAGTCAAGAATACCGCCAACATTTTGATGAAGAACTTTGTGGATTTCATGTTTGGTTCCTTGCTCTACTGGTTCATCGGTTTCGGTCTGATGTTTGGTGCGGGAGGTTTCATCGGAATGCCACACTTCTTTGATCTGTCATTCCTCGACAGTGATTTACCCAGAGAAGGATTTCTGGTTTTTCAGACAGTATTTTGCGCAACGGCAGCCACGATTGTATCGGGAGCGATGGCGGAACGCACCAAGTTCTCCATGTATCTGGTCTATACTATCTTTATCAGTGTACTGATTTACCCAATTTCCGGTCACTGGACATGGGGTGGCGGCTGGCTGATGAACGGAGAAGAAGGTTCGTTCATGATGAATCTTTTCGGAACGACGTTCCATGACTTTGCAGGTTCAACGATTGTCCACTCCGTTGGTGGTTGGATTGCTTTGGTAGGCGCTGCTATTCTTGGTCCCCGTATCGGTAAATATGGCAAAGACGGTAAGTCAAGAGCTATTCCGGGACACAACCTGACGGTTGCCGCACTGGGTGTATTTATCCTTTGGTTCGGATGGTTCGGATTCAACCCCGGATCACAGTTGGCAGCAAGTACCGAAGCGGATGCAATGGCCATCTCACATGTATTTCTGACAACAAATCTGGCGGCTTGTGCCGGTGGTTTCTTTGCACTGGCGATGAGCTGGATGAAATATGGCAAACCGTCTTTATCACTGACACTGAATGGTGTTTTGGCAGGTTTGGTAGGTATCACAGCCGGATGTGATGCTGTAGCTCCCTCAGGAGCGGTATTAATCGGTGCCATTTGTGGTGTAGTCATGATATTTGCAGTCGACTTTATTGACAAGGTATTGAAGATTGACGATCCTGTCGGTGCTTCTTCCGTACACGGGGTTTGTGGTTTCTTGGGAACAGTGCTCACAGGATTGTTTTCTACCAGTGAAGGGTTGTTCTACGGACATGGAGCCGGCTTTTTGGGTGCCCAGCTTTTCGGTGCGGTTGTTGTCGGAGTCTGGGCGGCAGGTATGGGATTCATTATCTTCAAAGTACTCGACAAGATTCACGGACTTCGCGTTCCGGCACGTGTCGAAGAAGAAGGTCTCGACATCTACGAACACGGAGAATCTGCTTATAACTAAGCTAAAAAAGGAATTTTTACTCTAACATATTTAACAACAAATCAAATTAGGTATTATGTCAAAACTAAGATTCAGAGTCGTAGAGACAGCTTTCAAGAAGAAAGCGGTTGAAGTAGCAACACCTGCCGAACGCCCTTCGGAATACTTCGGTAAGTATGTGTTCAACAAGGAAAAAATGTTCAAGTACCTTCCAAGCAAGGTATACAACGCACTGATTGACGCTATTGACAATGGTGCCCCGCTAGACCGCAGCATCGCTGATGAAGTAGCTGCCGGAATGAAAAAATGGGCTGTCGAAATGGGTGTCACTCATTATACTCACTGGTTTGCACCGCTCACCGAAGGTACGGCAGAAAAGCATGACGCTTTCGTCGAACATGACGGCAAAGGAGGCATGATGGAAGAGTTCACAGGCAAACTGCTGGTACAGCAGGAGCCGGATGCTTCTTCTTTCCCGAACGGTGGTATCCGTAATACTTTCGAAGCACGCGGATATAGCGCATGGGACCCATCATCACCCGCATTTATCGTAGATGATACGCTTTGCATCCCGACTGTATTTATCGCATATACAGGTGAAGCCCTTGATTATAAAGCACCGTTACTGAAAGCTCTGCGTGCCGTAGATAAAGCCGCAACCGCCGTCTGCCACTATTTCAATCCTGAGGTAAAGAAGGTCGTTGCCTATCTGGGATGGGAACAGGAATACTTTCTGGTAGATGAAGGTTTGTATGCCGCACGTCCGGACTTACTTATGACAGGACGCACATTGATGGGACATGACAGTGCCAAGAACCAGCAGTTGGAAGACCACTATTTCGGTGCCATCCCTACCCGTGTGGCCGCATTTATGAAAGACCTTGAAATTGAAGCGTTGAAACTGGGTATTCCTGTAAAGACCCGTCATAACGAGGTAGCTCCGAATCAATTCGAATTAGCTCCTATCTTCGAAGAATGCAACCTGGCAAATGACCATAACCTACTGATCATGTCGTTGATGCGTAAAGTCAGCCGCCGTCACGGTTTCCGTGTATTGCTTCATGAAAAGCCGTTCAAGGGTGTCAACGGTTCCGGCAAGCACAATAACTGGTCACTGGGAACGGATACAGGTATCCTGTTGATGGGACCGGGCAAGACGCCGGAAGATAACCTGCGCTTTGTCACATTCGTAGTGAATACGCTGATGGCAGTTTACCGTCACAACGGATTACTGAAAGCTTCTATTTCCAGCGCTACCAACGCTCATCGCCTGGGAGCCAATGAAGCACCTCCCGCTATCATCTCTTCTTTCCTCGGCAAACAGTTGTCACAGGTATTGGATCATATCGAGAACAGCACCAAAGACGATCTGATCAACCTTAGCGGAAAACAGGGAATGAAGCTGGATATTCCCCAAATCCCCGAATTGCTGATTGATAATACAGACCGCAACCGCACCTCTCCTTTCGCTTTCACCGGGAACCGGTTTGAGTTCCGTGCCGTAGGCTCTGAGGCTAACTGTGCAAGTGCCATGATTGCATTGAACTCTGCCGTAGCAGAACAACTGATGAAATTCAAAAAGGATGTAGACGCTCTGATCGAAAAGGGAGAACCGAAAGTTTCCGCTATCCTTGAAGTAATTCGCGGATATATCAAAGAATGTAAGGCTATCCACTTCGACGGCAACGGATACAGCGACGAATGGAAAGTAGAAGCCGCCCGTCGAGGTCTGGACTGTGAAACAAGTGTTCCCGTTATTTTCGACAACTATCTGAAACCGGAGACAATTGCTATGTTCGAAGCAATCGGTGTGATGACGAAAAAGGAACTGGAAGCCCGCAACGAAGTAAAATGGGAAACTTACACGAAAAAGATTCAGATTGAAGCCCGCGTATTAGGTGACCTGGCAATGAACCACATTATTCCGGTCGCTACTCAATATCAGACGGATCTGATTAATAATGTCTATAAAATGCAGTCCTTATTTCCGGCAGATAAAGCAGCCAGACTATCTGCCAAGAATCTGGAACTGATCGAAGAAATCGCCGACCGCACGGCCTTCATCAAAGAACACGTAGATGCAATGATTGAAGCCCGAAAAGTGGCAAACAAGATCGAAAGCGAACGAGAAAAAGCGATCGCTTACCACGATACAATCGTTCCGGCACTGGAAGAGATTCGTTACCACATTGACAAGCTGGAACTGATCGTAGACAACCAGATGTGGACACTGCCGAAATACAGAGAACTGTTGTTTGTAAGATAAAAAAGAAATGAAGGTGTGTACACACCTACATTAAGATAGAAATTATCTATTTCTTTTGTTGGTTGTTTTAAGTTTGCAGGGGAGGGGTACCGTGACGGTAGTCCTCTTCTTTTTTATTCTATAATCTTAGCATCCTCAATATCCTCATCGTGAGGCGTAACCGGAGTCTTAGGATGACGGCGTGCAAACTTAAACCAGTTGATCAGTTCGGACAGAGAATAAACCAAGCTACTGATACCGATAATAATGAAAGCAGTATTACGTACTCCCGTCGGATTGAACAGCGCAATAACACCTGCGATAAGAATCAATGAAGGCACCAGATAGAAAATCCCCGGAACAGGTGTCCAACGACGGGCCATCGACAAAGAGGCAATCTGCTGCACACCTCCCATGATCAGGATAAAGCCCAAAAGGAACATCAGAACGTCTGCAAAAAACTCAGGCATCACAATCAGCCAAAGTCCGAATAACAAACTGCCGATTCCCTCAATAGGAAAACGGGGAGCCGGTTCATGTTCCGATCTTTTCCGTCCGAAAAAGCTAAAAAGACTGATGACACCGGGAATCAAAAAAGCCACTCCTATCGTAATGACAATATAACTAGCTGCTGTATTCGGCCAAAGTACCAACACCAGACCTATGACAAGCGCAAACAAAATGCGAATCAGAGAGTAATTCATTGTTTTCATATATTCTATATTTTTTAACGAAGTCTATTTCAATACTTTTGCGAATATAAGTGTTTCTATTCACATATAAAAATAACAAACGTAGATTGTAATAAGTTCGTAACAAAATCGTTATAGCCATTACACCTCACTTAGATAATTTTGCAGAAAATTAATAAACAGGTTTTTCATCATGAAATCAAGCGAAACAAAAAAGAAGTGCCCTTATGTAGAACGTGACATCAGCTGGATGTACTTCAATCAGCGTATCCTGCTCGAAGCTGCCCGTCCGGAAGTACCTCTTCTGGAACGCCTGACTTTTCTTGGCATCTATTCCAATAATCTGGATGAGTTTTTCCGTGTCCGCGTAGCCACGCTGAACCGGATCATCGAATATGCAGATAAAAACATACAGAAAGAACAAGAAACGGCTACACGCACGCTAAAGCAGATAAGCAAACTACACAACCGCTTCTACGAACAATTTGAAGAAACTTTCGCTTCCATCATGGAAGAACTGAAGAAGGAGAATATCTGCGTCATCAAAGACACCGAAATGACGGATGACCAAAAGACATTTATCACCTCCTTCTATCGCAATAAACTGAATGGCTCCACCACCCCTCTTTTCCTCAACGGAGCCCGACCGCTGGACGACCAGACTGACGAAGATATTTATCTCGCCATCCGCCTGCTTCGTAAAGACGAAACAGGAAAAATAAAAGAGAAAGATTATGCAGTGATCGAATTGCCCACCGAAGAATACGGTCGTTTTATCCAATTGCCGGACTCGGAGGGGAAAACATACCTGATGTTTCTCGATGATGTGATCCGCTATTGTCTGCCGTTGATTTTTGTCGGCATGAAATATACGGATTACGAGGCATATACCTTTAAATTCACCAAAGACGCGGAAATGGAAATAGACAGTGACCTGCGGACAGGCGTACTTCAGAAGATTTCAAAAGGAGTGAAAAGCCGGAAGAGAGGAGAACCGATTCGATTCGTTTATGACGAACAGATTCCCAAAGATTTACTGAAAAGATTAGTTGACCGGCTGAATGTAGACAAAAACGATACCCGTGTGGCAGGAGGACGCTACCATAACTTCAAAGACTTGATGAAATTTCCGATATGCGGTCGCTATGACTTAAAGTATCCCGTCTGGGAACCGGTTTTCAAGCCCGAACTAAACGGCAAAGAAAGCCTGCTGACATTGATTCGTCAGAAAGACCGTTCCCTGCATTATCCATTCCATAGCTTCGATACTTTCATCCGCGTACTTCGTGAAGCAGCCATCAGCAAAGAAGTAAAAAGCATCAAGATGACACTTTACCGGCTCGCTAAAGAATCAAAAGTGATCAAAGCACTGATCTGCGCAGCCAAAAACGGGAAGAAAGTAACGGTGGTCATCGAACTACTGGCACGTTTCGACGAAGCATCCAACATCAACTGGAGCAAAAGAATGCAGGACGCAGGCATCCACGTTATCTTCGGAGTGGAGGGACTGAAGATTCATTCCAAACTGGTACATATCGGTACCCGTCACGGAGACATTGCCTGCATCAGCACAGGAAACTTTCATGAAGGAAACGCACGTATGTATACCGATTATACCATCATGACCGCCCATCGTCCGCTGGTACGGGAAGTGAATGCCGTTTTCGACTTTATTGAGATACCATACACTCCCGTCAATTTCAAAGAATTACTGGTTTCACCCAACGATATGCGCAAACGTCTGATTGCTCTCATCAACAAGGAAATAAAGAACAAGGAACAAGGGAAAGAAGCCTATATTCTGGCAAAGGTAAACCATATTACCGACCGTGCGCTCATAGAAAAGCTCTACGAAGCCTCGACAGCCGGAGTTCAGGTAGAACTGGTAGTGCGTGGCAACTGTTCGCTGGTGACAGGCATCGCAGGTATCAGTGAAAATATCCATATCAACGGTATTATCGACCGATATCTTGAGCACTCCCGTATCTTTATCTTTGCCAATGGCGGAGAAGAAAAATATTATATCGGTTCTGCCGACTGGATGCCCCGCAATCTTGATAACCGGATCGAAGTACTGACTCCGGTGTACGACAAAGAAATACAGGCAGACTTAAAACGAATTGTCTGCTACGGATATCGGGATACAGCCAAAGGGCGTATCGTAGACGGTACCGGAGAAAACCGACCTTGGGAAAACAGGCCTTCCACACTCTGCAAAGATTTCGCTCCTGCCCTTGCCGAAGCTGAGACAGCCACTGTCGTATTCCGTTCGCAAGAAGAATTATATAGAAAATACAAGAATACATTATGATAAGTATGAAGAAAGTTAATTATGCAGCTATCGACATAGGTTCGAATGCCGTGCGGCTATTGATAAAATGCGTAAACGAAGAAAACGCTCCCGAATTAATGAGCAAGGTACAACTCATCCGCATTCCCTTACGACTGGGAGAAGATGCTTTTACCATGGGAGTTATTTCTGCTGAAAAAGAAAAGAAACTGATCCGGCTGATGAAAGCCTACAAACAGTTGATGAAGATATATGACGTAGTAGATTACCGTGCCTGTGCTACGTCCGCCATGCGTGACGCACGCAACGGAAAGGACATCACCCGACAAATAGCCAGGAAAACAGGTATCCGCGTAGATATCATCGACGGTCAAGAAGAAGCACACATTGTATATGACAACCATATCGAGCAACTTTTTGCTTCCGGACAAAACTACCTGTATGTAGATGTCGGCGGTGGCAGCACCGAGATTAATCTGATCAGTAACGGAGAACTGAAAAATTCCCGTTCATACAATATCGGAACGGTTCGCATGCTCAGCGGCATGGTGAAAGAAGAAGAAAAAGAGGCTTTACGCACCGACCTCATAGGGCTTGCCGCGGAATACGCGCCTATCAGCATCATCGGTTCGGGAGGAAACATCAATAAGCTTTTCCGTCTGGCAGACAAGAAAGACAAAAAGGCTTCTCTCCTACCCGTCGAATCGCTACGTGAAATTTACGAAGCATTGCAAGCTCTTCCTGCCGAGCAACGTATCAAACAGTATAAGCTAAAACCTGATCGGGCTGATGTCATCGTTCCGGCTGCGGAGATATTTCTGGAAGTAGCTATGAATGTGAAAGCTACCGGAATCATTGTACCTACCATCGGACTGTCCGACGGAATTATCGACAGCCTGTACACTCAGAAGATGAATACGCCTGTCGCACCAAAGGTTCAATAAATAGATAAAAGGCTCCTG
This sequence comes from Bacteroides sp. AM23-12, assembly GCF_003434395.1. NCBI lineage: Bacteria > Pseudomonadati > Bacteroidota > Bacteroidia > Bacteroidales > Bacteroidaceae > Bacteroides > Bacteroides sp. AM23-12. Next base: position 238,059 of record NZ_QTLF01000004.1, read on the forward strand.
ATATCCGAATGATAAGTCATTTGCATCAGGAGCCTTTTTCTATAAATTCCATCTTTCTTCATGTATAAAATGACATTCTGAAAGATAAGTATGTTTTTGACAGTTTGTAATTCGTAATGCATCAAGAAGGGCTTCTTTAGCCGGTCATACTACTATTGATATTTTTTCGCGATTGTTGGGCAACTAGCATATATCAAAAAATCAGCATTTACATCCAATTCAGCACTTATTAATATATTATACTCTACTTATATATCTACATGATTATATTTTCATCAGTTCTGTTTATTTTCAACATTAGCCATCTGAACTTTCCAAAGAGCGAAATAGAAAACAGAGAAGGTCAAAAGTATTAAATAAAGACAGTTTTATCGGTATAATGACACTATAGCAATGGTTTACTTACATCATACCTACCTTTTAGTGACACCATCTGCATCTTTTGGTTACTTCATCCGCATCTTTTTCACAAACAATACGGTGTTTTTCACCGAATCATACGGTCATTTCATGCAAATCAACCGTATATTTGCGATAATTCAACCACCTTTCCAAGCTAACAGAAGATTATTAAAAAACAGGCAGGAAAGCAAATCGGATCTTTCTACAAACAAATGACAGAAGAAAGACTTATCACCGAACATTATGATAAAAGCAATCATCTATTGATATAATAACAACTGCCCTGTAATCTGATATCAGACTACAAGGCAGTTGCTAAAACGTTATACTAAATCTGTCAGAATGGGAAAATCAGAGGCAGCACCAATATCATCACAATTCCCATGATAATCTGCAACGGTAATCCCACTTTTATATAATCCATAAAAGTATATTGTCCGGCAGGCATCACCAGCGCATTAGGCGGTGTAGAGAACGGAGAAGCGAAACACATACTTGCACCCACCGTCACGGCAAACAGGAAAGGAACCGGACTAACTCCGATCTGCATAGCACTTTGCAAAGCAATCGGTGCAAGCAAGACAGCAGTAGCGGTATTACTGATAAACATAGTCATCAATGATGTCGTAAAATAAATACCAGCCATCAATGCTATCGGTCCGTAAGATCCAAGCCCACTTACCAAAGTATTGGAGATGTACTCCGAAGCGCCTGTTTTCTCTAATGCCAAAGACATAGGAAGCATAGCCGCAATCAATACAATACTTTCCCAGTTGATTGTTTTGTAAGCTGCTTCCACATTACGGAAACATCCCGTCAAAACCATCAGGATACCTGCTATCATAACGGCCGTAACAGGTGCAACCGGAATAAAATCGAATACCATCATTGCTACCATCAATACCATGATAGCAGCAGCAACAGGTGCTTTATAGTCCAAAGTTACTTTAGCCGCTTCTGCCAAAGGCTGTCCCAACACCACCCAATCCGAATCTTCCTTACTAAGCCGGGCAATATTACTCCAAGTTCCCTGCACTAAAAGCACATCACCACTATGAATCCGCTCATTTCCCAAATCCTGCAACAGATATTCCTTTTTACGACGGATACCTAATACATTCACATTAAACTTATCACGGAATCCGGACTCTTTAATAGTCTGATTGACCAGATTGGAAGCAGGCATCAATACTATTTCGGCAATACCGATATCATAAAAATCAAGCGAATTAGTAGTGCTTTTCGTCTCTTCCGTAGCATGATCATCCAATATATCCAGCAGATAATCTTCGGCAAATTGCTGCACTTTATCAAATTCTCCCGTCACATACAGAATATCTTCCGCTTCCAGCATAGTATCCGGTTCGGCAAGTTTCTGAGTAATAGTCTTCAGAAAACGGTGCTGCGAAGCATCTCCACGACGGACTTCCATAATATTAAGTCCATATTTACGACGAATATCCAGATCGAGGATGGTCTTTCCCAAAAGGCGGGAGTCTTTAATCACCTGCATACGGAACAGATTACTGGAAAGACCATATTCATTCACCAACTGTTTCAGTGACTTACCCGAACGGCTGTTATCATCTTTCTGCCCTTTCTTAGAAAGAAACCACTTACTAAGCGGCATCAGCACCAGCGTACCGACAGCCACACTCACCAAACCTACAGGCAGGAAAGTAAAGAAAGAAAGCGGTTCGAAGCCTGCGGAAGTCAATGTGTTTTGTATGACAAGGTTGGGCGGTGTACCAATCAGCGTCATCATACCTCCCATACTACTGGCAAAGGCCAACGGCATCAGCAACCGACTCGGATTCATTTTGGCGCTCATCGCCAGACTGACCACAATGGGAAGCATCAGTGCCACCGTTCCGGTATTACTGACAAACGCACCGATAGCGGAAGTGACCAACATAACAAGCAAGAACAGGCGAATTTCACTGTTTCCAGCAAGTTTAAGGATACGCGAACTTATCATTTTTGCCAGTCCTGTCTGAAAAATAGCTCCGCCCACGACAAACAATCCGATCATCATAATGACTACCGAATTGGAGAAACCGGAAAGGGCTTCGTCGGGTGTTAATATCTGAAAGATAAGCAAAGCTACTAACGCACATAGTGCCACAAGATCCGAACGTATCTTACCGTTTACAAAAAAGATAGCCGAAAGAACGAGAATGATAATGGTTATCAACATAAGCTAAAAATAAAATGATTGTTTTATCCTGAATGTATCAAAGATTTATTTTGGAGGAGCAAAATTAAAAAATACTTTGCCGTTATAAAAACAAATTAGAATTGTTTTTGGTTCATGGGACATCATTTAATATTTTAATACATTCTTACTCTTTACGAAAATACGTTCCATCAAAAACATTTTAAAACCGAACCGGAAATAGAAGGCACCAAAGTTCTACTAATCAGTAAAGGTATTCTTTTCAGAAGAGTTTTATAAGGCTGATAAACAATATATTTCAGAAATTTCCTTTGTGAATTACAAAAAATGCATATATTTACCACAGATTTAGTACAAACATAAATTATGGCAAACAATATACTATCCGTTATATGGATTACAGACCAGCATTGGAGTTATTATTATTTACTAATAGGCTTTTTACTCCTGATCATCTGCTTTTTATTATACAGACTACGACAACTTAAAAAGAATATAGGAAAAGAACAGGATTACTATCATTCTTTATTCGATATACTCGATAACCTCCCTTTCCCTATTATGGTAAAAGATATCCAGAATAGTTTCCGATACTATTACTGGAACAAAGAATCCGAACTGCAATCCGGCATTAAGCGGGAAGAAGCAATAGGATGCACAGACTACGAAATCTATGGAGAAGAACGGGGCAGAAAATACCGTGATGTGGATGAATCACTTGTGCAGGCAGACAAGATATACCGGGCAGAAGAAAGCTACAGCACAGTGGACGGAGCAGTACATGATACAATTGCCGTAAAATCGATTATCAAATGGAAGGAAAAGAAAAAATGGCTGTTAGTGACCCGATGGGACATCACCCGGCTAAAGACTTACGAACGAGAACTGATTGCCGCCAAAGAAGAACTGGAAAAAGCGCTGAACAAACAAAAGCTAGCTTTGAAGAGCGTCAACTTCGGGCTCATTTATATCGACAAAAACTATCTGGTACAATGGGAAGAAACGACGCAAATTGCCAGCCTCGTGAAAGGAAGGCATTATACACCGGGACAAATCTGCTACAAAACAAGTGCACTCCGGGATACTCCATGCGAACAATGCGCCTTTCAGAAAGCGATTGAACAAGGAAAAATCATACGCCATACTATCCAGATAGATCAGGTAGACTTTGAAGTGACAGCTACTCCGGTTTATGATAATGAAGGAATAGAAATCATCGGCGGTCTGTTGCGCTTCGAAGACATCACCGAAAAGGTGAAAATGGACAAGATGCTACAGGAAGCAAAAGAAAAAGCAGAAGAATCAAACCGTCTGAAATCAGCTTTCCTTGCCAACATGAGTCACGAGATACGTACTCCGTTGAATGCGATTATTGGATTCTCTGACATGATTTGCCAAACGGGTGAAGAGGAAGAGAAACAGGAATACATGAAGATAGTGTCCAGTAACAATGAGTTGTTACTGCAATTGATAGATGATATTCTCGATCTTTCCAAAATCGAAGCCGGAACGATGGAATTTAGCCTCGCCCCTACCGATATCAATGATCTGATGGAAGGTATTTGCAGGCAAATGCAAGAGAAAAACACTTCTCCCGACGTGGCGATCACCTTCACGGAGAAAGCGGAAGAATGTATTCTCAACACAGACCGCGTACGTCTTTCGCAAGTAATCATCAACTTCACAAACAATGCGATGAAGTTCACTCCGAAAGGTTCCATCCAAATGGGATATCGGATTGACGAAGCAAAAGATGAAATCTACTTCTATGTAAAAGACACGGGCATTGGGATTCCGGAGGATAAAATAAACGAGGTATTCGAACGTTTCGTCAAGCTGAATACATTCGCAAAAGGTACGGGACTCGGTCTGGCTATCTGCCGGGTGATCGTAGAGCGCTTAGGCGGCACTATCGGAGCAGATTCTAAAGAAGGAGAAGGTTCGTGCTTTTGGTTCAGACTTCCGATAACCCAAAAATCAAATAATTAACTGTAAATGGCTGTACACACCAATTCATACTTGTACAGTTTTACTCCTTTCTGTTTAGGAATGAACTAAACAGTAGTACACAATAGTAACTCCATTCTCCTCCTTCGGGAAGGAGGAGAATGGAAGATAGAACCGACTATTATTTAGTTCAAAACAGTGTCAAAAGAAGCGATCAGAGGGCAGCCTCCAATATTTTACGGGCAACGGCTCCTGTCACATTCTCATTTTCTCCATACTTGGCACCACGTTCATTAAACCGGCGTTCAATTTCCAAAACGGTTTCTTCACCGATATTTTCTTCATGCAGACGAGTAGTCAAGCCCAATGAACGGAAAAACTCTTCAGTACGATCAATTGCTTCATCAATGCGTTCTTCTTTCGTTCCGGAAGTAATTCCCCATACTCTTTCACCGTATTGCACCAACTTGTCTCCTTTCGCTTCCCGAAGGACACGTAAAGTTGCCGGGAGAATAATCACCAGCGTATGCCCATGTGTCAGTCCATGCAATGCAGTGATTTCATGACCGATCATGTGAGTCGCCCAGTCCTGAGACACTCCCATTGCAATGAAGCCATTCAATGCCATTGTTGCAGAAAGCATGAAATCTGCCATAAGCTGATAATCATGCTGGTTCTCACGAATCTTTGGAGCTATTTCTACCAGAGTTTGCAGGATACCTTCCGCCCAACGGTCCATCACACGGCTTTGTCCGGCAACTGTCATGTATTGTTCCATCACATGAACGAATGTATCCGCCAATCCGCACGCCACCTGATGAGGAGGTAGAGTAAAGGTTACTTCCGGATCAAGAATAGAGAACAATGGGAAATTGGAATAAAAAGGATATTTTTCCTTAGTTTCGTGACGAGAGATGACAGCTCCGTTATTCATTTCCGAACCTGTGGCAGGAAGTGTCAATACGGTAGAAAGCGGAACAGTCTTGGTAACCGGACGTCCGGCAAGTACCAAATCCCATGCATCACCGTCGTACAACAAACCTGCGGAAATCAATTTCGTACCATCAATCACAGAACCACCGCCTACAGCCAATAGATAATCGACTTTCTGCTCCTTGCCCAAAGCAATCGCCTTGCGAAGCGTTTCGATGGCCGGATTAGGCTCGATGCCCCAAAACTCTATTGTAAAATGGTCTTTAAGCGCTTCTTTTACCTGATCATACACACCATTCTTTTTCACGCTGCCTCCGCCAAAAGTTATCATGATACGTTTGTCGGATGGTATTTCTTTGCTCAACCGGGCAATCATTCCATGCCCCATAATCAACTTTACGGGATTCTGAAAGATAAAATTTTCCATATCTGTCTATTGTTATTATTTTGGTTATTAGTTACTAACCTTGCAAATATACGCCAATTATCTGAAACCTGTCGGGATCAGGCAATGAATTGTTGCAAGGCTGAAGGAACCATAGCGGACAGCCAAGGTTTCATATCTTCAGCTACCAATAACCAATAAAGCAATAATATAATAAAAATGGCAATAGCGATACCTACTAAGACTTTTCTCTGTTTCATAATTGTTTTTCGTTTAAATATTCAATATTTATAAGAACAGATCAGGCAGAAAATTGTTCTATATCAGAAAAATGAAGGGGAAAAAGAAAAAAAGTAAGATTTTGTTTGTTGTTTCAAACAAAGTGTCTATATTTGTCCCCGATAAATAACAAAAGACAATGAGAACAATGTTAGTAAATACATATTGGTGGTGGCGCCCGTTACAACTCCGACAGTCGTAAGGGAGCAGTGCTCGTATGTATATACCTCATTAAAGATATAACAAATTTGAAAGAGCCCTGTCGCAACCTGCGACAGGGCTCTTTTTATTTGCCCGTTTTTGAAAATCGAATAAATAATAATAAATAAAAATAGGATTATGAAAAGTTTTTTAGTTGATCAGGATGGTTACTACGGAGAGTTCGGCGGCGCTTATGTTCCGGAAATTCTCCACAAATGTGTAGAGGAACTGAAGAATACGTACCTCGGAGTGCTCGAAAGCGAAGATTTCAAAAAGGAGTTTGACCAGTTGCTGCGTGACTACGTAGGCCGCCCTTCCCCACTCTATCTCGCCCGCAGACTTTCAGAAAAGTATGGTTGCAAAATGTATCTGAAACGGGAAGACCTGAACCATACAGGTGCCCACAAAATCAATAATACTATCGGACAGATTTTGCTGGCACGCCGCATGGGAAAGAAACGTATTATCGCTGAAACCGGAGCCGGACAACACGGCGTTGCAACGGCTACCGTATGTGCTTTGATGGATATGGAATGTATTGTCTATATGGGTAAAACGGACGTTGAGCGCCAGCACATCAATGTCGAAAAAATGAAGATGCTGGGAGCTACCGTAATCCCAGTCACTTCCGGCAACATGACACTGAAAGATGCGACCAACGAAGCAATCCGCGACTGGTGCTGTCATCCTGCCGACACTTATTATATCATCGGCTCAACAGTAGGTCCCCATCCTTATCCCGACATGGTGGCACGCCTGCAATCCGTAATCAGCGAAGAAATCAAAAAACAACTTCTGGAGAAAGAAGGACGTGATCACCCTGATTATCTGATAGCCTGCGTAGGTGGAGGAAGCAATGCCGCCGGAACGATTTATCATTATATCAATGACGAACGGGTAGGCATCATTCTGGCAGAAGCAGGAGGAAAAGGAATAGAAACCGGAATGACCGCCGCCACTATACAGCTTGGGAAAATGGGCATTATTCATGGAGCACGTACTTACGTTATCCAGAACGAAGACGGACAGATCGAAGAACCCTACTCCATCTCCGCCGGACTGGACTATCCGGGAATCGGACCGATACACGCCAATCTTGCCGCTCAAAGACGGGCTACCGTACTAGCTGTCAATGATGACGAAGCAATCCATGCCGCTTATGAACTGACCAAACTTGAAGGAATCATTCCCGCACTGGAATCTGCCCACGCACTGGGTGCGCTGAAAAAATTGAAGTTCAAACCGGAAGATGTGGTTGTACTGACCGTATCGGGACGAGGCGACAAGGACATTGAAACTTATTTGTCTTTCAATGAAAAGTGATTATCAACATCTAGTTTTGTAGTTTGATTTTAGAAATTATAAAAATGAAAACATTCAGTTATACAGCCCATAGCAAACAGGTACTCGGAGATATGCACACTCCTGTCAGTATCTATCTGAAAGTACGTGATATGTACCCGCAATCTGCATTGATGGAGAGTTCCGATTATCATGCAGGAGAAAACTCCCTCTCATTCATCGCTCTTTGTCCGCTAGCAAGTATCGGTGTCAATAGCGGAATAGTCACTGCCAGTTATCCCGACAACAGCCGGAAGGAAGAGCCACTCACCCAATCATTCACGGTAGAAAAAGCAATGAATCAATTCATCAGTCAGTTTCAAGTGACCGGAGAAAACAAGAATGTATGCGGACTTTACGGATACACCACATTCAACGCAGTGAAATACTTCGAACATATCCCGGTGAAAGAAAGTCATGATGAGCAGAATGATGCTCCGGACTTGCTATACATATTATATAAGTATATCATCGTTTTCAATCATTTCAAGAATGAATTGACACTGGTAGAAATGCTGGGCGAAGGTGAAGAAAGCGGTTTGCCGGAACTGGAGGCCGCTATCGAAAATAGAAATTATGCTTCTTATAATTTCTCGGTGACAGGTCCTGTCAGCAGCCCGATCTCCGATGAGGAACATAAAGCGAACGTTCGCAAAGGTATTGCCCATTGTATGCGTGGTGATGTTTTTCAGATTGTCCTTTCCAGAAGATTCGTCCAGCCTTATGCCGGAGATGATTTCAAAGTTTATCGTGCTCTTCGCAGCATCAACCCTTCTCCTTATCTTTTCTATTTCGATTTCGGAGGATACCGCATTTTCGGTTCTTCTCCGGAGACTCACTGTAAAATTGAAGACGGACGTGCCTACATCGACCCGATTGCCGGAACAACCCGCCGTACCGGAGATACGGTAAAAGACCGCGAATTGGCGGAAGCACTGCTTGCCGATCCGAAAGAGAACGCGGAGCATGTGATGCTGGTTGATCTGGCAAGAAATGATCTTTCACGTAATTGCCATGATGTACGGGTATTGTTTTATAAGGAACCACAGTATTACAGTCATGTGATTCATCTGGTCAGCCGCGTGAGCGGTCAGCTGAATGAAGGGGCGGATAAGATTAAAACTTTCATCGATACTTTCCCTGCGGGAACGTTGAGCGGAGCACCGAAAGTACGCGCCATGCAGCTGATCAGTGAAATCGAACCTCATAACCGCGGTGCTTATGGCGGCTGTATCGGCTTTATCGGACTTAACGGAGAACTGAACCAGGCAATCACCATCCGTACTTTTGTCAGCCGTAATAACGAGTTATGGTTCCAGGCCGGAGGCGGTATCGTTGCACGCAGTCAGGATGAATACGAGCTGCAAGAGGTAAACAATAAATTAGGAGCTCTTAAAAAGGCTATCGATTTAGCTGTTAATTTAAAAAACTAACTGTTCAGAGCGATCTGCCTGATAAGTCAGAAACAGTATTTGAACAACAATTTTACAATAACAATAAAATGAAAATATTACTTTTAGATAACTATGATTCTTTCACCTACAATTTGCTGCATGCAGTGAAAGAACTGGGAGCTACAGACGTCGAAGTAGTCCGCAACGACCAGATAAACCTTGATGAAGTGGAACGATTTGATAAGATCATACTTTCACCGGGGCCGGGAATACCCGAAGAAGCAGGCTTGCTATTGCCCATTATCAAACGATATGCACCGACAAAGAGTATTTTAGGCGTTTGTCTGGGACATCAGGCCATCGGCGAGGCTTTTGGTGCACGACTGGAAAACCTGAAAGAAGTATATCACGGTGTACAGACACCGATCAGCATCTTGCAGAAAGACGTACTTTTTGAAGGGCTGGGCAAAGAGATACCTGTCGGACGTTATCATTCCTGGGTAGTCAGCCGGGAAGGTTTTCCCGAGTGCCTGGAGATAACTGCTGAAAGTCAGGAAGGACAAATCATGGCATTACGTCACAAAACCTATGATGTACATGGCATCCAGTTCCATCCCGAATCCGTACTGACTCCGCAAGGAAAAGAAATCATCAAAAACTTCTTAAACGAATAAACTTATGAAACAGATTCTATATAAACTTTTCGAACACCAATATTTGGGACGCGATGAAGCACGTACTATCCTGCAAAACATCGCACAAGGGAAATATAATGACGTACAGGTAGCATCACTGATTACTGTCTTTCTGATGCGTAATATTTCTGTCGAAGAATTATGCGGATTCCGTGATGCATTATTGGAAATGCGGGTTCCGGTTGATTTGAGCGAGTTTGCTCCGATCGATATTGTCGGTACGGGAGGAGATGGAAAAAATACGTTCAACATTTCTACGGCGGCCTGCTTTACAGTAGCCGGAGCAGGTATTCCGGTAGTAAAACATGGCAATTATGGAGCTACTTCAGTCAGCGGTGCCAGCAATGTGATGGAGCAGCATGGGGTTAAATTCACAAGTGATGTTGATCAGATGCGGCGCAGCATGGAACAATGTAATATTGCTTATCTGCACGCTCCTTTGTTCAATCCGGCACTGAAGGCAGTTGCCCCGATCCGTAAAGGATTGGCGGTACGTACATTCTTTAATATGCTCGGTCCGTTGGTCAATCCTGTATTGCCGACTTATCAGCTTTTAGGTGTGTATAATCTTCCACTTTTGCGCCTTTATACCTATACTTATCAGGAGAGTAAGACTAAATTTGCCGTTGTACATAGCCTGGACGGATATGATGAGATTTCTCTGACGAACGAGTTTAAGGTAGCTACCTGTGGCAATGAGAAGATTTATACTCCGGAAGGTCTCGGATTTGCACGTTATCAGGATACTGATCTGGATGGTGGACAGACACCGGAAGATGCTGCTAAAATCTTTGATAACATCATGAACAATACAGCTACGGAAGCACAGAAAAACGTGGTTGTTATCAATGCAGCTTTCGCTATTCAAGTAGTTCGTCCGGAAAAAACGATTGAAGAGTGCATCGCCCTCGCTAAAGAATCACTGGAAAGTGGCCGGGCATTGGCTACACTGAAGAAATTCATTGAATTGAATAATAAGTAATAGGTAATAAGTTATAAATGATAAGTGGCAAAGGATGAATATGCGATATCCTTTGCCTTGATTCAAAATTTAAGATTAATGAAAGATATATTATCCGAAATTATAGCTAACAAACGGTTTGAAGTCGATTTGCAAAAGCAGGCTATTTCCATCGAACAGTTGCAGGAAGGTATCAATGAAGTTCCGGCTGCCCGTTCTATGAAACAGGCATTGGCTTCTTCCGATTCCGGTATTATAGCCGAATTTAAGCGTCGGTCACCATCCAAAGGGTGGATCAAACAGGAAGCACGTCCCGAAGAGATTGTTCCGTCTTATGTGGCGGCAGGTGCTTCCGCCCTCTCTATTCTCACTGATGAGAAATTTTTTGGAGGAAGTCTGAAAGATATCCGTACAGCACGTCCTTTGGTCGATGTTCCCATTATAAGAAAAGACTTTATCATTGATGAGTATCAGTTATATCAGGCAAAAATTGTCGGTGCGGATGCCGTACTTCTTATCGCCGCCGCACTGAAACAGGAAAAATGTCAGGACCTGGCAGAGCAGGCACATGAACTGGGACTGGAAGTATTACTTGAAATCCATAGTGCGGAAGAGTTACCTTATATTAATAGTAAAATTGATATGATTGGGATTAATAATCGCAATCTGGGTACTTTCTTCACAGATGTAGAAAACTCTTTCCGACTGGCAGGACAACTTCCACAAGATGCGGTATTAGTATCGGAGAGTGGCATTTCCGATCCGGAAGTGGTAAAACGTCTTCGGACAGCCGGATTCCGGGGATTCCTCATCGGAGAGACATTTATGAAAACTCCGCAACCGGGAGAAACGCTGCAGAACTTTCTGAAAGCCATTCAATAAATACATGAACTTCCAAAAACGGACAGCCCTATGATCAACGGAAAAATCATCAAAGTATGCGGTATGCGTGAAGCCCCCAATATACGGGATGTGGAGTCACTACAAAAAGTGGATATGATAGGATTTATCTTCTATCCCAAATCTCCCCGTTATATCTACGAACTTCCCGCTTACCTACCCGTTCGTGCCCGCCGTGTCGGAGTTTTTGTGAATGAAGACAAAGATGTAATCACGATGTACGCCGACCGTTTCGGGCTGGAATATATCCAGCTCCACGGCAAAGAATCACCGGAATACTGTCAGTCATTGCGCACCTCCGGCCTGAAAATCATCAAAGCTTTTTCTGTGGCTCACCCAAAAGACTTGAATCACGTAAGTGAGTATGAAAAAGCTTGCAATCTTTTCCTGTTTGATACGAAATGTGAGCAGTATGGTGGCTCAGGAAACCAATTCGACTGGAACATTCTGCATACCTACAACGGACAAGTTCCATTCCTATTGAGTGGCGGTATCAACTCACACAGTGCCAATGCATTGAAAGCATTCAACCATCCCCGTCTGGCAGGGTACGACCTGAACAGCCGTTTCGAACTGAAGCCCGGGAAAAAGGACCCGGAACGAATCCGGATGTTTCTAAATGAACTAAAGTCATAAATTTAAATTCTCAAAATCATGAACAGAATTAATCAACTCTTTAATAGCAACAAGAAAGATATTCTTTCTATTTATTTTTGTGCAGGTGATCCTGCCCTTGATGGAACAGTCAATGTCATCCGTACTCTCGAAAAACATGGCGTCAGCATGATCGAAATCGGAATCCCATTCAGTGATCCAATGGCGGACGGTATTGTCATCCAAAACGCTGCCACTCAGGCATTACGAAACGGCATGTCACTGAAACTCCTTTTCGAACAATTACGAAACATTCGTCAGGAAGTAAGCATTCCATTGGTATTTATGGGATACTTAAACCCTATTATGCAGTTCGGATTTGAAAACTTCTGCCGCAAATGCGTGGAATGCGGAATAGACGGCGTTATCATCCCCGACTTACCTTTCAGAGATTATCAGGATCACTACCGTATCATTGCCGAACGTTATGGAATCAAAGTAATCATGCTCATCACCCCGGAGACCAGTGAAGAGCGGGTACGTGAAATCGATGCACATACAGACGGATTCATCTATATGGTTTCATCCGCAGCTACTACAGGCGCACAACAGGACTTCAACGAACAGAAACGTGCCTATTTCAAAAAGATCGAAGACATGAATCTACGCAACCCGCTAATGGTAGGTTTCGGTATCTCCAACAAAGCTACTTTTCAAGCAGCTTGCGAACATGCTTCCGGAGCTATCATCGGTAGCCGCTTTGTCACTCTGCTTGAAGAAGAAAAAGATCCGGAAAAAGCCATTCTGAAACTGAAAAATGCACTTAAATAGACATAGGAAATAGTCAGACAAATAGTAGCTAAAATAGCCGGACAGCATCGTTTTGCTTTGCATAACCATTCTTTCCGAACAATTTTAGCTACTTGACTATTTTTACGACTCACTTCATTTTTTCTTTTAATCCATCGTATAATTCCGCATAAATATTCATATTTATAACATTTCACTGCAAACTACGAACAAATTCATCATTTACTATTCATAATTCGCAATTAATCTATATCTTTGTCAGCGTTTTAACAGAAATTCATCAATTATGAGAGTAGAGACCCCTTCTGTTTTGTTGATTTACACGGGTGGAACTATCGGAATGATAGAAAATCCGGAAACAGGTGCCTTAGAAAACTTTAATTTCGACCATTTGCTCAAGCACGTTCCTGAGCTGAAAAGATTCAACTATCGCATTTCCTCCTATCAATTCGAACCTCCTCTCGACTCCTCGGATATGGAGCCTGCTTACTGGGCAAAACTTGTAAAGATCATCAACTATAATTACGACCATTTTGATGGTTTTGTTATTCTGCATGGAACGGATACAATGGCCTATACTGCTTCCGCCCTAAGTTTTATGCTCGAAAATCTGAGTAAGCCTGTTATTCTGACCGGTTCTCAATTGCCAATCGGAACGCTGCGTACGGACGGAAAAGAAAATCTGATCACTGCAATCGAGATTGCTGCTGCCAAGAATCCAGACGGTACAGCTATTGTCCCCGAAGTATGTATTTTCTTTGAAAATCACCTGATGCGAGGTAATCGTACCACAAAAATCAATGCTGAGAACTTTAATGCCTTCCGGTCTTTCAATTACCCGCCATTGGCACGCGTAGGCATCCATATTAAATACGAGCCCAACCTTATTCGCAAACCGACCCCGGACAAACCACTAAAGCCACACTATCTGTTTGATACAAATGTGGTAATATTAACTCTTTTTCCCGGCATCCAGGAGGAGATCATCCATTCACTACTCCATGTCCCCGGATTGAAAGCTGTCGTGATGAAAACATTCGGATCAGGAAATGCACCGCAAAAAGAATGGTTCATCCGGGAATTAAAAGAGGCTACTGATCGTGGAATTATCATTGTTAACATCACACAATGTGCTTCCGGAGCAGTAGAAATGGGACGTTACGAGACCGGAATGCATCTGCTCGAAGCAGGTGTTATCAGTGGATATGACAGTACTCCCGAATGTGCTGTAACTAAACTGATGTTTTTGCTGGGACACGGACTATCTAATAAAGACATCCGATACAAAATGAACTCTTGTTTAATAGGGGAAATAACCAAACCCTAAAAAAGAAAATCTCTATAGTAATCTCCTGATTTTCATCCTATAATATTTCTGCAAAAGAAAAAATCAGGAGATTACTCTTTCGTTTTTCATATAAAGCGAACCAAAACGGAAATATCGTTGCTTTTTACACAAGAAATATCAATAAATACATCTTTAATCCAAAATATACAACTATCTTTGCAACAAACAAAAAAACAATCAAACAATAGACATTATGATGAAAAAAACAATTCTGCTTACATCTATAATTGCGATAGCAATAGTAAGGATGTTATCCAGTTGCGTAGATTCCGAGAAGGATCTATATGATCCGTCTTATCAGACAGCCAATCCAATGGGGGACGGTTTTGCTGCACCGGATGGATTTGACTGGAATATGACTACAACTAGTATTCTAAGCATAGAAATTGATGATGAACTATACAACCAAATAGAAATATTGGACGCAAATCCATTTTCAACGTCTGATTACCATATACTTGCCAAAGGAGTTTCCAAAAAAGGTCAAGCTTTTTCACAAGAAATAAATTATACAGAAGGAACTAATTACCTATATATTCGTAAGACAGACTCTAGAAGCAGAGTGTCTATTAGTACATGGGATGTATCTAAAAATAAAGAAATTGTAGGTTCAAGGACTACAAGAGTGGCAAAAGCGACCACCGGAAGCTATAATATTCCAGAAAAATATCCCGAAGAAACTTATGATACCACAGGAGCCATTGAACTTAGAGGTAATACTAATTGGAATCAATCAAATCATCATTTGGAAGCAGGCAAAAGCTATATCATAAAAGACAAATTTAATGGTGAAATCAACCATACCAGTGGATATTTGAATGGCGGAAGATTTACCATATTTGTAGAAGGTGAATGGACACCCTCGCAAAACCAAATACAAAGTGCAGATATTATTATTTTGAAGGGTGGAAAAATCAACACAGATTCATTCACGAGTTTTCTTATTGCTGACAACTCAATATTAACGATTCAATCAGGCGGAAGTCTTATTGGCAATAACATCAATCTTGCTGCCATAGGAGTACTACTGAAAAATTTTGGAACAATTAATGTCAATAGTATGAAGGACTTGAATACGACGTCTATTTTATACAATGCTCCTAAAGCCACAATTAATGTTACAGGAAAATCTGTTGCTTCTTGGGAACAGTCCATATTTACCAAAGGAGCTATTTATAACTTTGGAGAATTGACTATTCAAGAAGGTGCATTAAAGTTTAACTCTCAAGATGCAACATGCTATTTTTATAATGGAACTGAAGCAACAATTAATACTCCAACTTTCATTATAGGTGGAATTGGTGTAAATGATGGAACTGTTAATGCTCAAAAAATAAGTAATGATAATGGCGGTAACCCTACTTTTACTAATAATTGCAGTCTTTATGCCAAAAACTCTTTCGAATTCGGAGGAACAAACGGAACTATCATAATGAATAAAGGTATATTGGCTGGTGGCATAGAAAATGGTACTTTTATAGCTATTCCATCTTTTAAATGCGGTAATAGCGGAAGCACTTTTGAACTGAATAATGGTTCTATGATAAAAGCAGAGATAATGGATATTCCTAATGTCACTTTTAAAGCTGCCGGAACCCGTTCATTATTAAAATCTACAAAAAGCATATCTACTGGTTGGACAACTAAGTTCAATGGTAATTTAGATATTGAATGCCCGGAAGGGGAATTCGCCAAAGGGGTACCTGCCAATAACCCTAATTACATTATGGAAAATTCAGTAGAATTATATATCCCTAATGGTTCCAAAACAATCATTACTTCATGTGGTGAAATTTCAGAAATACCTGACCCTACCCCTGACCCGGAAGATCCTGAATTCCCTATTGAAGTGGAAGACAACAAGGATTATACCTACCTCTTTGAAGACCAATGGCCACTATATGGAGATTATGATATGAATGACATCGTTCTGACCATTCAGAAAAGGAAAATATATACTAATAAAGAGAATAAAGTAACAAAATTCGAGTTGAGTATTGACTTATCCGCAGCCGGAGCAACAAAAAGCATCGGAGCAGCTATTATGCTGGACAATGTACCCGCCAATGCCATTACACAGCCAGTTGAATTCAGTGACAATACTCTTGCCAAGAATTTCAATCTAAATAATAACAATATCGAAAATGGTCAGGATTATACTGTGATTCCTCTGTTTGATGATGCTCATAAAGTATTGGGAAGAGATCGGTATGAGCAGATTAATACTGTTTCAGACTATGCAGGCAATACCAAACCTAAAAATATCAGTTTCTCCATTACATTCAATAATCCGACAATATCAGCAGATGCCTTTAATGTCAACAAATTGAATGTCTTTATCATCGTAGACGGCAACAGAAACCCACGTAAGGAAATACATGTTGCAGGCTACCAACCAACCAAACTCGCAAATACCGATCTGTTTGGCGGAAACAACGATAACAGCCAGCATGCCAGCAAAAAATATTATATCAGTAAAGAGAATCTGGCATGGGGCATCATGGTTCCTTCCAATTTCAAATGGCCTTTGGAGTATGTAAATATCAAAACTGCTTATTCACAATTCAGTGACTGGGTAACGAGCGGTGGTACAGAAAATGAAAAATGGTGGAATGATTTTGATGTAAACAAGGTATTCCAAACAAATAAAAACTAATCTCCCTTATCAACACGGGTTTCATAAAAATAATGAAATCCGTGTTTTTTTTCCTCACTAAACGTATCAGATATATTCTATTAATAAACAAAAATAATAATCTTCATGAATTTTACTTCTGCTAATTGGAAGTTTATTCTAAAATTATATATATATTTGCACGAAGTGAAACAAAGGCAAGAGATTCAATTTAATCTATATAAATCAAGTAGCAAAGCAAGCGATAGAAAGGTTCTATTTGTATGAAAAAAAAGATACTATTAGTTGACGATAAAGCGACTATTGGAAAAGTTGCAAGTATATATTTAGGCAAGGATTACGACGTTATGTATTTGGAGAATCCTATTAAAGCAATAGATTGGCTTAATGAAGGTAATGTACCCGATCTCATTATTTCCGATATTCGTATGCCGTTAATGAGAGGAGATGAATTCCTCAGATATATGAAAGCCAATGAGTTATTCAAGTCAATTCCTATCGTTATGCTGTCCAGCGAAGAAAGTACCACGGAAAGAATCAAATTACTGGAAGAAGGGGCAGAAGACTATATTCTGAAGCCATTCAATCCTTTGGAACTAAAAATCCGAATCAAAAAGATTATCGACTAATACAGCCTTTAAATGCAATATTTTGTTTACATAGGCAGACACAACAAAACAATAGAACTGTTTTCGAAATTAAGTACCGGAGTATTCTATGCAGCACCAAACTGCTATAAGGCAACTAAAGTGCTAGACAAGATACGAGAAAAATACGACGCAGCTTTATTTATTGAGCAGGTAGAATTATCAAAAGATATCGCTGATATTCGCTCTATACGAAAAATGTATCCAGGGCTTTATATGGTACTGGTTATAGATTCCATTACTAAGGAAGAAGCTACAGAATACTTGAAGGCAGGAGTTAATAACACGATTAAGTACGAAACCAACAGTGAAGTACTGAAAGATCTGTCAACTTTTCTCACACGTAGAAAAGAACAAAAAATAGAAGCACTGCAACTCCAAACACAGAATTTAAAAGCCTTTCGCCTGCCTTCATGGAAAAGAATCTTCGATATATTCTTTTCCGGAATAGCACTACTTTTCCTTTCTCCTCTTTTAATAGCTACTGCTATAGCCATTCGCTTGGAGAGCAAAGGACCGATTATCTATAAATCCAAACGTGTAGGAAGCAATTATCAGATATTTGATTTTCTCAAATTCCGTTCGATGTATACCGACGCTGATAAACATCTGAAGGATTTCAATGCTCTCAACCAATACCAACAGGAAGAAGAAGAGGAAGAAGATATATGGGGAGAAGAATCCTGTGTCTCTGAAGAAGCAGACGAAGAAGAAATTCTCCTGATATCCGACGATTTTGTAATTTCGGAAGAAGACTATATCCACAAGAAATCAAAAGAGAAAAGTAATGCTTTCGTAAAACTGGAGAATGACCCCAGAATCACAAAGATAGGACGTTTTATCCGTAAATACAGCATTGATGAATTACCACAGCTTATCAATATCCTCAAAGGAGATATGTCTATAGTGGGCAATCGTCCCCTCCCACTCTATGAGGCAGAGTTACTGACTAGTGATGAACACATTGATCGTTTTATGGGACCAGCCGGACTTACCGGGCTGTGGCAGGTTGAAAAAAGAGGTGAAGCGGGTAAACTCTCCGCAGAAGAACGCAAGCAACTGGATATCCAATATGCAAAAAACTTCTCTTTCGGACTGGACATAAAAATCATTCTGAAAACAGTTACTGCATTCGTTCAAAAAGAGAACGTATAACTCCTTCACTACAGGATGGACTACTTTATCTACATAGCAGACGATTTCTTCTTTTTGTGTATAGGGCTTTTGCTCCTATACCTTTTCATATTGGCTGTTGCCTCACATTTCAAACATTCCAATTATCCCAAAGCCAGAAAACAATATCAGTGTGCCATATTAGTTCAGGACGGAAGCCTCCTTCCTTTCATGTATCAACAGGAAGCATATGAATTCATCACATATAAAGATTTGCTGGAAGCAATTAATTCATTAGATAAAGAACGATACGAATTAGTCATCCTTCTTTCTGATAAAGCCAGTGCTTTATCACCCCATTTTCTGGAAAAGATTTATAATGCCTACGATGCCGGAATACAGGCAATGCAGTTGCACACGATCATTAATAATCGTAAGGGAGTACGGAAACGTTTCCATGCTCTATCCGAAGAAATCAATAACAGTCTTTTCAGATCGGGGAATACTCAGATCGGCTTTTCTTCAAGTCTTTTCGGAACCAATATGGCTTTCGACTTAGAATGGCTACAGAAGAATCAAAGAACTGCCAAAACAAATCTCGAACGAAAGTTATTCAAACAGAATATATATATTGAATATCTGCCGGATGTGATTGTACACTGTGACTCCGCCCCTGTTTATCCCTATCGCAGGCGCATACGGAAGACCCTCTCTTATCTATTGCCGTCTTTATTAGAAGGCAACTGGAATTTCTGCAACCGTATAGCCCAGCAGCTGATACCTTCTCCGATGAAATTATGCACCTTCGTCAGTATCTGGACTTTATTGATAACAGGATACCACTGGACCTCGTCACTCAAGTGGTGGATATTGCTTTTAGGATTGGCAATCACATACAGTCTGGCAATACCGGATTATTTAGTAGAAGATAAAAAGAAACAAAAACATTCAATATGGAAAAAAGGACACTGAAACTGCGAATCAAACAAAATCCGGCTTTGAAACAAGCCGTACATCGTTTTATTATGCATCCTGTAAAGACACGCCCCAACTGGTGGATACGCCTTTTCTATTTTGTATATCTGAAACGTGGAAAAGGTTCCGTGATTTATCGCAGTGTCCGCAAAGACCTTCCTCCTTTTAATCAGTTCTCGCTAGGGCGCTATTCGGTAGTAGAAGACTTTTCCTGCCTTAATAATGCGGTAGGAGATTTAATCATTGGAGATTATACCCGCATCGGATTAGGAAATACCATTATCGGTCCGGTTCTTATAGGAAATCATGTGAATCTTGCACAGCATGTAACAGTCACAGGACTTAATCATAATTATCAAGATGCGGAGAAATCAATCGACGAACAGGGAGTAAGTACACAGCCTGTCACTATTGAGGATGATGTATGGGTAGGTGCAAACTCAGTCATACTGCCAGGAGTAACTTTAGGGAAACATTGTGTAGTGGCTGCCGGAAGCGTTGTCAGCCGTTCCATCCCAGCATACTCTATTTGTGCCGGTTGCCCTGCCAAAGTGATCAAATCATATGATTTCGCAACGAAAGAGTGGAAAAAAGTAAAATGATATCCACCACTAATTATTAATAGTGAGAGCAACTACGCAATATACCTTATAAAGGGGATTGTGACAGATACAGAAACGCACTATCTTTGCAGTATCAGAATTGAATTAATTAGTCATAATTTTATTACGTAGCCACATTTAAGTAAAAATGAAATAGGGTCCCGCCGAAGCGATTTCGTCGGGATTTTATTTTATACACTCCTGGCATTAGCAATCCCGGTATTTATATACCTTTCGGCTCCCCTGCGTCTATAAACAAAAAACGAGTCAATTCCTAGAAGGGAACCACTCGCCACAGCATCAGAAAAGCCAGAAAGGCTTTTCTTTTATTACCTCAATTCCTGAAAACTAATCTTCTTTTTACCTTTTAAACTTCTTACCTATTGTTATCCTTTTTACCTTTTACCAAAAAATGTCCTATTGAATACTAAAAAATTTAATACCTTAATTATTTAAATCTAATACCTTGAATAATCTTTTCTTTTACCTTTTAAACTAATAGCAATTTCCCAATTGCACTGCAAAGGTACGAAAAGATTCCGTGTTCGCAAACGGATTCAGATTTTATAACATTCTTTTAAGGTTATAAATCTTTCACATCATTTAGCGTAACAAGCTTATTTACAATAGCATAAATAGTCAGGCCAGCCGCACTGTGTATCTGTAGCTTTTTGCTGATATTTCTCCGGTGAGTAATGACAGTGTGAATAGACAAGAAAAGATTCTCTGCAATCTCTTTATTCGTCATACCTTTCACCACACAGATCACTATCTCTTTCTCCCGTTGGCTAAGCGTTTCCTGATTGTCAAGCTCCTCCTCTCCCGAAGCCAGATTTAGCAGACCATGAATCTTTTTAGAAAGAATATCCAGATCATCAAAGATAGAAATCGACTCATCATATTTAGTCAGCAAAGAGGCATCTACAAAAGAGCTAACCAAAGCAATCAAACGTATTTTCTTACCGGCAGTTTCTTCCCGGAACTTATTTACATCAAAGTAGTCACCAAAAGTAGGATTTACAATCAGCATTTCCGGATATTGCGTACGCAGGCAATCACTCAGAGCCTCTACTGAAAGTAATTCTATAGGTTGCACCTTCACATTAGGAAGACGCTTCAATGCAGCGGTCAGCCCACCCCGGATAATCACTGAGGTTTCGGCGATCGCAATTCGAATGGCTTCGTTATTTTTCATTTTCCCTAATCCTCCTTTCCAACTTCAGAATGGCAGGAACAAAAATATAGTCTTCAACCTTGCAGTGAGATTCCAAACCGGCCTCACAGGCGTATATATCGAAAAGAGCCGCATTCAACAGATTCTCATTGGCTTTGGCAGGACAATATTTAATGATGATATTTTTCAGTTCTGTCAGCTTCTCTCCCACCTGGTCATGATGCTTGGAGAATGTGCTAATCTGATAATTCCGGGGAGCATTGCCATTTATCAGCGCATCCACATATTTGAATACCGTTTTCTCCTCATAATCCATGTGTTTACGTACCTCTCGTGTATATTCATCAAAGAACTTAAGAATCAGAAAAGCTACATCATCCTGCGAACAGTCAATCGCTTCAATCAGTTTACGGCGAATGGCAGGAAGAGAAAAGTCCAGAAAGTAAATATGGGCTTGCCGCAGATAATCGATTAGTGCAGGTATAGAAATATCCTCACTGCTTCCATCCATCCGCGAAAAGCCTTCAGACATAAAGTTGACTACAATCAGAAAAGTCCTGCAATCTACTCCATTAAGCTCGCAAACTTCTTTCACTGTTTTGTCACCAAATCCCAACGAAAGGCCGAAACGGCTCATCACTTGCAACAAGGAATAGTTATCACTGATGAGATCAATCATCTTATCAGTTGGTTTGTATTTTTGCAAATTATCCATTTACACCTATTTATATTAGAGACTGCAAAGTAACGGAATATTTCGAGGATATGCAATCACCACAAATAGGTATTTTCGCTACCCACAGTTTCCCCAATACTAATTACTTGTTACTAATTTATAACAGGAGGCTAGGCTGGCTATTCTTTTTTTAGTAATTTTGTCGCTATCAATTTGTAATCAGTAATTCATAATTAAATAATATGGCAAACGAACTCGAACTGAAATACGGCTGCAACCCAAATCAAAAGCCTGCCCGTATCTTCATGAAAGAAGGCGAACTACCCATTGAGGTATTGAACGGACATCCCGGTTACATCAATCTGCTGGATGCATTCAACAGTTGGCAGTTAGTAAAAGAACTGAAAGAAGCTACCGGACTTCCGGCTGCCGCATCATTCAAACACGTCAGCCCGGCAGGTGCTGCTGTTGCTGTAGAAATGAGTGACACACTGAAGAAAATCTATTTTGTGGATGATGCAAAACTGTCTCCACTGGCAACAGCCTATGCACGCGCACGCGGTGCCGACCGTATGTCTTCTTACGGAGACTTCATCGCATTGTCCGATACTTGTGATGAAGAGACTGCACGCATTATCAACCGTGAAGTATCCGATGGTGTGATTGCACCGGATTACACTCCCGAAGCTTTGGAAATCCTGAAAAATAAAAGAAAAGGAACTTACAATGTGATCAAGATAGATCCGGCTTACCGCCCGGCTCCTATCGAACACAAAGATGTTTTCGGAGTGACTTTTGAGCAAGGCAGAAACGAACTGAAAATAGACGAAAGTCTTTTGAAAGAGTTACCTACACAAAACAAGGAAATTCCGGCTGAAGCCAAACGTGACCTAATCATTTCTTTAATCACCTTAAAATATACACAATCCAATTCCGTATGTTATGCAAAGGACGGACAGGCGATTGGTATCGGTGCAGGACAGCAGTCACGTATTCACTGCACGCGCCTTGCAGGAAATAAAGCAGATATCTGGTATCTCCGCCAACATCCGAAAGTAATGAATCTGCCCTGGATTGAAAAAATCCGCCGTGCAGATCGTGATAATACTATCGACGTTTATATTTCAGAAGATCATGATGACGTATTGGCAGACGGCGTTTGGCAACAGTTTTTTACAGAAAAGCCGGAAGTACTGACCCGCGAAGAGAAACGTGCATGGCTGGATACAATGACTGGCGTAGCTTTGGGCTCTGACGCATTCTTCCCCTTCGGAGACAATATCGAACGTGCACACAAAAGCGGTGTAAGCTATATCGCACAACCGGGAGGTTCAGTACGAGATGATCATGTTATCGGTACATGCGACAAGTACAATATGGCAATGGCATTCACAGGCATTCGCTTGTTCCATCATTAAAACATATCAATCCCCTTTATAATAGAAACTAATCCGTTTCTCCATTATAAAGGGGATTCTTATGTTTTAAGACCTGCTCAGAAAAATAAGGGTATCTTTTAAAGCATCAACTCCACAACCAACAAAAATATTTTAGTATAATTCATCCTCATCTACATTCTCTGAAATAGTGGAATCAAACCAAGACAAGTCCGTCTTATTTATTACCCACTTGCTATAATTCTTATAAGCCTTCACTACTGACGATTTTTCTTTCGGATATCTCCATGCCGGGTCGCTTGCTGAAGTACGAGGAAAATCTAATGCCCAACAAGACATATCTTCCATCCGATAATAAATATTTCGTGATGCATCAGAACAGTCATCCGCAGTTTGAAGCAAGTTTGTATCCATCTTCGAAGTCGGAGCAAAGTCTGTTAAATGAATTTCATGAGAACGGTTGTTCACAAATATAAATGGATTGAATTTCATCATTGAAACATTGTCAACCGGAATAGTCAGCGGAATAGTGATTTCAACTTCCGCTGCTGAAACAAAACTCGTCCCCTTTTCTGTATTTACAAAACCATTTATATTAGGAAAGAGTCTGCTTACATCTTCCCAAATCACAAAAGTCGCCTTTGAATTACCACTTTCGAAAGTCGCTCCCATCACCTTTGCAGCATCAATATAACTTTCTGCCAATGGAAGTTCAATGCCAAAACCGATCTTTGTATAAGCGGCAGCCCCTTTGGCTATTGGTTTAAAACGCAATTTAATGCTTGTAATCTTGTTTTCCGTATTCTTTCCCAAACCGTATGTATAATTTACTACAAAGTCATTCAGGTCATAATCACCGGCATTAGGCCACTGGTCTTCGAAAGCCAATGTACCATGAATAGATTCAGTTACAACTACTTCTTCTTCAACCGGAATATCCTCTCCCGGTTCAATTGCTTTTTCAGGAGTAGCAGTCACTTTCAACATTACATCATTAAAATCATAATCTGATTGATTATCGCCAAAAGGACGGATATCAAATCCGGTCACACAACAATTATAACCATCTAACTGACGAGTTACAGCCTGAGATTTTCCCCATTTATTCAATACCGGAGTAGAGTAATACATTCCAGAGACGTCACCATTAACAACAGGATTCGTTTTATTTTTAAAAGAATACGCATTCTTCGTTGTTACATCCGTACCATCCTTCTTATAACCGGCACGTGCTACAACAAAACCTATCCGTGTCCCTTTTGGGAAAATCTCAGTATACTCCTTTCCATTCCAATAAAGTAACTGAACTTTCAAACCCGACGGACACTGCAGCTGGTTAGTATTAGGCAACAACATAGTCATCCGAAGATGATCAATGTCATTTGGACTATTCAGTTCTTCCTCTTTATAATTATAATACATCAATGAATTATAAACAGTCTGATTAGCGACATAGAAACCACCATCACCGACATAAGTCACCCAAACTCTGGCTCCATTTTCATCAACGACCCGTAAATCCGAGTTTTTATCCAAATCTGCTTTCTGAACATTCTGCCTCTCTGGGTACCAACTATCAATCTGATTAATCAAAGCAGGAGATAGTTGCTCTTTAGAGACCAAAGAACACCCACCCTGCAGCGGAATACCATCCCTACTTATTTCAACATTCTTATAAGGGATATACAATTGATACAGACCACTGATCGGTCCGGAAAATGAAGGAATCTCAATCGAAAAAGCACGCGAGACAGCCATATGAGGAAAACTGACTCCTTGAAAATCCAATGAAACAAAATCCTGAACATCCGCTTCCTTCACCTGACCATAACCAGCAGTGAGAGGAGCCACATAAATTTTGGAAACATTATTTCCTATCACCACTTCAGCTTTCAACTTACCTGAAGCATCCGTATATCCGACAAAGACCGGATCAATAGAAATAACTCCTTCGCCCGTGTAAGGCTGACTCATAAACACACCGAATTTCACACCGGCCTGTGATTTTCCATCACCATCGACAGCAGTAATAAATATACTCCTTTGCGTTTTCAACAAGAAATCCGTAGATAAACCGAGTTGAGCATCCTCAGGCGTTCCTTCATCCGGATTATACAAATTTTTCTCTTCTACACATGAAGCAAGAACCATGCCGATAACTCCAAAAGAAAAATACTTTAAGCTTCTCATATTCATATAGTATATGTGTCTGTTTTGATCTCTGCAAAGATAATACATTATTTAAAAACAACTTTAATAAAAGTTGCATTTCTTGTAGAAAAAAAGCGAGAGAACATCCCCATTTATAATGAGAATAAAGCAATTATTCCACTATAAATGGGGATTTCCTATTTCTCCGAGACCCTCTATCTTTGCACCATCACATTAAAATAGAATCAAAGATGAATAAAATTGGAGTATTTTACGGTTCCACTACCGGAACAACAGAAGACCTTGCCCGTCGGATTGCAGAGAAACTAGATGTTCCTTCCGCACATATTTATGATGTATCCAAACTCACTGAAGCTTTGGTCGGTGAATATGATGTACTGGTACTAGGCAGTTCCACATGGGGAGCCGGTGAATTACAGGATGACTGGTACGACGGAATTAAAATTTTAAAGAAATGCGATCTGTCTCACAAATATGTAGCCTTGTTCGGTTGTGGTGATTCCGATTCTTACAGCGATACGTTCTGTGATGCTATCGGTATTCTTTATGAAGAACTGAAAGATACGCGCTGCAAATTCTGTGGAGCGGTGGACACAGCCGGTTATACATTCGATTCTTCTATCGCTGTCGTTAATGGCAAGTTCGTAGGTCTTCCACTCGACGAAGTCAATGAAGACGGTCAGACAGATGAACGTATCAGCGCATGGGTTGAACAAGTAAAACAAGAAATCAGCTAATCTTTATCTCCATATAAAATAACAGTTTACATCATGGCTACCGAAAGAATCATTCCCGGAGAAATCCGGATTTTCCTCAACCACATTTATGAGTTCAAGAAAGGCGTACGCAACATGGTACTCTATACGATGAGCAGAGAGCACGAAGAGTTTGCCATCCGCCGGCTGAAGAATCAGAAGATCAGTTATATGATACAAGAAGTAGGTACTAACAAGATTAATCTGTTTTTCGGCAAACCCGAATGTATGGAAGCCATGCGGCATATCATCATTCGCCCCTTGAATCAACTGTCTGCCGAAGAGGACTTCATCTTGGGAGCCATGCTGGGATACGACCTTTGCCAACAATGCAAACGGTATTGTAATAAAAAAGAAGGTATAAAGATAGCCGTTTAAAGAATAACTTTTGCATTGTTAGCTTTGTTTTGTATGTAGTTTATCTTGAGTAGAATCGTTTCAAAAAAAACAGGTTTTCACAAAAACATTTTCCACTGGAAACTTGTTCTAATAAGAAACGATTCTCTCAATAACAAACTAACAACAAACAGTATGCTGACACAACAACAAGAACCATCCAAAGCCTACGTACTTGCGGGCATTTTCACTCTCTCCTTACGACTGATCGTCGGCTGGACTTATTTCTCAGCTTTTTGGCGCAGACTCGTCCTTGAAAACAAACTCATTCCGGATGGAACCGGATACATTGGAGAAAAGTTCAATCATTTCCTTCCCAATTCCATTGGTATCAAACCGATTATTGAATACTTGGTCAGCACACCGGATTTACTTTGGTGGGCAATGGTAATTTTCACATTAGTAGAAGGCATCGTCGGGTTACTCTATATGCTCGGTTTCTTCACACGATTAATGAGTATCGGCGTATTCAGTCTGGCATTCGGCATTCTTTTAGGCTCCGGCTGGCTGGGTACTACCTGCCTCGACGAATGGCAAATCGGCATCTTGGGAGTGTCAGCCGGATTCACTATTTTCCTGTCCGGCGGCGGAAAATATTCTTTGGATTATCTGTTATTGCCTAAACTTTCCAAGAACAAATGGCTTGTATGGCTTACTTCCGGTGAACTTCCACTATCTATCAAGCAATTCAGTAAAGTCGCAATAAGCGGTGCAGTACTGCTTTTCATACTGACCTTATATACTAACCAAGTCTTCCATAACGGTGTTTGGGGACCTTTGCACAACAAATCGGTCAAACCGGAACTGGAAATATCCAACGCAAAGATTCAAGAGGATATCCTCACGTTCAAAGTATACCGGATAGAAGGAGCCGACGTGTACGGTTCCTTCCTGATCGGCATAACACTAAAAGACGAGAATGGAAAAACAATACTTCAAAAGAATGGAGAAGAGCTAGCCCGCTTCCCACTTACCCGAATAAAAAATGACTATGTAGCCAAAGTAGCTCCGGGAAAGCACAGCCTCATCATTCCTTTGGGAAGTAAAGCAACCCTTACAATCAGAAGTGATGTTTTTGTGGACTTGCCCAAAGGTGACTACGAACTAATTCTGACA
This sequence comes from Bacteroides sp. AM23-12, assembly GCF_003434395.1. Lineage (NCBI taxonomy): Bacteria > Pseudomonadati > Bacteroidota > Bacteroidia > Bacteroidales > Bacteroidaceae > Bacteroides > Bacteroides sp. AM23-12. The sequence continues at coordinate 266,083 of NZ_QTLF01000004.1, forward strand.
GATATAAGTGGTATAACCTGGAAAGAGAATATTACTGTCAAATAAAGCAAGTCAGAAAAATCTAAAAACAAAAGAAGGTGTATATCAGCAAAAAAGCAAAAATGCTGATATGCACCTTTTACTCATTTACCCTTTTAAATTTCCTTACTTCCCATTCTTAGCTAAAAATTACCTACATATACTGAATTTAAGAAATAACTATGCCTACTTTTAGGTATTGCCAGCCTTTTTAACCTCATATAACTTTGCAGTCGATAAAATTATTAAAAAGATGAGAAAATTAACTGCAATCGTTGTTCTTTGCTTCCTGTCCTCTTTCTACACACTTTCGGCTCAGGAAACGAAAGATAATTCTAAAAACGACAAGCCTTCTACAGAGGAGTATTCAAAGTTCCGTTTTGGCGGATACGGAGAGATGGTCGCTAACTTCAAGGACTATGGTATAAACCGCTTCTATGGAGGAAATGACGGTAACCCTAACAAAAAAAGGAATACCATATCCATCCCCCGTTTCGTACTTGCTTTCGATTATAAATTTACATCGAAATGGATACTCGGAGCAGAAATAGAGTTTGAATCCGGCGGTACAGGCACAGCTTTTGAGCTGGAGAACTCCGAAAACGGTGAATATGAAACAGAGGTGGAAAAAGGTGGCGAAGTCGCTATTGAACAGTTCCACATCACACGCCTGATCCATCGGTCTTTCAATGTACGTGCCGGACATATCATTGTCCCTGTGGGATTAACCAATTCACATCATGAGCCGGTCAACTTCTTCGGAACATCCCGTCCGGAAGGTGAAACAACAATCCTTCCTTCCACTTGGCATGAGAACGGTCTGGAATTCTTCGGTTCCTTCGGAAAAGGGTATGCCAGTTTCGATTATCAGGCCATGATTGTGGCAGGTTTGAATCCGAATGGTTTTGACCGCAACACATGGGTAGCCGGTGGCAAACAAGGTATATTTGAAGAAGACAACTTCTCGTCTCCGGCTTATGTAGCACGCCTGGATTACAAAGGCGTTCCCGGTTTGCGTGTAGGTGCGTCATTCTACTATTGTGCCGATGCGGGCTCCAATTCAGACAAACTTGATAGTTATTCAAGTAAAGTCCCGTTGAGAATATTCACGGCAGATGCACAATACCGCAATAAATATGTAATTGCACGTGGTAATATCGTTTATGGAAATCTGGGCAATTCTACCGGAGTCAGTAAAGTGAATATCGGACAATCGAATAAATCTCCTTACAGCCGGCTAATTCCTGTTGCAAAAAATGCTGTAAGCTATGCAGCCGAAGCAGGTTTCAACATCAGTTCTCTTTTCAAAAACAATAAAGTTCCTGTGATCTATCCGTTTGCCCGATACGAATACTACAATCCGCAGGAAAAAGGAGAAAAAGGACAGACAATGGAAAAGCGTTGTCAGGTCAGTATGTGGACAGCCGGATTGAACTGGTATGCTCTCCCTAATCTGGTAGTAAAAGCTGACTACTCGACACGGCAGATCGGAACAAGCAAAGTATTCGGAACCGGAAAATACAACAGCGAAAACGAATTCTCTATCGGCATTGCTTATGTCGGATGGTTTATCAAGAAATAAGAAACAATCTATTAATTAATTTTTATACGATGAAAAAAAGTTTTTTCTATGTTGCAGCCCTTATGTTAGGACTGGCATTTACAGCTACTTCCTGTAGTAATGATGATGATAATGAAGTATCTGCTGCTGATATCGACTACAACTCAGAGAATGCAACAAGCTGGCACAACTATATGAAAAATGTAGGCCGCCTTCTGCAAACAGATGCAACAAACCTTCAGGCAGCCTGGACAACAGGCGGATATGGAGACGCTTTTATCAACCATAACGGTGAATTCACAACTGCCAAGACCTGTGTACAGCAAATCATCGAAGGTTGTATTGATATTGCCGGTGAAGTAGGTTCACAGAAAATAGGCGACCCGGTGAGCAAATATAAAGCCGGAAATATTCAGGAAGCAATTTATGCCGTAGAATCATGGTATAGCTGGCACTCCCGCGAAGACTATAGAAATAACATCTATTCTATCCGCAATGCTTATTACGGAACACTTGATGGAACCGTTGCCGATAATTCTATCTCAAAAATTATCGAAGGCAGCAATTCAACATTGAACAACAATGTAAAACAAGCCATCAATAAGGCAGCGACTGCCATCTGGGGTATTCCACAACCTTTCCGCAACAACATCAACAGTTCGGAAGCAGAAGAAGCCATGGAAGCCTGTTCAGATTTGGAAACTGTACTGAAAGAGTTGAACTCTTATATCGGAAGTACAGCAAGCATTAACTCTGATGCCATACTTCAGCCGGTGGTAAAAACTTACGTTGAAGTAGTCGTATTGCCGACTTACGCATCACTGAAAAGTAAAGTAGATGCGTTATATGATGCAGTGATAGCTCTTTCCAATTCTCCATCCAATACAGCTTTTGAAACAGCGTGTGACGCTTGGTTACAGGCACGCCAGCCATGGGAAGTCAGTGAAGCCTTCTTGTTTGGTCCGGTTGCCAGCCTGGGTCTTGACCCGAATATGGACAGCTGGCCACTAGACCAGAACGCTATCGTACAGCTTCTGAATTCAGGAGACTGGGACCAGCTGAACTGGAGCGGTGACTATGATGAAGACAACGAAGGTATCGCAGCCGCTCAGAATGTACGCGGTTTCCACACACTGGAATTCCTGCTCTTCAAAGACGGACAGGCTCGTAAAGTGAAATAAGGGATTACCCCATAAAAGCATATAGAAGTAAAGGCGAGATTGACTAAATCTCCTTTTACTTCTTTGGTATGTTTGAGCATATTATTTTAAATAAAGTCAATTAAAGATGAATTGCATACTAAAATATTCATTCTCTCTCCTTTCTATATTGGCGTGCAGCGCTTGCGATAATGACGGAATTGACATCTTGGATATAGAGATACCGGATGGATACGCTCTGTCGGCAGGTACAGCTACCAATTTTCTGAACTCATCATTAGCCTACGACACTCCGGCAGACTGGGTGTCGGGTGTCTATGAAAACCGTTTCAATCAAGGAGACAGACTCTACGATGATGTACGGACAAGCGGTAATGGTCATGGCGGCGGACTCGGTCCTGTTTATGCCGGTTACTCCTGTGGTAGCTGTCATCGGAATGCCGGTCGTACCAAACCGACATTATGGAGCGAAGGTGGTTCCGGCAGCTATGGTTTCTCTTCCATGCTGGTTTATATCAGCCGCAAGAATGGTGCATTTTTTCAAGACTACGGCCGGGTGCTGCACGACCAGGCAATCTACGGCGTAAAACCGGAGGGAAAATTATCTGTAGAATATACCTATGAAAGTTTCTCCTTCCCGGACGGTGAGAAATACGAACTCTGCAAACCGACTTACACCATATCCGAATGGTATGCCGAAGAAATCAAACCGGAAGATTTGTTTTGTACCGTCCGCATCCCCTTGCGCCATGTAGGTATGGGACAAATGATGGCATTGGACCCTACCGAAATAGAAGCACTTGCAGCGAAAAGCAACTATCCGGAATATGGAATCAGCGGACGTTGCAACTACATCACCGAACGGGGAGTAAGATCTCTGGGATTGTCCGGCAATAAAGCGCAGCATGCCGACCTTACTGTAGAACTCGGTTTCTCCAGTGACATGGGTGTTACCAACAGCCGTTATCCCGAAGAGATTTGCGAAGGACAAATACAAGTCAACCAAGGAAGCATGATGGGACTCTCCTATGATCAGCTGGATATTACCACCGAGGAGATGGAAGACGTAGACCTCTATATGCAGTGCCTCAGTGTTCCGGCCCGTCGCAATGTTAATGATCCGCAGGTGGTCAAAGGAGAACAAAACTTCTACCAAGCAAAATGTCACCTCTGCCATACAACTACCCTGCACACCAAATCCCGTGGCACCGTTCTGCTGAACAACACCCAGCTTCCGTGGCTGGGCAGACAAACCATCCACCCTTATTCAGATTTCCTGTTGCACGATATGGGATCCGAAATCATGGGAGTCGGTTTGAACGACAATTATGTCAGCGGTCTGGCACGTGGAAACGAATGGCGTACCACCCCTCTTTGGGGAATTGGTCTGCAAGAGAAGGTGAACGGACACACTTACTTCTTGCACGACGGTCGTGCCCGCAACTTGACTGAAGCCATCATGTGGCATGGCGGAGAAGGCGAAGCATCAAAAAACTTATTCAAAAAGATGAGTAAAGAAGACCGCGACGCATTGATTGCATTTATAAATTCACTTTAATAAAAAAGCAGTATATATCAGTTATTATGAAAAAATATATATTCATTGCCATGCTGTCGGCTTTGCCTTTCGTCGCTATGGCACAACATGAAGAAGATACGGAAAACGGCGTAGTTTCATTGGCAGGAAGAGAAGGATTCACCATTGAGACCAAAAAAGGAGACTTTGTATTCAAACCCTATTTGCTTGTACAGACCAGTGGCAATTTCAACTGGTATGACGAGGAAGGACTGGACAAAGCCTACAATCAGGATAATGTAGCCAACTCCGGTTTTTCTATCCCTTACGCCGTACTCGGTTTCACGGGGAAAGCTTTTGGAAAAGTATCGTTCAATCTTTCCATGAATGCCGCAGCCAGTGGCGGAGCCTTGTTACAGCAAGCGTGGTTCGACGTACAGCTGAAACAACAATTTGCGATCCGTGTCGGCAAGTTCAAGACCCCGTTCTCACACGCCTATCTGACGACATTGGGTGAAACACTCTTGCCATCACTGCCTGTATCGCTTACTGCCCCTGTTATTCTCCCCCATTCACTGAATGCGGTGACGCCCAATATCGGTACCGGCTTCGATCTGGGAGTAGAGATTCACGGTTTGGTTGCCGACAAGTTTGGCTATGAAATCGGTTTGTTCAACGGCACAGGCGCTTCGGTCAATACGGCTACAAAGACGCTGAGTGATGATTGGCACATCCCTTCCCTGCTCTATGCCGGGCGATTTACTTATATGCCCAAAGGCGTGATGCCCGCCACTCAGGGAAATCCGAACCGTCTGCATGAAGATAAAATCATGTTCGGAGTATCCGCTTCGATGAATGTAGAAAGCGAAAATGAAAGTACCAATGACTTCCGTGCCGGACTTGAATTTGCAATGCTGAAAAACAAACTCTATCTGAGTGCTGAAATGTATTATATGAACATAGGATTCACCAACCGACAAAAGATTTCTGACTCCTACAATTACTTAGGAGGATACGTACAAGGTGGGTACTTCGTTGCCCCGCGCCTGCAGGCAGCACTGCGCTATGATTTCTTCAACCGGAATGGAACAGATACAAATGGCTTTCTGAATATGCCTGCCGTAGGAGTAAACTATTTCTTTAAGAACTGTAATCTCAAGTTACAGGCGATGTATCAGTACATTGGTCGTACAGGTCATGACACACAGCTCGATCGTGACAATGATGACTTAGGAATAGCCGTACACTCAGCCAGTATCTTACTTCAATATACATTCTAACTAATGCGAGAAAGGATCTGTTTATGAAGAAATACATTCTTTTCTTTGCTTTTTCCCTGCTTGTCACGGGATTGACTTCTTGTGACGACGGCAGGATTTATGAAAATACAGGTTTCGTACCGAGAGAAGGACGGGTACTGAAACTGTCCGGCAAATTCAGTGGTATCAACAAATGGTCCGAAGGATACAGCATAGTGGTGGCAGGTTTCGATGATGAGAGCGAGTATGCCATTGTTTCCAAAGTTATTCCTACTCCGGAGACCGACGGCGGTGAAGTGGAAGTGATACTGTCTGGTATCAGTGAGGAAGTGACCGAGATAGAACTATGTGTCATCAACAGACTGCGAAAACGTGTCGTCAGTTTCCAGACCATCGAAGATTTCACGGCAACTGCCGACACTACCTTCATGGAAGTAGGCACGATTGATGTCAGTATGTATCATACCATCCAGCAACAGGTTTTCGATAAAACCTGTACAGCCTGTCACGGAGGAAGTGCCAAGCCCGCAGCCGAACTGAATTTGCTGACCGGAGAAAGCTATGAAGACTTAGTCAACCAACCTTCGACCATCGTAAACGATGTGTTACGGGTGAAACCCCGCAATGCCAAAGAAAGCATTTTACACCAGATATTGAATACGAATATCAGTTCAAGCTGGGGGATAGACCATTCACAGATGGTCACTTCATCCAACATCCTGACACTGATTGACAACTGGATTGACGACGGTGCGCAAGAGTAAAATAGAACTATTAGTCATTGAAAAATTGCATATGAACAACAAAGAACAACAGAACATCCAGTCTGAAAAGACTCTAACTGAGATTTTTAAATATAATGCAGAGGCAGGAGCTTCGGAGTATCACGTAATGATACATTCCACGAAACCGGAAGATACATACGAAGAACAGCTGAATGCAGTTTTGAATACTTATGATAATTTACTTGCCAAAGAACTCAAAGGTGGGGTTGCCGTATTCAAGCGCTATTTCCTGAGCGATGCTGCCAATCAGGCAGATACGCTGCTGGCTTTGACCACCGAAGGTTCCGACTGCGCACTTTCCATTGTGGAGCAGCCACCATTGGACGGAACAAAGATTGCCCTGTGGGTTTATCTGCAAACCGACATACAGACGCAAGTACTGCACAACGGCCTTTTCGAAGTGAAGCACGGTGCGTACCGCCATCTTTGGGCCGGCAGCGCTTTCAACCGTGCAGCCAACTCAGAGTATCAGACCCGCCTGCTGCTGAATGATTACGTGATGCAACTTATGGAACAAGGATGCAGACTGGCAGATCATTGTATTCGTACCTGGTTCTTCGTGCAGAACGTAGACGTAAACTATGCCGGAGTCGTGAAAGCACGCAATGAGGTCTTTGTGACACAGAACCTGACAGAAAAGACACATTACATCTCCAGCACAGGAATTGGCGGACGCCATGCCGACCCGAAAGTACTGGTACAAATGGATACGTATGCCATAGCCGGCGTGAAACCGGAGCAGATTCACTTTCTTTATGCGCCCACACATCTGAACCCGACTTACGAATACGGAGTGAGCTTTGAACGTGGCACGTATGTAGACTATGGAGATCGCCGCCAAGTATTCATTTCCGGCACGGCAAGCATCAATAACAAAGGTGAAGTAGTGCACCCCGGTGATATCCGCAAGCAGACCGAACGAATGTGGGAGAATGTAGAGGTGCTACTGCAAGAAGCCGACTGCACATTTGATGATCTGGGACAGATGATCGTATATTTGCGTGACATCACAGACTATACTGTCGTTAAAGGTATGTACGACAAACGCTTTCCGCACACGCCTAAAGTATTTGTTCATGCCCCCGTATGTCGTCCGGGATGGTTGATAGAGATGGAATGTATGGGAGTGAAAGCCTGTAAAAACAAGGATTATGCTTCCTTTTAATATCACCAAAAGATTGTACTGTTGAAAAGGCTACTTGTTATTTTATATGTCTGTCTGGTGGGATTGCTTGCTGTGACTACCTTCGTAGAGCAAGCGTATGGGACGGACTTTGTGGAAAGAAATATATATCATACGATCTGGTTTTGTTGTTTATGGGGAGCGATAGCCGTAATAACACTTGCCGCTCTCATCCGGCGTGCCTTATGGCGGCGGCTTCCCATATTGTTGTTGCATGGCTCCTTCCTCGTTATCCTGGTGGGGGCCATGATTACGTTTATCGGCAGCAAGAAGGGATATATACATCTGCGCCCCGGCGTAGCAATGAATAGTTTCGAGGAACCGGAAAGCGGAAAGAATATAAAACTGCCGTTTATCATGCGGCTGGACAGTTTCCGGGTAGTATATTATCCGGGAACGGAAGCGCCTGCCGATTACGTCAGTTATATCAGTCATTCCCTTCCCGTCTCACTATCTGACTCTCTCTCCGGACAAAAAGACACTTTCTTTCATGAACAAATTTCAATGAACCGCATATTTACTTCGCAAGGCTTCCGCTTCTATCAGTCGTCTTTCGACGATGACGGGCAGGGAAGTTGGCTGACGGTGAATTATGATCCATGGGGTACGAGGGTTACTTATGCAGGATATATTCTGCTGGGCATCTCCATGATCTGGCTTCTGTTCTCTCAAAACGGTGAGTTCCGTCGCTTGTTGAATCATCCGTTACTGAAAAAAGGAGGAGTGTTCATCTTATTCCTTTTCTGCCTTGCCGGAACAGCGCAGGCGCAAAAGAGATCACTCCCTGCCCTCAAACGGATACAAGCAGATAGCCTGGCACGCGAACAAGTGATTTACCACGACCGGGTAGTACCTTTCAATACATTAGCCCGCGACTTTGTTCAGAAGCTGACAGGCAAATCGTCCTACAAAGGACTGACTCCCGAACAAGTAATCGGAGGCTGGTTACTCTATCCCGAAGTGTGGAGAAATGAATCGCTGATATACATAAAAAGTGCAGAACTACAACAGTTGCTCGGCCTGAAAACACCTTACGCACGCCTCACTGATTTATTCGACGGATCAGTTTACCGCTTACGGGAACATTGGCAACGGGAACAGGGACAAAGCAAACTGGCAAAAGCCATCCAAGAGACAGATGAGAAAGTAGGACTCATTCTCATGCTGGAGCAAGGGACATTCATTCAGCCATTACCTGCCGATGGCAGTGTGAAACCTCTCTCCGAGATACAAGTGAAAGCTGAATTGCTCTACAACAGTATTCCATTCAGCAAGATTCTCTTTATGGTTAATCTGGCTTTTGGACTGTTGTCTTTCCTGCTTCTGCTTCACAACTGCCTGCGGAGCACAGCTCTTCCACCAAAAGTCAAAACAGTTTCACATATAGCAGGAGTCTCTTTTTCCGTGGTGCTTTATGCGGCTTTTCTATTTCATTTGGCTGGATATTGCCTCCGTTGGTATATCGGCGGACGCATTCCCCTAAGTAATGGTTATGAAACGATGCAATTCATGGCATTATGTATACTCCTGGTGGCCTGCCTGCTCCATCGTCGCTTCCCTTTCACACTTCCCTTCGGGTTCTTGCTTTCCGGCTTTGCCCTGTTAGTTTCTTATTTGGGACAAATGAATCCACAGATCACTCCTTTAATGCCGGTGCTCGTTTCTCCATGGCTTAGCATTCATGTTTCACTGATTATGATGTCTTATGCTCTATTGGCTTTCATCATGCTGAATGGAATACTGGCACTATGTCTGCGGAAAAAAGAAACAGAAAACCATATTACCGGGGGGGATGAAAGACAGGATAATCGGGTAGAACAATTGACACTGCTTAGCCGCCTGTTGCTTTATCCTGCCACATTCTTTCTGGGAGCAGGCATCTTTCTTGGTGCAGTCTGGGCAAATGTTTCATGGGGACGCTATTGGGCATGGGACCCGAAAGAAGTCTGGGCATTGATTACTTTCCTTGTATATGGTGTGGCATTCCATTCACAGAGTCTGCAGATTTTCCGCAAGCCTTTGTTCTTCCACATTTATATGATACTAGCATTCCTCACTGTTCTGATGACATATTTCGGAGTGAATTATGTTTTGGGTGGAATACATAGCTATGCAAATAGTTAACGTTCATTCCAAGAAACAAAATACAAATTGTCAAAAGTGACAATTTGTATTTTGTAATGCTCAGAGTTTCGCTAATTCCGCCCCTTCTCTACCCTCGGAATTTTTATCGGATTCTAGGCAATCAGCGATTTATCAATATCGAAGTTTTATAGCAATTATGATATCACTCTGCACCTTCATCTTTCTCGTTCCGGTTCTCTAAGCGAACAATTTAGCCAATAGTCTTCCCTTCTGCTCTAACTATTTCGTTCAAGTCTATGAACGAAATAGAAAGGGAAAAGACAAAAAACAGTCTATTTCCACCTTCTTTTCAGGATACTGACGCTATTTGCAGGGTATAGTTACGCTATTCGCAGGCTATAGTTACACTATACGCACCGTATACTTACACTATATGCACCGTATACTTACTCTATATCTTGTCTAACCTTACTCTTCACGCTAATAAGCCCCGTGCTGAAGCACTCTGAGAGCCGGGCCGGGAGTAGAAGAACTCCTTTCAGAGAGCAGGGAATCGCTATTTGAGGTTATTCTACAACATACAACGACAGGAAATTACCTTAAATCAAATCAAAAAGAAAGAATATCACAGAAAGTATTGCACTTTTTGCTATTACACATACCTTTTCCCAATATATGCGAAAAGGGGAGAATATCAATTCGCACATCCTGTGGATAAATACCTGTCCCCATTTAATACGGTTTTGTTTAATTACCCACAAAAGAATCAAGATGTTTTCTCCTTTATCCCATAAGATTGTATTTCCTGATACCCCATTATACAATCATCCCCAATCTCTAAAATCATCTCATTCAAAAAATAAAACGAACAATAGAGAACAACCGATTCAAAGATTAATTATCTTTGTCCCAACAAGAACTAAACACGTTAATAACATGAGAAACAAATATCTACTAAGTCTGCTCGCCGCTTTAGGCTTTTCCGGATGTGGCAATAATAACGAAATCTGGGACGAACCTTGTTATTATGGTCCCGGTCCCGACTGGACTCCTGACATTATAATAAGCAGTCAAGTACAAAATGAAGAAAAAGAAAATATTAATGGTATTCGCGTAGTATCCAGTTATATGAATCAAGAAGATTCATTAATTACAGATACTGCCTATACCGAGTCACGTGAAATAGAGCATTATACGGTAGGCGGTATAGCAATCAATACATTTAAATTCGAAGAGTATCCTCCAAAAAAATCTGAAATGTACCTTGAGTATACAGATGTAGACGGCGAAAAGAATGGCGCATACCAGACAAAAAAGATTAGAATACAAGACCTTGGAAAAGAGGGAAAAGTCACTTTACTTAAAGAGGAGAAAAAAGAAGAAGAATGAAACGTATCATCCCCCTTACTCCCCGCCGATGGCTGGCTTTAGAAATATTTCGCCGGATGAAACACGAAAGAGTGGAAGAACATCCGCTCAGACAGCTTTTTTGGGAATGCACCTTACGATGTAATGTACGTTGCCGCCATTGTGGCAGTGACTGCAAGTCCTCTCCCGCTACTCCGGATATGCCTCTGCAGGATTTTCTAAAAGTACTGGACAGCATAGCAACACATACCAATCCGCACGATGTATTCGTCATTATCTCCGGTGGAGAGCCAACCGTACGTGAAGATTTGGAAACTTGCGGCAAAGAAATATCCCGACGGGGATACCCGTGGGGCATGGTATGCAACGGCCTGTGTCTCACACGCGAACGGCTTCACAACCTGATCCGCAGCGGTATGCGTAGTATATCCATCAGCCTTGACGGACTGAAGGATGTACACAACTGGATGCGACGACATCCCGAAAGTTTCGATTGTGCCGTAAATGCCATACGGGAAATCACAGCTATCCCTGAACTGACATTCGACGTCATTACCTGTGTCACCCGCCGTAGCCTGCCACAGTTGCCGGCTATGAAAGAGTTACTTATCAGTCTCGGAGTCAAACGATGGAGAGTATCTACCATCTTTCCGGTAGGACGAGCCGCCGAAGAACCGGAATTCCGTATGAACGGAGAAGAACTGAAACAAGTACTCGACTTCATCCGTGACACCCGAAAGGAAGGAATTATCCGTGCGAGTTACGGCTGCGAAGGTTTCCTGGGTAACTATGAAGGTGAAGTACGGAATACTCCTTTCTTCTGTAGTGCCGGAATATCAGTCGGCTCCGTTTTGATTGACGGTTCTATCAGTGCCTGTAGCAGCATCCGCTCCAACTACCATCAAGGAAATATCTATCAGGATGATTTTTGGGAAATATGGCAAACGAAATTCCAGCCTTATCGCGACCGTTCATGGATGAAAAAAGACGAGTGCGCCCGATGCAAATACTTCCGTTATTGTCAAGGCAATGGTATGCATTTGAGAGATAATGAAGGAAAACTACTGGTATGTCATCTGAACAGGTTGACAGGAAACTCTGCAAATGTTCCGGAATAAAAGATTCAGACCCACTATATATTGCTAGTAACCCGCCCAAGAATACCCATTTCAGGTGATTGCAGGAAATCGTCAAAGCCCCTATCTTTGCAATATCAGAATTGAATTAATTAGTCATAATTAAAAATTACGTAGCCACATTGAAAACATTGGAATCGGCCGAAGTGATTCTCCCGCATTCTCACATTTGGTTGTTAGTTTAAAAAAACCATATAATGTATTCAATATTACAGAATAAGTGTAAATAGCATAAATTCTAGTAAACAAAAGGCCCGGCTTGTGAAAGCCGGACCTTTTCGTTTTATCTCTGATGAGCCGTTTTTATAGTTTCCATCCCGATGTCTGTTCCTGTATATTCCAAAGTTTGGCGTACAGCCCCGGCCGGCTCAAAAGTTCATCATGAGTGCCTTGTTCCGCAATTCGTCCTTCTTCCAGCACAATAATCCGGTCGGCATTTCGGATCGTTTTGAGGCGGTGAGCGATAACGATTACCGTCCGTCCCGCAATCAAGGTATTGATAGCCTGCTGCACTTCTACTTCATTCTCCGGATCGAGAGAGGCAGTAGCCTCATCCAGCAGCACGACCGGAGCTTCTTTCAGCATGGCACGGGCAATGGAGATCCGTTGTTTTTCTCCTCCCGAAAGAGTGCAGCCACCTTCTCCTACCATCGTATCGTATCCTTTGGGCAGACGCATGATGAATTCGTGACAACAAGCCTTTTTCGCTGCCGCTACGATCTCTTCATCCGTAGCATCTGTCCTGCCGAAACGGATATTATTCTTCAGCGTATCCTGAAACAGATAGACATCCTGAAAAACCATGGAACAATGTTTCATTAATGACTCCGGCTCCAGTTCTTTCATATCCATTCCGTTAAAACGAACCGAGCCTTTACGCGGATCATAGAAGCGTGCGCAAAGTTTCAGCATCGTACTCTTTCCGCTTCCGGAAGGACCGACCAAAGCAGTGAGCGTCCCTTTTCTAAGAGTCACGGAAATATCATGCAGTATTTCCTTTTCCTGATAACCGAAAGATACATGATCAAAAGTAATATCTCCGCTTTCGGGCACATCACGATCTCCCTTCATTTCCGGTTCGTTCATCAACGTAAGGATACGTCCTCCTGCGATGGAGAAGTAGCGAAACTCGGCAAAGTTAGTCAAGGCAGATGTCAGCGGATCGAAAACACGGGAACCGACCACCAGAAACATGACAAACGTGAGCAGTGAAAGTTCGCCTCCTATCAACAGGTACGTACCGCAAAGTATCATGAATGTCAATCCGGCACGAATCAATGTGACCGAGAATAAGATAAATGGACCGAGAAGCGCCTCCTGCCGGATACAGGCACGACGGAGATCACTAAAAGCCATTTTCAGGCGTTCGAACTTGCCTCCCAGCAAATTATATGCTTTCATCACCCGTATGCCTTGCAGATATTCTTCCAAGCGGTTTCCGGCATTAATCTTGGCTTCAATCTGTCGCACACTCAGCTTACGCTGGGCGATATTGCTAAGCAACAGGACAGCAACCGCAAGCGGTAAAGCTACGAACATGGCCACCGCCATGCGCCAGTCAATCCAAAGCAAGCCAAGGAAGGCAAAAACCGGCATTACCAACGCTCCCATCAATTGGGGCAAGTGATGGGATATTCCCGTTTCCGCCATGGTAAAGTCAGTGATCAGCATGGAAGAAAGATCCCCCGGATCTCTGCGGGACAGGAATCCCAAGGATAATTTACGCAGATGCTCGGCTAAATTAATACGCCCTTCGGCACTCATCTCATAAGCACCGCGAAAGTTGGCACGATAGGCGGCGCGTTCGGCAAAAGCCATCACCACCATATACACGACCAATATAGCAAAAATCATCCAAAGACGATTCGTATCCAGCGGTGTACCACTACCGTCAAACGTACGGAAAATCACATTTATGGCTTCGATAGAAAGACAGAACGGAACGATATTCACCAGATTGGCAAGCATCGTGTAACCGACAGGTTTACGCAGACGTTCGGTATGTCCTACCGTAATATTCTTGATTGCATTCATTTTGTTTCCTCCTTTTTGATAGTTAATTGCCAACGGAATGCGCTGGTATAGGCATCCCACATTCTTTTATATACACCGTCCGTTTTGCTCAGCACTTCGTGACGTCCGCTTTGTACGAGCTTGCCTTCTTTCAGGACAAGTATCTGTTCGGCTGAAATGATGGACGAAAGTCTGTGAGCAATAATGATGACCGTTTTATTTTTGATAAGTTGCTGAATGGCTTGCTGCATCTTATATTCGTTCTCCGGATCGGCAAAAGCAGTCGCCTCGTCAAGCACCAGAATCGGAGCATTTTTAAGAATGGCTCTTGCCACACAAACCCGTTGGGACTCACCGCCGGACAAATACACTCCTTTGTCACCGATCCGCGTATGATAGCCGTCCGGCAGACTCTCTATAAAATCGTGACATTGAGCCGCACGGGCAGCTTCGATCACCTGTTCACGGGTAGCAGACGTATTACCGACCCGAATATTCTCATAGAGCGTATCAAAGAAGAGAAAGCTGTCCTGAAAAACAAAGGAAACGAGATTCATCAAATCCTCGGTCGCTATCTCTTTTATATTAATTCCGCCAATGCAGATCTCCCCTTCACTGACATCCCAAAAGCGCGGAATCAGGTTGGCTACCGTAGACTTTCCGGAACCTGACGGACCGACCAGCGCAGTAATCGCTCCCTGTGGCGCAGTAAAAGAGATGTCTTTCAGCGCTTCGGTACGGGTAGTCTCCGCCTTGTTTTCGTAGGCAAACGATACGTGACGAAACTCGATATCATAGGAAGCGGGCAAATGCGAAACCGCAGTTTCGGGAAGTACCTGTTCATCAAATATGCGGTCGATTCGTTTCACTCCCTCGTCAATCTCGTTCGTACTTGAACCGAGATACATCAGTTTATAGATAGGAGAAACCACGCCGGGCCCCATAATAATAAAGAAGAGATAAACTGCCGCCAGACCAATATTCTGCGTCTCTCTGCTCAGAAGCAACAGACCTACGGGCAAAATGAAGGTTATCAGCGAATTCAGCAATACAGTAAAAGCAATCATACCGGGCTGGTAGGTGTCGCAGACTCTTAAAGCATAACTCTTATAGGCCTCTATCTCACTATTAAACTGGCGGAACGAGCGCACACTCTGACCAAATATCTTCACCACGGGCATTCCTCTCACATACTGGACAGCTGAAGCACTCATACGCTCCTGCGTATCATAATAGATTTTCGTAAACTCTTTGGCTTTTTTCCCAAAGAAGTTCATAAACTGCAAACCGATACTACAAACGATGCAGACCACACAAATAGCCGCCATCCACCCGTTCAGGGAGAAGAAGATGATAAACATCAGCACAATGGTTGCCAGCACATTGACCAGATCGGGAATGGTATGCGCCACAAAATTCTCTATCTTCTCCACATTCTGTTCCATAGTCTTCTTGATCGCTCCGGTGGAAGTACCGTTCAGGTATCCCAGCGAAAGGCGTCCGATATGCCCGGACAGACGAATGCGCAACCCGTAGAGAATACGGAACGCCGCCACATGCGATGCCATCAATGCTCCATACAGTAAAAGCAGTCCTGCCACCAGACCGACAAATGCCACCCATCCCCAGTGTATAAGCACACTGCTATCCAACTCGCTTATCTTGCTGCCATGCAACAAAAGCTCTTTCAGCACTTCATATACCGACCAATAAGGCACCAGCATACACAAGGCACTGACCGCCGAAAGTACCCCGGCAAGCATCAGTAAGCCTTTCTTCTCACCTGCTATCTCAAACAAGCGACTCACACCACTTTTCTTTCTCTGTTTTTCTTTCATACCTTTTCATTTATATATATCTGATTTTTAAAAAAGAACATTCCTCTGAATCGTTCAAAAAAAGAAGGAGCTCATACATTCATGAGCTCCTTCCAACCTGCCGTTTCAAAGGCTATATATTCTGCTATAAATTTCTGCATTTCTTCTTTCTTCACGTGGTGCAGCACCAGTTCTTCGAGCAAGGCAAACAGCCATACCGTATTGAGATGAATAAAGAAATCGGTGATACCTATATTCAGGTGCGGGTACTTCTGCTTCATCCCCTGAAAAAAGACAAAGATAGTACGTGTCATCGCATCGGTATACTCCGAACGGAAGTTTTCCAGGGATGATCCCTGTGCCTGGAAAAGTAACATACGCAACCGGGCACGGTGTTCGGAAACCAAATCGATATATTCCTGCACGGATTCCTGCTGATAGTCCGAATTCGTAAAAACCTCTATGGACATCTGATTGGCATCATGACTATATATCTTGGCATACAAATCATTCAGCACAGGTTTCAGAATCGTGCGGAATATCTCATCCTTATTGGTGAAATAATGATAGATGTTGCTGACTGTAATCCCTGTTCGGGAAGCAATTTCGCGCATGGAAGCATCCTTATATCCTTTTTCGGAGAATACTTCTTCGGCTATGTGGAGGATTTTTTCCTGTATGTCTTCTTTCAAATATTGCATAGTGGCGTTTTATTCACTCTGCAAAGTTGAGAAGAACTTTTGATTTGGGAAATACCCATTTATAGGGATATTTCAACAAGAATTACCTCATCTATATTAATACCTAATAAAAAATCTTCAGGAGATCTGTTTATTCATGTTTCAGCCATTCTTTAGGAAGCACTTCTTTCTCACCCTTTTCATTGACTAATTCCATCTGCAAAACTCCGCCATTGCAATCGAAGTAGCGTACTTCTATCGGGTGCAGTCCGGCTTTCAAGGCCTTCTGTACTATAATCTCTACCGGTGAGTGTGCTCCGTCATTATCTCCCAGTAATTCGCCGTCCAGTTTCAGCGTACTGCCGTCGTCCGAAAGAAGAGCAAATGTATAGATGCCATCGGCAGGTACTTCCAGGTAACCCGTGATTATCAGGCCGATATCTCCTTTCACCTCTTCGGGGATAGAAACGGATTCTACGACATACTCACCATTCACGGGAGCCGCATCGATATCCGCACAAAGATTACCACGGAATTTATGCCATACGGCTTTCAGTCCGGAATTCAAAGAAGCCGGAGCAGCAGTTGCCTCCGCATAAGGAGCTTTGACGTATCGGGTACGTGCTACATCCGATGGAGTACCGTCGGGACGGAAAGTGCGGAAAGTAAAATCTGTCGTTTCCGTCACTTTCAGATTTCCTTCATAAAGAGTGGATTGCTTAGTCGGCATACTTCCGTCAGTAGTATAACGGACTTCAATGCCCGGCAACGGACAAGTCAGATCAACCGAAGCCTCATCAAGGAAAGCATTCACTTTGTAGAATCCTTCCAGATCGGGTACCCGGTAGTTCAATCCAAGGATATCCATCCGCTTGAAATGCGGAACAAGCTGACGATAGAACTCTTTCAGATCCGGTTTCGCCTCCGGCTGCACCCAGGCTATTTCACTCAACGCCACCATACGGGGAAGTATCAGATATTCGATACGTTTCATAGACGGAATCCATTCTGCCCAGAGATTAGCCTGCACGCCCCAGAAACATTCTTTCTGTTCGGGTGACAAGCGGTCGTCTGCATACGGATCGTATGCCAATATCTTCTTCACGGAGTTTTTATCCTGTGCATAATCAAAATAGAAATATTCATTCGGGCAGGCAATCACTCTTTGTCCTTGCGAAGTGGCCATAGGCACTGCCTCTTTCGACCAACTTCTCCACCAGGTAATAGCAGCATCCGAAGTCAGTCCGTCGGCAACAACTTCATCCCAGCCTATCAACTTCTTTCCATTGGCAAGGAAGAATTTCTCCATATCACGCACAAACCATGCCTGCAAATCTTCTACCGATTTAAGTCCTTCCGTGCGGATTCGCTTCTGGCAACGGGGGCACTTTTTCCAGTTATTTTTCTCGACTTCGTCACCCCCCATGTGTACATATTCATAAGGAAAGAGATCGAAAATCTCTTTAAAGACATCCTGACAGAATTCCAGCGTCGTATCCTTTCCCGGACAAATAGGAGAAGAGAATGTTTCTCCCCAGCCGATCAGTCCGTCACAAGCGAGATCCGGGTATTGGGTGATAGCAGCCAGGAAATGTCCCGGCATATCTATTTCCGGAATCACATCAATACCTCTCTGTGCAGCATAATCTACAATTTCTTTAATATCTTCGTGCGTATAGTAACCACCATACAGAGTATCTCCTTCTACAATCCGTATTTTGTTTTCCGGAATCAGGAAGTCGGTATTGTCCTCTTCTACCGCACGCTCCATACAACCACGGTCGTGCTTGTTAAATTTACGCCACGCTCCTTTTTCCGTCAGCAACGGATATTTCTCGATTTCGATCCGCCATCCCTGATCATCCGTCAGATGCCAGTGGAACTTATTCAGTTTATATAAGGACATCAGATCCAGCACATGTTTCACTTCATCTTTATTCCAGAAGTGACGGGAAGCATCCAGCATAAAACCACGCCATTCAAAGCGCGGCGAGTCCTCTATTTGCACGGCAGGAATGGAGAAAGTCTGTTTCGTTCCCTGCACTTCTATTCCGGCAGGCAGCAGTTGGTGGAGGCTGGCAATGGCGGAAACGATACCCGAATAATCTCCGGCTTCAACCTGAACAGACTTGGGGGTAGCCTGAAGTTTGTAAGAGCCGGGCTTTCCATTATCCTGCCCTAGCTGGAGATAGATATCCGCCTTATCGGCTTCGGTCACCTCTACAGAAGTAGACACCACATTCCGAAGAATATCCTGCAAATATCCGGCAGCCGGAAATAAGGACTGATCGGAAACGCCGATTTTCATTCCATCCTTTAAGACGAAAGCACCCGACTGTTCCGTCAGACTAACGGGGGTAGGTAAAATTGCAATCTCCTGCTTCACCGTAGGCGTGCAAGAGGACAAAATACATGCTGATGCAATCAGTAGAGAAGTACTTAGTTGTTTGAACATAAGGTTAACTGTTTAATAAGTTGATTACTTTGACTTTTATTGACTATCTATATATAATACAACTCAAACAGGCAAACTACTAAAAGGGAAAGAAAAGTTTTTAGTGATTTACTACTAATGATGCTCCATCGCTTCCATCAGACTATAAGGATATTCTTCCATAAAGATTCGGACAATCTCAATAATATTTCTCTATTCCGCCAAATCCGGTTATCATCTTATTCTCTTTCACTTTACAGATAAAGTTGTTTAATCGCTTTTCAAATTCTTCCGGTCGCTTCCTTGCTGCTTCAATGTATGCAATTCGGATACGCTTATATGCGTCGGAAAAATGCCGGTAGTTTCTCCATGCTATTTCATCTTCTTTCAATCTGTCCATTATGTCATTGGGAAAAATAAAAGGGTCAGATAAAACTGTGCGTATTTTATCTTCAAATTCAGGGTGTATCATTTTATTTGCCAATAACCATTTAAGTCTTTCTTTGTTGGCTTGCGAGTATGTACTTTTAGGTTTTCTAGGCGTGAAACGCTGAATTCTATGTTCTTTATCAAGCGGTTTTATCGTACTGTCAATCCATTCGAAACAAAGGGCTTCTTCAACAGCATCGTTGTATGCAATACTTTTTTCACCTGACGATTTAAGAGGAAATACAAACCAAATTTCGTCTTCGGTTTCAAAGTTGTCCATCAGCCACTTTCTCCAGTCTTCCCGATTTTCAAAATACTTTATTTTATTTTCTGTTGCCATAATAGGTCATTCAAACTAATTATTTTACTGCCTTTACATTCGTAATAATGAAGCATTTCGTCCATCTTCTTTTTATCATAATCCGTAATACAATCTGATAAGACTTTGAATCGCTTACTTACAATCGCCAAAAATACTAAAAATCGGTCAGGCAGACATGATTATCGTTGAAATCATCAATGCCAAATCTGTCGCTTATTTATAAAACATCCGGGAAGCAATCGTTTTATCACATTCCCGGATGCATAAAATGTTCTGAAAATAACAGACCGGTATCGTATCAATAACTAATCTTCACTCCGGCAAAGAAACTTCTCGGAAGCGAAGGACCGTAGATATAGTTGGAATCCCGGTTAGCTCCTCTGTCGAAGTCTTTCTGATATGCTTCAAAGATATTCTGAACACCTCCGCTAAGTTGTAAGTCTACCGTTTTATAGAGTTTGAAGTCATACGCTATCTTCACTCCCATATCGAAGAACCGGGGTGTACGGATGGCTTCCGCCTTTCGCTCGGGCATATCGCCCATTGCTACGTTTTCTGCGCTGATGTCCATACGCTGCACAAGCATACTGCCGGTATATGTACCCGAGAGAGCAATGGACAACGGTTTGACGGGAGTATAAGTAGCCGTAAAATAACCGTAGATATCGGGAGTACGGAAGATTTTTCTTTCTGCCGGCGCATCATCGTGCCATTTATGCGGTTCATCGTATCGGCTGCGCTGCAATGTCAGTCCTGCCTGTATTTGAAGCAAAGAAAGATAAGCAATCTTTCCTTCCAGAGTCAATCCCATTACTTTGGCTCCCGGACCATTGCTGCGTATTTTCACCAGCACACCGTCACCACGGTCAAAAGGCCCTCCTAACACGAACACATCAGTCAGCCTCGTATAAAATCCTTCTACTAACAGATTAGTCTGAAAAGCACCAAAGCGGTGATACATATCTGCGGATGCACTGAAGCTCTGCGATTTTTCCTCTTTCAAGTCCTTTGCACGCTCGATCATCGCCACTGTTCCACCTACATTTTCGATATGCATATCTTCGTCAAATGCCTGTGGGGCGCGGAAGCCGGAAGAATAGCTCAAACGCAGATTGATATTATCCGTAGGATTGAAACGCAGGTTGGCACGCGGGCTGAAAATAACATCATCCACCATATTGTGCTTATCCAGACGCCCGCCAATCAAAATTCCCCAATGTTTGTTTTTCCATTCGTTCTGTAGAAAAGCACTGTAAACCTTGACCGTCTGGTCCGTATGGCGGTCGTATCCCCACATATTATCTTTCAGCCGGTCACGGTTATATTCGAGTCCCGCTGTCAGGTCGGAAGGCATGAAAAGACATTTGTCGAATGTGTGCACATATTGCACACCGCCCATAGCGGTGAGGTCGGTCGTCTTTCCGTATGCTTTCAGAGGATCGTTGCCGGGACCATAATAACTGTCACGATCCGTATTGGCTGCCGAGGCAAAAACACTTAAACGATTCTTTTCATTCGGTGAGAAATAATCGTATTTCAGACTTCCGCCATCTATGGAGTGTTGTAACTGCTCGGCAATATGGGCTTCGTGAGGAGGACGATCCAGCATATCTCCACCACGGCGGAATTCCTGCATATGATGGTATTCAAACGTTAGTTTGGAGTAAGTACTCGTTTTCAGATAAGAACGGAAACCGACCGTCTGATTCTTCAGTTTCGGAAGTTCCGTAAATCCGTCTCCGTCATAATCATATCCCGACCGATGACGGTTCTGCCCGAAGATATACAATCCGGCACGATGATCGTCCGTTACAAGGGAAGCATTCAGCGAGGTGTTGTTATCGAATGCGGAACTGCCACCAATGGAAGTGATCGTATGCGATAACTGACCGGAATTTCGCAGAGGCTCCTTCGTAATGATATTGATCGTTCCCGCAATGGCCGAAGAGCCGAACAATGCCGATCCACCCCCGCGCATGACTTCTACACGTTCGATCATGCTGGCAGGAATCTGCTCCAGCCCGTATACCCCGGAAAGGGCACTGAACACGGGACGGGAGTCGATGAGTATCTGTGTATAGGGGCCGTCCAGCCCATTGATCCGGACTTGCTGAAACCCACAATTCTGACAGTTAGTCTCTACACGGACACCAGGCTGAAAATTCAAGCCCTGTGATAATGTAGAAGAATTAGTGGTTTCAAACAGTTTCAAATCTACTACATTGACCAGAGTCGGTGCCAGACGTCGGGTCGTTTCACTACGGTTGGCAGAGACGACTACTCCGTCCAGAGCAATCGCATCTTCTTCCAGTTCAAAGTTCTCTTCCAGCGTTTTACCTTTTTTCAAGGTCACACTACGGGTAACCGTCTTATACCCTACCGAGCTGACTTCCATCATAAAGTTTCCTTCCGGCAGATTCTTCAGGAAGTAGTGTCCGGTAGCGTCGGTGACGGTTCCTATAGTGGTTCCCTTTAATGCTATGGTAATATAAGGCAGATGCTCACTTGTCTTTTTATCCAATACATGACCAATTATATTCGCATCAGATTTTTTCAATTCCGGATACTCCGGATGTTCAGCCAATGCAGGCAACAAGGCACAACATAGGCTGACCAGGACTAAAAGATATTTTTTCATTGTCGTTAGTCTTTTAATGTTTTAAATCAAAAATAATAAGGATGGGAAGCAACAGCAGTTTCCAAAGAAGACCTGCCTGCTTCTACGTGATGCAGACTAAACGACAGGAGGCGCTCTGAGAGAAATGGCGCCCGGACAGGGACGACAATACCGCATACGCTGCGGAGAGGCGAGAAAAATACATAAAAGAGACAGGACAGAAGTCACAAACAAAGGTGTCAAACCATTATCTGTCACCAATGTATGGTCCAATATGTGAATCAGCTGAAACTCTACTGTCGTATGGCTATGTTCGCCACCTTTCTTAAAGGGATGTGAATGAACAATCGTAACCCCGTTTACCACATGGGAGTGAGTAAACAAAGTAATCCCTGCCATGTACGAAATAAACAGTACAGGCAAAAACCACTTCATTATATTCAGGTATATTTGTTTCATTCGTCAGTTTTTGTGCAGCGAAGATAAGGTTTATCTTCTGCGGCAAAGATAGGGATTGTCCGGTTCCGAAACAATCCCCATTTATAAGGATTTATAAGCTAAAAAGATTATTAAACCATTATTAATAGCTAATTTTCACTCCAGCAAAGAAACTTCTCGGCAGTGAAGGGCCATAAATATAGCCCGAATCACGGTCGGCTCCCTTATCAAAGTCATTCTGATAAGCATTGAAGATATTCTGTATTCCGGCATTCACCTGCAAGTTCATCGACTTATAGAGTTTGAAGTCGTATGCCGCCTTCAGAGCGATATCGAAGAAGTCTTCCGTATTGACCGTAATCGGTTTGTCGAGGAATCCGGGAACAGGTTCGTGAGGTATCAGCATCGAACCCGTATAGGTACCGGAAAGGGCGATAGACAACGGTTTGACCGGAGTATAAGTAGCTGTAAAATAGCCGTAAGTATTCGGGGTACGCATCATCTTCTTTACTGCCGGAGCTTCTTTGTTCCACACGTGCGGTTCGCTGTAATGGCTCTGCTGCAAAGTAGCCCCAGCCTGGATCTGGAATTTATTCAGATAAGCCATCTTTCCTTCCAGTGTCAGTCCCATCACACGTGCTCCGGGAGCATTATAGCGTGTACGTGTCAGAATTCCGTCTTTTACTTCGCCATCAGTCAATGCAAAGACATCCGACAATTTAGTATAGAACCCTTCCACCAAAAAGTTAATCTGGAATGCACCGAAACGGTGGTAAATATCTGCTGAAGCACTTAAGCTCTGTGATCTTTCCTCTTTCAGATCCTTTGCAAGCTCAACCATTGCCACATTTCCACCTACGTTCTCCACATGCAAATCTTCATCAAAAGCCTGCGGTGCACGGAAACCGGAAGAATAGCTCAAACGCAGGTTAATATTTTGGGTAGGATTGAAACGCAGGTTAGCACGCGGGCTGAATATAATATGATCAATCAGGTTATGCTTATCCAGACGACCGCCAAGCAAGAATCCCCAATGATCGTTCTTCCATTCATTTTGCAGGAAAGCGCTACCGATATTTACTTTTTGATCTACCGTGCGGTGATATCCCCACATATTGTCTTCCAGCTTATCCTGGTTGAATTCGATTCCGGCAGTCAGGTCCGAAGGCATAAAAATACATTTTCCGAAGCTGTAGACATATTGTGATCCTGCCATCCAGTTCAGGTCGGTAGTGTTTCCGTAAGCATTCAGATCCTGCCCGCCACCATAATAGCTGTCACGATTGATGTGTTGTGCGGATGCAAACACATTAAAACGGTGCTTCTCGTTTGGTGAGAAATAGTCATATTTCAATCCACCGCCATTGATGGAATGTTCTGTCTGTTCGGCCACATTCGCTTCATGAGGCGGACGGTTCAGTAAGTCTCCTCCCCTGCGGAATTCTTCCATATGATGATATTCGAAAGTCAGTTTTGAATAAGTAGTCGTTTTCAGGAAGGAACGGAAACCGATTGTCTGGCCATGTATTTTCGGTATTTCAGAATATCCGTCTCCATCATGGTCGTATGCCGAACGGTGGCGGTTCTGACCAAAGATATATAAACCGGCACGCTGATCGTCCGTTACAAGAGAGGCATTCAAAGCAGTATTATTATCGAAAGCGTCTCCATCTCCAATACCGGTAATGGTATGAGACAACATTCCTGAATTGCGAATCGGCTCTTTAGTAATAATATTGATTGTACCGGCAATGGCAGACGACCCGAACAAAGCTGAACCGCCTCCACGCATTACTTCCACACGCTCTATCATGCTGGCAGGAATCTGCTCAATGCCATATACACCCGAAAGTGCACTGAAAATCGGACGGGAATCAAGCAAGATTTGTGTATAAGGACCATCCAAACCGTTAATACGTACTTGCTGGAAACCACAATTCTGACAGTTGGATTCTACGCGTACTCCCGGCTGAAAGCTCAATCCCTGTGCCAGAGTAGTGGAGTTGGTCGTTTCAAACATTTTCATATCGAC
Source organism: Bacteroides sp. AM23-12 (assembly GCF_003434395.1). Classification (NCBI taxonomy): domain Bacteria; kingdom Pseudomonadati; phylum Bacteroidota; class Bacteroidia; order Bacteroidales; family Bacteroidaceae; genus Bacteroides; species Bacteroides sp. AM23-12. The sequence goes on from NZ_QTLF01000004.1 coordinate 290,936, forward strand.
TACATTCACCAAAGTAGGCGCTAAACGACGGGTGGTCTCGTTACGATTGGCGGAAACAACTACGCCGTCCAAGGCAACCGCATCTTCTTCTATTTCAAAATCTTCTTCCAGCGTACGGCCTTTCTTCAGTGTTACATTGCGTCTTACGGTTTTATAACCTACTGAGCTGACTTCAAGCACGAAGTTACCTTCGGGGAGGTTCTTCAAAAAGTAGTGTCCGGTAGCATCGGTCACAGTACCGATCGTTGTACCTTTCAATGCCACAGTAATATAAGGCAGGTGTTCTTTGGTGTTTTTATCAAGGATATGACCTACGATGTTTGCATCCGATTTACGTAAATCCGGATATTCGGGATGCTCATGGAGAGCAGCTTGTCCTTCGAGGGCAGGCAACAATGCACAGCACAAGCAGACAAGCGAAAAGATGTATTTCTTCATTTTTCGTTTGTTATTCGTTTTCGTTAAGTGATGATGTGAACAAACAGATGAGGACTTCCCGCTTTACCATAAAGCAGGATACCATCGGTTCAAATGACGGAAAAACGAATAGCAGGAGGGGCTCTGAGTGCCACCACCCCATGATAGGGAGAATAGTAGTGCGTATGCTGCGTAATACCATGCAACCGCCACAAGAGGAATGGAATAAAAAGAGAGAGAGCAAACACAACAGCCGCACCGTCCGTTGTCAGATGTGACAGGAAATGAACTAATAACAGTTCGACTGTTGAGTGCTTATGTGCCGCCCCTTTCTTGAAAGGATGCGAATGGACGATTGTCACGCCATTGACCACGTGTATGTGAGCAAAGAATGTGATACTTACCAAATACGATACAAACAGTACCGGCAAGAAACAGCGCATGATATTCAATGACAATCGTTTCACCTCATCTTAAATTTTGAGGCGGCAAAGATACAAACTATTATTTTAACAATCAATACCTATATATACTGATTTTCATTAATACACAGCTGAAGATATCACCTGTATAAATAAAATAAGGAATACCATAGCAATCGGATAAACGGTCGCGTATGCCACGCTTGGAATATTACTGTCTACCATCGAATCGGCAGCAGCCAGTCCCGGAGTACTGGTCATACCTCCCGTAATGGTTCCCAGTAGATCAAGTATGTTGATCTTGAATACCAAGCGTCCTACAATTACCGCAACCAGCATCGGTACTACTGTGATAGCTGCACCCACTCCGAACATCAGTAATCCGCTTTCCTGAAAAGTAGCCACAAGGTTCTTTCCGGCAGAGGTTCCGACTTCAGCAAGGAAAAGCAACAGACCTAACTGCCGCAACAGTTGATTGGCGGGGCCGGACATAGACCAAATGATAGGCCCTGTCTTACCAACGGCACTCAAAACCAACGCCACCATCAATACTCCTCCGGTCAATCCAGGTGAAAACGACAGTGTATCGGAGAAAGAAATATTCAACTTACCAAATAAGACCCCCAGCACAATACCCATCGCGATGGGGAAGAAATCAGTATCGGAAAGTTTCTTCGCATTGTTTCCCAGTAGGCGGGCTACTCCTTTGATGCCTTCCTTCTCTCCTACCACCATCAGTTTATCACCAAACTTCAAAGCCAAATCCGGTGACGGAGATAAGTCAATACCGCTTCGACGAACACGGGTCACCGTACAACCGAAGTTTTTCTGTAAATTCAGATCACCCAGTTGCTTATTGATCATATCTTTCTTGGTCAATAGTAAGGACTCGATTTCCTGTGTTTTATCCAAAGGAAGTTCACCTTCTTCACGTTCGCCAATTAATACAGACAGCTGATTCAGTGATTCCTCACTGCCTACTGCCTGAATATAGTCTCCTTCGTGCAATACTGTATGCGCGGTGGGGATGGATATTTCATCTTTATGTTTCAGACGGGAAATAACAGCACCTGTCATTGCCCGTGCATTGATCTGCATCAAGCTACGGTTGAATACGCTTGCATTAGTGACACGGTAGATACAAGTGCCCAACTCCGGAAATTGTCCGCGGCGCTCTATTTCAAGGCGACGGGCTTCCTGATCCAAATTTACACGCATGATTTTGGGAAGCAGCTTCACAAACAAAATCACTCCGATTACACCAAACGGATAAGCGATACCGTAAGCAATGGATGCTAACGGAGAGTGGGTACTATCAATTGCTACCGCCAATCCCGGAGTACTGGTCAAAGCTCCTGCAATCAATCCGACTACACTCGGCGTATCAATATCGAACGCATACTTCAAACCTACTGCCGTGAGGCAGGCAGAACAGATAATAAGCATAGTAATGAGAATCAGCGTCTTTCCTTTACTACGAAAAGAGTCGAAGAATCCGGGACCGGCCTGAATACCGATGGTAAAAATAAAAAGTACCAAACCGAAGTTTCCTAATTCTTTAGGAATAATAACACCAAAGTGTCCAAAAAGAAGAGCAATAAAGATCACCGCTGACACATCAAGCGATAGCCCCTTAATCTTAATTCTTCCTAACATAAATCCCAACGCTACTATCAGAAAGAGCGAGAAATAAGAGGAATGCAATAAGTCAGTAAACATGTTTTTTAAAGGTTAGTTAGTTTAAGGGCGCAAAGGTACAAAAAAGTCTCCATAAAGCTATTTTATAGAGAATTTTATTATCTTCACTTAAAAAGACAAGCTGCCTTAATAACTGTTCACCATATCTTCAGGAACACAAATATAAAAGTCTGCACGGTCTTTATTTTCTTCATCCAGTTGATGAATGGATTCTTGGCGTACAGAAGTGACTGTCACTACTTTTGTTCCGGGACGATAACGAAGCAAATAAGGTATAATTCCACCTTTGAAGTCAGAATGATAGTTTCCGTTGATGTGCAGAAACTTATCTTTCATATTATGAGCAATAAACCATCCCATCGTGGCATCTTTGACAGCTTGTGCCTGAGCCAGTTTCCGGTTATCTCCGCTCTGCTTTCCTCCCAGCATATTCATCATGCTAAAAGCCGCTTCACTTTCTTTCTCATTATATTCGAAAGGAACAGGCAAAGGTGCAATGTACCTTTTAGCTTCATCTGACAAAGAATCAAGTACTTCGATTCCTTTATTTTTCACACTATTAGCATAACGTCGGGGGATATTAGTTGCAACAAACGGAATGCCATGTTCCTTAGCGAAGAAAACGACCGGATAATAATCCGTATTATAATTATCCCACAGGCGGGCTTCTGCCTCAAAGTGATCATAAGAAATCTGACGTTGCATATATTCATCCAGAATCAGCTGATTGTCACTCTCCAGCATTTCCGCTCCCAGCATCAGCTTATCTTTATGAATAGCGTACATCGAACGAGCTATCTCAAATTCCAGCCAATGCGTAATCGGACAGTTATGTATTTCTCCCAGAAAGACAATGTCATAACCGGAGAGTTGCTTAACTAACTCTCCGTAAGTAATCTCCTTACCGGTATTATCAAATAATACGTAAGCGCGTTTGTTCATATCTCCCTGTGCAGATACCACACCGAGACAGCAGCCACACAAACAGACCAGGCATAGCAACCGTTTAATTATTCTTTGTGTCATTTTTCAGTTTGTTTTTACTTAAATATAGCAGACTATAATTTTCAAGACTCAGATAGCTGTTAAACGCCTCACGCAAAGTAGCAGGGGTAATACTCTCAAGACACTGCTCGTACTGCTCGAAATCAGCCAACGACTCTCCATTCTTCAGTAATCCGACTAAGGTAGTACGCCAGTTGGCAGGAGCTTCTTCATTCAACGCTTCGCGTTTAGCTATCAGAAAAGAGCGTTTGATATTTCTTAATTCCTCTTCTCCTATTTCCTGCAACTGCAGTTTATGCAATATCTCTTTCAACAGAATATCTATTTCGGGCATATTACGGTTATCAGCAGACGCATTGATATCAAAGTAGAATGTCCGCCAGGGAATTCCCTCATACATCAACGATATATAAGGCGAATAAACCAATGATTCACGTTCCCTAAGCACGGAAATCAAACGATTACGAATCACATCACGCATCAGTTTCAGTGTTAACGTACTCTTCAGACCCGGTTGATAATATCCGAAGAAAAGATAATCAAATAAGGTCTGTGTCTCATTATCGTTCGGAAAACCTTCTATATGTTTTTCAACCGGAAGTTCAAAATGAGGATAAGAATACTCCGATGGACACAACGAAGCAGGGATCCTCCCGAACACAGATACAAACTGCCGCATGATAGTATCCGTATCAAAATTGCCACAGATAACATACGTCGTTCCTTCGGGGCGTGCGTAAAGTTCTTTATAGAAAACAGCGATAGAATCCAGATTCTGACTCTTGATCTGATCAATGGAAAGTTTATTGGATGAACGGGGTATGGCAGCTCCCATCAATTCATCCATACGGGCAGAAAGCAAACGGTCCGGAGCACGCTTCAGCATTTTTTCCAGCATAGTTTCTTTGCCATAATCCTTCAGCAATTCCTGACGAATCTCTTCAAAATCATCATATTTAAGTTCCGGATCGAATATCTTTTCAAAAATCAAATTAAAAAACTCCGGAGCATGGGCAACAGAGGCCATACCTATGAAACCATGCCAGTGATTCTCCATCGCCATCGTGAGCGAAATTTCTTTTTGAGAAAGATAATCCGAAAGCATCTCTCCGTCTACTTTTGCAATGCCTCCCATATCCATATATCCGATACCTTCCAGCAAAGGATACTTTTCATCAGGCAAAGAGGAAGTTCCAAAAGGAGCAAAAGAGGTCAGAAGCAAAGCTGTATCTGCTTCCTGTGTAGGCTTCAGTACCAAGCGGATTCCATTTTTTAGTTCCACTTCCCGAATCCGTGTGTGAGGATATTCTACAATACGGGCAATAAAAGTTGAATCAAAAAACTGACGTGACGCAAGACAAGGAGGTGTAGCTATTTCTGTTTCCTCCTTTCTATCCGGACGGACATAAGAGTAAGCAGTACATTCTGTCTGTTCTCCCTGTGCCCATGCATCAGCTATTTCCTCTTTCGTCAACGGAGCACCTAATCCGGTGTGGCTGCTACATCCTACCAGCAGAGTTTCTTTATAATAAGAAAGCCATTCTTTCAACAAAGCCTGTAAAGAGCTACCTTCCACTTTTCTTATGTCGGTTTTGAGTTGTTCCTGTCGGGTTGTATCCGTAAGATACCGGTCGCCTGATATCACATAATCCACAAAGTCATCACACCATGCAGAAGAGGAACGTGATAAATTGCCAGTACCCGACTGCATCTGATGACAAAAATCATCTTTTATATCTTCCAATTCTTCCTCTTGCCATCCGTGACGAATCAACTCATTCAATTCGGCTACGGTAGCAGAAATCGCCGCCAATAACTCACTCCTGTTTTGTCCTTCCACTGTTAAGACCAAATGATTCTTGTCACTTAGATACCACTGATCTGAAACACTAGTCTTCAATTTTCGTCCTTGAAAACGGGAAGAAACTGCTCTGACAAGCAATCTCCCCATCTGTTTCATCACTGCATCTTCCATAGTACGTTCTACCACACAAGGATGCGGAATCATTAGTTCGACTTTCGTTTTAGTCTGCAACGAATCACGGATTTCCGATAAATGGATACCTTTAGTATATTCCAGCGGATAGGTTCGGAAACCATTCACCGGACGCTTTTGCAATGAAGAAAAACCTTCCTTAATTTTAATTTCTATGTCTTGAGGAGAAATATCTCCGACAACTATTAAAGTGGCTAAAGAAGGTACATACCATTTCTGATAATATCCCTCCAATATCTGTGGCGTTACTTTCCGGATATCTTCCACTGTACCTAACGGTATACGGTGTCCGAATATCCCCTGTCCTATCTTTAACGAATAAAAATCATCTCCCAAATCATAACCACGCAGTTCCTCCAGTATAATTCCTTTTTCATTCTCCACTTTCTCTGAACTCATGGAAATGCCATCCAGCCAATCACGCATGATAAGTAACGAACGATCAATGACTTCTTCTTTCTGATGATCTGCTGGAACAGCAAACATATAAATGGTACGGTCAAAACCGGTAAAGGCATTGATGTCTTGTCCATACTTCATTCCCAAAGACTCCAGGTATTCCACCAACGAACGTTTAGGAAAATGAGTCGTACCGCCAAAAGCTACGTGTTCCAAAAAATGGGCACATCCTTTCTCCTGTTCGGTCTCTTGTACAGAGCCCACCTCCATCACCAGACGAAATTCGATCCGGGAGGCAGGAGAAGAATTCCTCAAAATCAGATAACGCAATCCATTGGGCAAGCGACCTTCCAGCGTTCCTGCCGGAAGCGGAATGAAGCTTGTCTGTGCATAAACAATAAGGGGAGACATGGAGACTATGAAAATAGCCGCCATTAAAATAGACCTTAATTTACTTCTTTGCATATTCCACTTGTACACGAGTATATCCTCCTGCTAAAGAATGATCCATTACAAATTGAAATACCATCTTGCCACCTGCATTAAAATTGAAATTTCCTTTAGGCTCTATAAAATTTGCCTCATCCCCAAATTCATCTTTTATTGCAGAAGTACGCAGGAGATAATAATCAGGATTCGCCGTTCCATCCTGTGCTTCCAGGTCTATAGCATCAGGATTGCCTTCTTTAATCTTTTGTTTCTGTAACTCCCAGGGAGTAAACACAAATTCAAAAGGAACAACAGGAACAGACTCTCCATATACATTAGTCTTTATCCCTATAAACTCAACATCAGCTGTCCCGTCTGACAGTTCTTTTAATCTGAGGTTATCCAGAGACATTGTCAGAGTTCCCGGATTCTCCCTGTTCCAGTTCAGCAAATTCATGATCATTGCATAGCTGGGACTGGCATATTCCCCATACCAGAACTCCGTATTCTCGACCGTTTCTTTTCGCAGTACCCAAGCCAGATATTCCGTCAATCCCATTGGATCATCCACCATTTTTAGTACCGGTATTTCTGCTGTAGCCAGTTCACTCAATGTGATAATCGTTTTTCTATCATATTCTTTGGTAAAAGCTGCAGCAAAAGCTTCCGAATAACCGTCTGCCGGACTATGTACGGTAGTGTGACAAGAAACAACTCCCAGCCATTCGTTTAAGTCAATCCCATACTTCGTCTTATAACCCTCAATCAACGCCTTCTGTGCTTCCGTCAGTTGGGGAATCTGTGGATTCGGCTTTACACGTACCTTCAACACAGCACTCAATTCCATATTCCACGAAGGTAGTTCGGATATACCAATATCAAAGTAGGTATCTTCTACAAGCAATTCTTTCTGATTGGATACCACTTGGAAAGTAGCAGATTTGCTTCCCGCCGGAATAACTACAGGATTATTTTCCAACTTCAAGATGCCATCTTCATCATTCAGGATTTTGAAGTTAAAAGACATATCCTGCTCACAAGCCGAAGTCAAATCCACACTAACGGTCAGTGGTGTATCTTCCATCTCTTCTATCACCGGATCCTGCGCCGACAGATAAATTTTGTTCACACCTTCATATTTAGTCTCATTTTTATCGTCCCCGCACGAAGCCAGGAAAGGAAGAATAATTCCTCCCATAGCATAAATAAAAACTTTCTTCATTTTCTTCTCATTTAAATTTATTGTTATACTATTAGTTGTTTTCAATTTTAGTCCACCCCTCATTCTGTGATACATTTTCATTATACAAATATTCCGCTTTCGGTATTGGAAAAGTCCAACGGTAATCATCCTTTTCCACTCGTTTATCTTTCATATTACTGTTCCATCCGGTAAGGATACTTTTCCGATAGCGCTTCAAATCAAAATAGCGTTCTCCTTCGCCTGCAAATTCTTTCCATTTCTCTTGCAGAATAGCTTTCAACAACTGGTCACCAGTAAGCTGTGTATCCACTAAAGTAGCCCGCCGCTGTGCAAGATAATTATTCATCACTTCTATCGCCTGTGCATCATGTTCCTTTCCATCCTTACAATACGCCTCCGCCAAGATAAAGCAAGCTCCGGCTACCCTAAATTTATGGATATATTGTATTTCTTTCTTTTCCCAATTCATTTTGTTATATTTTCCCAGGCAGTTTGCTATAACCACCCCACCCGTTTCTCCTGCCATCTCCAACGGATACACAGTCCTTTCATAACGAATATCCCCTTCGGAATAAAGATTCAACAAAGCTGAATTCAAAGTCAAGTGATCGCCTTTGTTACGATCATAATTGATATCCTTATAATATGAATTGGTAGTGAACAAAGAAAAAATTCTCTCTGCACATGCCTCATTTCCCCAAAACTTACTATAGACTGATTCTCCAAGCACATCATATCCTCCTTTCGCCTCCATCACCTTTCCGGCATAAATGATCGCCTGATCGTAGTTTCGGGAATATAATTCCAGCATAGCCCATAAATAATAACCACTTATCTGAGAAAACCAGTAAATTTCCGCAGGATTATTATCCACTTCCGTAGCTTCGGTCAGCATAGTACGGATAGCCTTCACGCACTCTTCAATACTCGAACGTTTCAGGAATCCCAGTTTAAACTGGTCTTTCAATATTATTCCGTCTTTCTCCGCACCATCTCCATAGTCCGGAGCAAACAACCGCAATAAATTAAAGTAACAATATGCTTTCAGTATCTTCCCTTCGCTAATGATACATTGTAATTGCAGCTTTTCTCTTTCTGTAGTCACTGATATGCCATCTACCCGCTCTAATACGGCATTGACAATAGCTATCGTCGCATAATAATCTTTCCACAAAGACAGGGACAAATCTTCGATCGGTTGTGGCTGCCACTTATAAAGATTATTCAGATTAGCATTTCTGTTAATCAAATAGGTCGGAACAAAATCATCGCCCAATACAGCCAACTCAAAATCCGGATTTGGCAGGGAATTATAAGCAGTTGCCAGCAATTCACGGGCAGTATGCGGTGTAGTAATGGCATCCGGATCGGAAAATTGATTTTCGTAGGGAATATCAAGCGAACAAGCCGTACAGCAAAATACCGACAAAAAATAACAAATAACGGTCTTCATCCGACCTTGCATTCTATTTCTTTTTATTATAGTCATATTTCCATCTGTTAGAAAGTCAAACTTAAATTAATAGTTAACACAGGCTGCATTGTTCCCGCCAATGAACCGGTTTCCGGATCGGATTCTTTATAAGGAGTAATCATAAATAAGTTAGAAGCTTGAAAAGCGATATTAGCATACTTGATAAATTTACAATTCTTCTCCAGAAATGCGTGCGGAACACGGTAACGTAATGACACCATCGATAGCTTCAGGTAATCGCTTTTACCAACCGTTTCCGTATTGGCATAATCAGTCAATGAAGCAAGAGCAGATGAGCTAAAGAAAGGAGAATAATAAATTTTCCCTTCATCCCCTTTTTGAAACCACATATTCTGCAACTGTCCTTTAATTGCATTTTTATTGGCATTATCGTCATCGCGAACATACGAATAATTATATTTCTGATACCCTCCGAACACATAATAGAAATCCATATCCAAATCAAACTCACGGTAAGAAAAGCTCAGGTTCAGTGTACCGCTATATGGTGGTGTAGAATGCCCCAATGCTACTATATTCTCTTTTTTCGGATTCTCGGTAGCGGGAACTTCGCTGCCATCTGCTCCCAGAAATACAGGAAGCCCAGTTATCGGATTAATACCCAACGATTTTAGTCCGTAAATCATATCATAAGATTTCCCCACCTCATAGTCGGGGACAATAGCCTCTTCACTTGCATATAAACGATCTGCATGATATAAATCGACCACTTTATTACGATTGTAAGCCAACGAACCGCGTAAAGACATACGCCAGTCCGTAGTATCGAATAACTTCACCAAGGCACTTAATTCGAAACCTTCATTACGGAGTATTCCAATATTACGCTTCATTGTACTGAACCCATTGGATAGAGGGACAGGAACATCGAGCAACGCATCCGTCGTTTCACGCCTATAGATATTAGCATCCAGTGTCAGACGCTTAAAAAATTCAACGGAAAGACTAAAATCTGTAGTAATAGTCTGTTCCGGCTTCAGGTCGGTATTATAAAGTTCGGCCAATTGTAAAAGGCGGGCATTGCCGTAATAACTGGTAGAATAAGAAAAAGTACCTATCGTTGAAGAAGCTGATACACCCGCCAGGTTTGCCATTTGCCCGTAGGAAGCTTTCAGATTCAGGCGTGTAATGAATTTATTGTCTTTGAGAAAAGGATACTGACTGACCGTCCATCCCAGTCCGACTGCCCATGCGGCATTCCAACGTTTATCTTTGGGAAGAACAGAAGAAGCATCGGCTTTGTAAGTGGCAAAAAAGTCATAAGTGGTCGCAAAGCTATACCCCGCCACCAGACCTACCCCCAATTGAGCAGTCTTTTCTTTATGCGAACCCACTGATGGTTTCCGGTTTCCAGTGATAGATTGATTGATAAGTGCCGGAGACATTTGGGTACCGACTCCATAACCGGTAATAGAAACATTATCAACATCAGCCATATAATAGTCCATATTACCACCAAAGGTCAGATCATGCTTGCCCGCAATTTCCTTATTATAGGTAATACGGACATTTGAAGATACATTTGTTGTTACATTCTTTCCCTTCGTCAACTTTCCCCGTTCCTCTTCCCGTACTCCTCCAACACGTTCTGATAAAGCGGTAGAAGGTACCAAGGTAAGCATTTCGTTCAACAACACATCAATACCTGCCACCGCATCGATATTCAATCCCTTCACTGGCTCTAAGTTTAAACTTCCACTTACTCCACCGCGTTTATCTGTCGATTTACTATTATACTGTCTGACCAGATCATTATAAGTATAATCAGACGATGCATTTGAATAAGATACTAATTTTCCAGTTGTCGTTTCGTAAGGATTGAGTTGATATACAAGATCGGTAGGCGAATAAGAACTCCCGTTCGGTGTATCTGTCTCCGAATATCCTGCATCAGTACTCAGAGAGAGATATCCCCATCGTCCCAATTTCTGATCAAGACTCATACGAGCAGTGAAACGATGCGTATCATTCCCCGGTACCCGTCCTCCTTGTTGGGCATAATTGGCAGATATATAATAAGAGGTGTTCTCCGTCCCTCCCCTGACACTGAGGTTATGTCGCTGATAAATACTGCGATGTATTAATTCATCAAACCAATCGGTATGAATATTCCTCAAGGAATCAAGCACTCCCTGTCCCTCGGCAATCATACTATTCAAATCCGGACTGTTCGGGAAATATTTCCGGTAATAATCTTCACTATACCGATAGCCGGGAGTAGAGGCATTCTGTAAACGCCGTTCCAGTTCCAGTTTTTCATCGGTATCCATCATTTCCACTCCTCGTCGTCCCCGAGTAGTGATACCCATATTGAAACTGTAATTGGTTGTCAGCCTTCCATCGGGATTTCCACGCAAAGAAGTGATTTCAATCACTCCATTGGCAGCCTTTATACCGTATAAGGCACAAGCTACAGCATCTTTCAGAACTTTTATCTCTTTAAGGTCTGACGGATTAAGTGTCATAAATGCATCTGACGATATAACCTTACCATCCATTACGTACAATGGTTCATTGGCAGTATCTCCTTCACGGAAAGAAGAGTTTCCCCGGATACGTATTTTAGGTTTTGAACCAAGATCCCCTGTATTGGTCACAATCAAACCGGGCACCGTTCCTTGTAAAGCCAAGGACATATCAATCATTGGTTTACTGTTCAATCGTTCCATGTCTACCCGCTGCACAACTCCGGATTTTGCACGAATATCCATTTCATTGATATTAGGACGGGCAACTACTACCACCTCTTCTAATGATTGGGTATCCTGCTGCATAGCAGCATCCTGTACCTTTTGTCCGACATACTTCACACGGACATTCTTCATTCCGATAAAAGAAAAAATAACTATATCTCCTTCTTCCCATCGGCCACGTAACAAATATCGTCCATCTGCATCCGTTACTGTACCAAACTGGGTATTCCGAACGCGAATGGTAACACCTGGCAAGGGCTCTCCCTGATGGTCAGTAACGGTACCAGTTAATACAATATCTCTTTGTTGGGCACAGATTGTTTGAGAATAAATAGCTGAAAAAATAATTATAATCAAAGAAAAAATAAATGACCTCATTGTAGTATTTGTTATATAGAATAATCTAGACTGCAAAAATAGATACTCTTTACAGCCTGGACAATCACAACATATAACTATATTATATGCTACAAATACCTAACAACAGTTATTTTCTGTTTCACACGAAACGCCTATACATTCAAATTCTAAGGTAGCATGATGAATGCCTGCTTCATCTAATCGGCTCTTGATCAAGTGTTTTATTTCTTCCATTTTTTCCATATTATCGATGACAACGTGTGCAGTCAAAGCCGTTTCCGTGGTACTGATGGCCCAAATATGCAGATGATGACAGCTTTCTACCCCCGGCTGTTCCACTATCAGTTGCTGAATCTGCTGAGTATCGATTCCCACCGGAACCCCATCCAGCGATAATCGAAGACTGTCGTGAAGTAATCCCCAGGTAGAAACAATAATAATCACAGCGATGCCCAATCCGATAATCGGATCGATGATGCTCCATCCCGTATACATGATAATAATACCGGAAACAACTACTCCGACAGAGACCAGTGCGTCAGCTGCCATGTGCAGGTAGGCTCCTTTTACATTCAGGTCTTTATCCTTATCCTTCATAAAAAGCCAGGCAGTAAGTGCGTTGATCACCACTCCTACTCCGGCAGTCCAAGCAATGGCGGAACCGTCAACAGATACCGGATGAAACAGCTTATCTATGCTTTCAGCGATAATTATCCCTACGGCAACCAATAATATGACCGCATTCAACAAAGAAACAAGTATGGTGCTTTTCTTATATCCGTACGTATAACGACTGTTCGGATGAACTTTCTCCAACCGGAAAGCCAGCATAGCAAGTATCAGACTTGCCACATCGCCCAGATTATGACCGGCATCAGAAAGCAAGCCCAGAGAATCGTAATAAAAACCGACTCCGAACTCGACTATAACGAAAGAGATGTTCAGAGCGATACCTATAATAAAAGCTTTATTAAGCGACGTTATCCGGTGATTATGTTCGTGATGATGAGGTTCCATATTATATAACTATTATACATTTATATCATAAAGAACATTCACCGAAGAATTTAGTTCAGGTCTTTTTCTTAACATTGCCGACAACAAAGCCAAAGCACAATGGCAAGAAGCGGTAGAGCAGATTAAAAAATATGCCGCTGCAACGAAGGTGCACCGATTAGTAGAGGGCACCGAGTTACCTTGCATTGTGATGTAGTTTCGTGGTTGGGAATTGGAACGGATGGAAGAATTTTCCATTCAAGCGGATTAAAAAACTGATAACTCTGTCGTGTCTGCCTTGATAGCTCTGTCAAGCCTGCCTTGATAACTCTGTCAAGACCGCCTTGTCACCCTGTCATGCCTGCCTTGATAATCTATCAAGGCAGACACATCAAAAATCCGGTATATTACTAAAGGACAGGGAGGATATAGGGAGGCTATTGCTACCGGAAGCTACCAACGCTTATACTGTAGGGTCGGGTGCTTCCTCGTCTCCACCGCCCGAACCCGAACCACCTCCGGCAGGGGCTTCACCAATATAAATAATTTGCGAGGCTTGGCGAGGAGACTTCAATAACGTTTTTCCGGCAACAAATTGTGTGGTAACGGTGAGCGTGTATTCTCCGTCTTTCAAGCCGGAAGGCAGCAAGATGATAAGTCGTGACGGATCGTTTACTACCAGCATATCAGCGTCGAGCTTTGTGACGCTTCCTCCTTCGGAGGCAGTGAGGGTGATGCCTACCGAGGCGTCGGTGCCTGCTACCTTTATGTTCTTCCCCAGAACTGTAAAGTTACGTCCGGCAGTAGCCGAAAGGTTGGTAGCCCGCGTGGCGGCATCCAATGTGCCGTTGATGTACATAGTAGCCTGTCGGTCGCCCAAAATCTGTACGGTAGTGTCTTTAATCTCCTCCCGCAACTTTTTTCCCTGCGTCAGCGACACATATATAGAGTTCTTTTCCGGATTCCATGCATTGCCTTCGGCAAGCCCTTTGAGCTGCGGAACGGCACGAAAAAGATCCGTATTGACACTATATCCATTCATCACCAGTTCGGAGATAACTTCGTGATAAAGGTTGATACTTGCCGACATCGTTTCGCGGTGCAGACCGGGATTTTTGGCAGCCATCCGGTCCAGCACGAACTGTTGGTCAACGCTACGGGTAGATTCGAGGACGAAAATTTTGTCCGTTTTGTCATCAGTGGTGACGGTGTTGTCCGCCATCCATACTTTGAGTAAATTCTTTGCCATATTCTTGTTTTTAATAGACGGAAAGAGGGGCATTCAGCGGCTCTCTCCGTCCAGGTTATATTTATTGTAATCGTTTGAAAAGAGACTTCCGGCATATCGGTCGAAGTGTCATTTTGCTCCCTCTAATATGGATTCGCCAGATAATCTTCTACCATCTTATCTATGTTTTCGATAAAGAAGGATGAGCCACTACTAACAATCATGGCACGTGTACCTTTTATAACAAGATTTTCTCCGCTAATTTCTGTCAGTGTAATACTTGGGTCCCAATGTTTCATCATTTCCAGAAATCCCCCATCCGGATTAATGATACTCCACTTTCCTGTGCCAGGATCTCTGTAGCAAATGTTTATTGCAGTGGTTGTGCCTGCCAAGGCATAATTCCCGTAAATACCTATCGGCCTGCTTTGCGCTGCTCTTGCTTTTGCACCGTCCCATGCTTCCTCCAAATGTGTTTCCACATTATAAATACGCACATCGGATATCGAACTTCCATCCTGTGCTATCACTCTTTTCCCATCAGTGGCTACACGTTGGGTTTTTCCATAGGCAGTATTAAATAACTTTTTCCATCCCCCATCACTCTCATCGTATTCATACACACCGGTATTGGTGGCGAGTATGTTTCCATAAATGGAGCATTTATAGGCACCTATTCCTGCCGGTGAATCTTGAACAGCACCCAAATTACCGTCTTCATCAATAGGATATATATAAGCGTGATTATAAGCACTTCCACTGTTTACATGATTTCCGCTAACCAAAAAATCATTGCTGATACAGACACTATATCCATGCCCTTGAATCTGCCCGTTCGCACAATACCTTTTTCCGGTAGTCTTGCTCTTTTTGATGAAGAAAGTAGAATTATTGTTATTTCCGGTATCAGCGCTAACCACGACATAATCACCGGAAATATCGATTGCGGGACTCTTTTTCAGGATGCTTTTGTACTGATTTGTCGGAAACGGTGTGGTTCCAGCCTCATCCTCATACACGAGTACTCCTTCTCCCCACGAACCGTCCGGTTGCAGGTCATATATATGATAGCTAAACTCATCGGTAGAATTGTCTTTTATGGCACAGAACAGTCGATTACCGGAAAAAGCACTTGTTGCGTTGGGAATCGTTGTCAGTTTCGGTTGGAAAGTCGAACTCTCGCTTGCTTTTAATTCTGCGGTCAGAATGGTCTTCTGCCCTGCTGCCAGTGTGAGGTCGGCACTTACGTGGCAATCGTACTCCTTACCGTTGGCCAGAATGATTGTGACGTTCTGTTCCTCGCCCAGTATCTGGGGTGGCAGCAGACATTCGAAATCCAAATGAAACGCTTCCTGGTCCGACCACGACCGATTCATACGAATACTACCCGTGCCTGCCTTGTCGGTCGGAACGTTCAGCAGATACTCTTTGGAGGAGGTATCCGTAGCTACATTCCCCGCTGTATAGATACGGTTGAGCCGTGCCGTTGCTCCCATAACGTCTTCCTGCATCACTATATCATCCACCACATCCACGGAGATAAAAAGTCGTGCCGTAAGATGGTGAAATGTAAAATCCAGCGTATTGGTTGTGGAAGACGCCGACTGATGTGCCGCCATACAAATGGCGGACAACATCTTGCTATCCGAGGTCTGGTCCGGCGGAATGGAAATATTGGTCCCCACTGCGGGCAAGGTGCTGCTCATAGTTCCATACCAAGCATATACTTCCTTCGTTGAGGAGGCATTCAGTAGTCCCGTCCATAATTCCCGGTTGGCATCCGAAGCGTTCGGAACAAATACGTTGTCCGTTCCCGAACAGAGGTACTTATAAGAGGCGCTTCCGCTCCACCCGATAAAAATCTCGTCATTTTTCGTGAATGAAGTCCGGTTATTTTTGTCTGCCACACGAGACGCCACATTTGCATCCTCAATGGAGGCGGTTATCCGGTAGTTCCGGTTGTCTTGCCCGTATCGTCCTGTATCGTCCATACACGAAGCTGACGACAACAAAAGCATCCATACTCCTACAACTATCCGATATTTCTTCATGTTCCACATATTCATGAATGTTAGTATCAAAATTCTATCTATATAAATCCAACTCCACTGTCTCTACAGAACCTGTAGCGGTAACTTCTTTCCAGCGTGCCCATTCCATATGTTTGTCCACCTCCGTGTTCAGAGAGGCGCATAATCCGGTGAGGTCTGTAAAACCGACGATCCCTGCTGCCGGATCATCAGGCGTGCAGCCAGTAGCGGTATTCCCCGTCATGTAATGACAAGTGCTGAAATTGGCTCCCGACTTACTGCCCGCCAGCCAACCGGCAGCAGGTGTATCTCCGCCCTGATTGCTCAACTTGGAAAGCTGTACATAGCAATTGCCTACCGTCTTGCCGGATGCCACACCACCTGCCAGTCCACCGATGCCGCTTCCCGCTGAAGCTTTGCTGAAACTAATCACGGAGGCAGAAGCAGCGGACGAACCCTCATAAACAGCGGAATTCAGGATATTGCCGTTACAATAGCCTACCAATCCACCTATATACATGGCGTTTGTAGCTGAGGTATTTGTGTTGATCACCGTTGTTTTGACCAGTTCCACCGAACAGTTCAGCATATCCCCATCGACCCTACCTGCCAGTACGCCCGCATACGTGGCTCCCGAAGACTCGATGCTGTAACCTGCAGTAGAACTGTTGCCGGGAATGGTCACCACCCGCAGGTTACTGATGCCGGACTGCGTATACCCCACCACGCCCGAATATTTACCTGCGATAAGTTGAGAATTGTTCTGTAAGTCGATGCTGATTTCCCATCCTTGCCCGTCAATAGGAAGTGTAAGCGGATGACTATCCGTACCTACCGGTTGATAGAGTTCGCCTGTAGTGACTCCCGTCAGCACAAACGAAGAAGTCAGTTTGATGGTAAAAACCCGGTTCTCTCCTTCCGTCTCATACCAGCCATAGTCTTCATACAACGAATAATCAGGAGTTACCCCGTCAGACAAAGTAGGAAGTCCGTTCGCATTCCATAGCTTGGCAAAGGTTACCCAGTCGGTAGCGGAAGCAATACCCTTTTCTTTCCCCGACATACCGCCTCCCGACCCGGAAGTCCAATCCTGGCCTACAGTGGCAATCACCGACCCGTCTTTCTTCACATCGAGCTGATAATTCACCCCCGCTCCTTGTATCCATGCGGAAGAGGTGGGTAAGGCTATATTACTTTTCTTAAATTCCAACTTTGGTTCTCCATCCTGCACATAAGTAATGGAAAACGTGGCGGATGCCTTATTGGGCAGCAGAAAGAAGGTAGCCAGTGTTTGGAAATCCGCGGCATTGGCTGTCACATACGTGCCGCCACCGGCAAGGGTTGCCGTAAAAGTTTGTGTACCGGAATAACCTCCCCAACCGGAGCTATCGTCATTAAACGTAAGTGTGGCTGCCGCCGGAGCATTATTGACCGATAAAGCGGTCACTTTAATCCCCACCTCACTTTTCACGCTGAATCTTACTTTGCTCAGGGTATGTTTCATCGTGAGTCCTATGCTGCCGCTTGTTCCCTGATAAGTCTGGTTCATCAATGGCACGGAGGCAAGCAAATCAACTTGATTGGCTTCTGCCGACGGTACGGTGTAGGTAAGTGCAGGAAAACCCTTAGCCGTAATCTTCTCTTGGAAGGACGGATTGCTACCACCCGTTGCCATCTCGTCAACATAAGGGGCATAGGCAAAGAAACTCAGCCTGTCCGTCGTATTGTTCGACCAGTATTTTACGGGAGAGTACGTCCACGGGCTTCCATTGCCCGCCCGTTCCACCTTTTGATTGAACATGAATCCCGGCGTAGCGGTACTTTGATCGAAATCACCGTCCGTCAGGTAGGCGAAAACCCCTATCGTGGTGAGGTTGGCAGTGTTCAGTTCGGCACGTGTCCGTAGTTCTTCTACGGTGGTCAGGAAACTCAGCGGAAGACCGCCTCCTTGTGGGGACTCCTGCGGTTCGCCCCCTGTATCACAGGCGGTAAAAAGCGGAGTAGCGAGAAGTGTAGCGGTGAGCACCGCTACAACAAGTTGCCTCTGTCTGCGAAAAATCCCTGCTGTAGATTCGTTCATATTCATCATTCTTTCCTTTTTCCAGATTTCTTCATTCAGTCTCTTTTCTTTCTGTGTCCGGGAAGGGACATTCAACCCCGCCCGGCCTTTTCTTTCTGTCAGTATACTCATGGGCTGATAAGAAGCCTGAACCGACATTGGTTTACTCTACCGGAGACTCAGTCACTTCATTTCCCCACTCATCTACCTTGGCATCCGCAATCGTGATTTCGTGCAGGTTGATGACGAGCGTGTACTGGTAGGTCTTTTTGCGTTTCAAATGGCCTGCTGGAATTTTCACTACGGATTCAGCATGGCTGGCAATGTACTTCAAGTTAGGTGCGGTAGTCGTCTTGTCCGGGGTAACAATGTCGTAATGGAACCCGAACCATATATCTCCCGCGGCGCAGCCGCTTTTAGTCGCGTCGGCTTCATTATCGCCTACGGGAATCAGGTAGAGATATTGCTTGTCGGGGAACAGGGAGACGGCATTACCGTTGCCTTGCGAGTCTGCGGTTATTTTCACGCCTGTAACTGTACCACTACTGTGGCCTGCGGTCGGGTTCGATTCCGTAATGCCGCCGTCTATGTTCAGTATCTTCTTCAGGCTGAAATCCTTCGTAGGAATGACTGCTTCGGGAGTAGCTCCGGTTGTCCCGTAATTCCAGTGTAGTTCCTTCCACGTGGCGGTGGTGTAGAATTTGGAGTTGGTATTGCTCTCCGCCGAAGCGTTGATTAGCGACATATAGCCATCGGAGCCCGATGTACCGTGGTCGCTTCCCACAATCCACATTTCGGTGATATAGACAAAACCGTCCGTGCCATTCAGGGAGGTGTATACGCCATCGCCCAGTTGTGCCTGGAACGAAATGCGCGAGAGCGTATGCTCGAAATTGAAGGTGACTCCGCTCTTGCTGTTTTCGTAAGTCTTGTCAAGTGCGTTAGCGACTACGAGGTCCACCATTTTGGGAAGGTCTTCGCCTTCCTTTATTTTGAATTTGACATAGGGAATGCCTTGTGTGGTGGCGTCACAGACGGTCACGCCCGTTTTTTCTCCCGACTCCCACTTGTTTTCATAGGGTGCGTAGGCGAAAAAGGAAATCTTGTCGTTCTTGTTGTTGGGCCAGTACTTGACGGGGCTGTACGTCCATCCGCCTGTATTGCTGTTCAGCGTTTCGTCCCATTTCACCATCTGGTTGTGCATAAATCCGGGGGCGGTCGATGCTTTTGCGTCATTCCAGCCCTTGCTGCCCGTAAAATACCCCATAATGCCGAAGCCACCGTACTTA
The DNA here is from genome assembly GCF_003434395.1 of Bacteroides sp. AM23-12. Taxonomy (NCBI): domain Bacteria; kingdom Pseudomonadati; phylum Bacteroidota; class Bacteroidia; order Bacteroidales; family Bacteroidaceae; genus Bacteroides; species Bacteroides sp. AM23-12. Next base: position 310,656 of record NZ_QTLF01000004.1, read on the forward strand.
TTGCCATCGGTAGGGTCATCCTTGATACTGTTATTGTCCGTGTCTACTCCACGGGTCGGTGTTCCTGTGTACACTCCGAACTTCATCTGCGGATGAGCGTCCGGACTGACTTCCGTCACTTCATTCTGCGAGCAGGCTGCTACCAGCAGAGCGGCAAGTGATGCCATCATTACATTAATCGTTTTCATTTTCCAAAATTTTAAATTACTCATTATATTGAATTAATCTCTTGTTAGTCACTCTATCGGTATGTCCGTATCCACTTCATCCCCCCAACCGTCTACATCTACATCAAATCCCGAGTTGGAACCGCCTTCGGGCTTTACATCGGGAATTTTGTCTGTCGTAGCTTCCACATAAATGGTGATAACGCCTTCGCCGTTGTCCTTCTCGGTCACTCTCACGTTGTCATAATCTCCCTCGAAAACGGTTTTTCCATCTACCAACTGTGCTTCCAGATGCAACCGGTGGCTTTGGGTGAAGTCGATGCCGAATACATTGAACGTCCCTGTCAATGTTCCGTTGAAAGGTGAACCCTCGTCGAACACCGGATGGGAGAGCGGAAACTCTTGTGCCACACTCTGTCCCGATGCTTTGCCTGTGGCAAGGAAGATAGATTCTGAGATACCATCCAGACGACAGATAGCGGAACGGACGTTGTTTAATCCTTCTACACGTATCACAGCTATTACTTCGCTCGTCCGTTTTTCCGGGACAAGGTGCAGCGTGCAACGATCATCTCCTGACTCAACGGAATATGCCGACTTACCGGAGGTAGTCTGGGAATAGTTGCCCAGCATATCCTCTGTTACCGTGAAACCTTCCATTGTGGCGGAAGCTAGCTTTTCAGGAGAACCGGTAATGGTGCGGGTATCCGTTTCTCCGTCTGTCCGTGTTTCTATTTTCTTGTTATAAGCCTCCAATGTTTCGTATCCGTCGTTTCCCCGGAAAGCGATATTGCTGAAATCTGTAAAGGAACGGTTGAAAAGAATGACATTGTAAACTCCTTCCGGCAGTCTTATGGCTTCCCGCGAGTAATCACCCATCAGGAAGATTTTAGGCTCACCGCCATTGGTCGGGTAGAATATGGCAGTGGCGCCTCGCGCCGCCTCGTCCTTGTTGTCCATCCCGGATTGGCTCCAATCGGCAGTCAGAGTGATTTCCGCCGCATCATAATAAGTAAGTTCCCTGCGTTCGCACCCTGCCAGGAAGAGTAACAGACAAAGGAGTATCCATAGATGTATGCAGGTGAATGGTAATTCAGCACGTATGTCGTTCGTCAATAATCGCTTACCGTTCATCTTGAGCCTCCTTTCTTCACTCTACGATTCAGTAGCCAGACGAGCGAGATTTTCGCTTTTGTGGGACCGAACCAGGTATATTTCCCGTTTTCCTGCCAGAGCAAGGTTTGGTAATTGTCGCGTGCATGATAGTGGCGGTAGTCCGTACGCAGCAAGCCTATGCCTATATTAAATTCAAGATGCAGATGGCGGGCAATACGTGTAGCCCATCCGTAGCTGACGCCGGCAGCGATAAAGAATTCACCTTGATAGCCTTTTTCGCCCCATTGCAGGTCGTATTTTCCACCTCCGGCATAGAGTCCCAGGAAATGTCCGGTCAGCACTTCACGGTCTTCACGACTCTTGCGGCTTCCCAGCCAATAGCGTCCTTCCAGACCGCCCATCAACACCTGCATACAGTACTTGCCCCTGTCGAACTGCCACCAAGGGAACGCATATTCTCCATTTACCGACCAACGCTTGCCGACAGGCACTTCTATTTCCACATTCGGCATCAGTGCAGCGTCAAACAAAAGATTGGTTTTCAGTGCCAGCAAGGGACGTCGGCGGCAAGAAGCCGCTACCGGATTTCTTTGCGGATACATTGTTTTTCCCGACTGGAGGAAGGTAAGAGTATCTGTTTCTATTGTGTGCGGCATGATGGACAGAATGGTGAACAGTTGGTCCATATGCCGGAACGTTCTACTGTTATCCATGTAGCTGCTGTCCACCAGCACCCTGTCAAAATGGAAGTAAAGCATCATCGGCTTACCAGATACTTCTTCACCTGTTCTCTGTTGGGCATAGCCGTAAGAAAGAAGGGTCAATAGCAATCCGCAGCAGAGAGTTCTCCGGTTTATAAAACTGATACATTCAGGTATGTTCATGATGATGGAGGTATTTTGAAGGTTTACCAGTCGGCTATTTTAATATCTGCCAGAAATGTACGTGCCACTTGATTGAAAACACCGATTTTGTTGGCTATCTGCCTATGGTATATATAAAATTCTTCAGGGGTAGGCATATTGCAACGGATAGGTTCATTCGTAGCTTCAAGTACGTCCAGTAAAGATATATCCGACAAGGGGCGGCTTAACTCATACGAAGAGAGTATTCCTGGCTCCTTATTCGGCAAACGACGGATGAGCCGCCCTGCTTCCAGTTTGTCGAACAGATCTTTCCATTCTCCTTCAGAAAGGAGGAAATTAGCCGTTTGCAAAACAGTATCGAATGAAAGATCTTGCAGCACGGCAATAGCTGTTTGTGTGCGTATAGATAACATATGGTTTGCTTTGTTCAACCGTTACTTACCAAGTAACAGAAAGGTTACCGGAAATTACTTACCAAGTAACAGCTAAAAGCAGTCCGCAACAGAAAGAAAAAGTGTTTTCTTACAAAATTCTTAAACGAAAAAGGTACTTTCTACAAAGATTAAGTAAATAGAATAGCGGTCCGTTTTTGAAAGTTCAAAGATGGATAAAGGCATTATGTGTTGTTTCAAATGAAAGCCGAAACAATATGTCGTTTTACGTGTATATGTGCTGCGAAACAGTTAAATATTTACAGGTTTAAAGATAAATTAAAGCATTTATTTTGATATATGAAGGATTATTTCCACCTTTGTCACCCGAAATAACCTGTTACTTGGTAAGTAACGGTATACCTATAAATCTCTTTTGCACAGCTAGATATTTATAATCTTTCCTCTCCTTAAACCTTACAATAGATACAATCAGGTCATCATTGGCATTATCCACTTTTTCGTTTTCAAAAGGTTTAAGGTAAGTTTCCGTCACCTTGATAGAAGAATGTCCCAATGCCTTACTGATAACCCCTATCAGTAGCCCTTGATAGAATGCCAATGTAGCCCATGTATGCCGGGCGGTATACGAACTGACCTTCACATCCGGTAACAACAATGCCGTCATCTTCTCCAATCCCTTGTTAAAATGGCGCAGAGCACGCAGATAACAGGCGTACAATTCAGCATCATCTTTCACCGTCTCATCCAAAATGGGAAACAGATAGACAGAGTCCGGATGCTTGCTACGATATTCCTTCAACAAACTCTGCGCCTCTTTAGGAACCCGTACTGTCATCTGCTGTCCTGTTTTGTGACGGCAATATACAATGGAGTTACCCTGTATATCCTGCTGACGCAAATAAGCAAGATCGATAAACGGCATCCCCCTAAAAAAGAACATCAACCGGAAATAAGCCAACGCACGCTGCACGTCTTGTGGCAATGACGCAAGGTCCGTAGTGAGCAGCATCCGCATCTGGTCTTCTGTGAGCGACCGTTTGGTCTGCGAAACCACCCGCGTGTACACACCATCAAACAGTTTCGGGCGATACTCAGCACTTCCCGGAGGACAAACCCTATTATACACTGCCCGAAGCGTGCGCATATACGTAGAAATAGTATTCCACTTACCATTCTTCTGACGCAGCCACACCTCATAATCCTTCAGCCGTGCGGCTGTGAACACCTCATCTATTGACATCTTAGCCTCATCACCATCAGAAAAAGCCTTGAAAGAATTCAGTGTACTATTATAGGTATGTACAGCCGAATATTTCTTTTCTTCTTTCAATTGGCTAATAATGGAAGCCATACAATCAGCAAGGTGCATCATTTCTTTCTCTTTTGTAATCTCTTTCGTTTCCATAACTTTATTATTTTTAGTTACGCATCCCGCACGCCCCCTACAACAAGAGTGCAATGCGGAAGGTTTTTGCGAAAGTAAAATAAGAGTAGGAATACAAAAGCGGATAGGAACGATAAAAACAATAGGGTCAGGAAACAGAACGATTCTTCTTTTTGGCAGACTGATAAAACAGGAAAGCCAACAGAGCGAAGAAGGCAAGAAGTATGGTGATCATCTCAGTCTTGTACGCCATCGGCTCTACCCATATTTCATGAAAAAGATTCCAGCGTCCAAGCACTTCCACAAATGTCCAGAACACAACGACAGTGGCAATAGAAAAACGGATAGCGTATCCCCATTGACTGATTTTCAACAAACGCCTGAACATAAAGAATGCACCGACCAGACAACCGAACGCAACAACGGCAGTAACAGGGCTATGTTCGCCAATGAAATTTTCATCATAGCAAAACAATAAAACCAGATAACTGGTCCACATGATAAGATTCAGTTCCATGAAAGTTACGATAGACGTATGCCGCGTCATTGGCTTTACTACAATAGTGGCAGTACTTTTACGGAAAAAGACTTTTTGAAGATAGGTAAAGAAATCGCATCCGCTCTTGATGCTGAAAAGATAAATCAACATGAACATTACCCAAAAGCCGAATGAGGAAGGCATGATCAGATACTCCGGTTTCGTAACCACTTCTCCGGCAGCATTCAGCAACGGCTGCACCTCATAACGATGCGCATAGTAAACATATATAAACTCCACCCATCCGGTCCAGAAGAGCAGTCCCCCAAAAAGCCCCCACAACGTCTGCCGGGTATCTCCTTTGGCAAATACTCCGACGATCACCATCACTAATCCCACAGCTCCCATCGAGAAAGCTGCATAATGAAGCGCCACAGACGAAAGCGCATGTTCCATGCAAATCATTAATGCATGCCCCAAAGGCATAGTAAACAAAACAATCAGGAAAGAAGCAAGTCCTGTCAATACACTTTTTCTACTGTAGCCACCTTTCATTTTCTTCTCAATTTTGTGTTTTTAATATTTAATTAATATAGAATTGCAAAGATAAAGACTTATGCCCCGCCATCCAATACCTATATATGATTAAACGGTTCATTTCTTTTCATTTCTTTTAGGTATTGCCGTCACTTATATATCCCCGTAACTTTGCAAACGGAAATTTAATTAATCATTATCTATCAAAATTCAGTATGAAAAGATTAAACTTATGGATGGTTGCTCTCATGGCACTATCATTCTCATTCACTTTTGTTTCTTGTAGCGACGACGACGACAATACTGAGCAAGCGAAAGCAATTGCCGGAACTTATAAGGGTTACTCTATCGGTGAAAGCAGAATGTTCTCTGACTATCTGATGGGCAGCGATGCCAGCGCAACAATTACTGCAAATACAGATGGTACTATTAATCTCGTATATAAATCCGGGTCCGGAGATTTTACTCTGAACAATCTGAAAGTTTCTTCTAAATCTTTCAAAGGCGAAGGTGAAGTTGCTCTGGCTATGGGTGGAAACACTCCCGGCAACTACGAATACACATTGGAAGGTAGTGTCAGCGATGCTAAAGTATTAACTCTGAAAGCCAATGTTCCTGTACCGATGGGTGGTATAGATATCAATTTCATTCAAGGAGAAACTCCGATCGCTTATTATGTAGCCTCCACTTATCAGTATGACACAAACCTCGCCATCAGCGTTCGGGGAACTTCGTACGGCTCTACCGAAGATTGTAAAGCAATCGTTAAACGTGCATCCGAAACTACGGTAGATATCACTCTGAACGGCTTTGGCAATTTATCAGGAGGCGGTAATATGAATTTGGGAGACTTCACGATTAGCGGAGTAAAGGTTGAAAAAGCAAATAGCGGTTACACGCTCAGTTTAGGCGCATTTGAATCTACAGCTGAATCCGCAAGCGGTACCCCCACTGCAATTACAGGTGAAAGTCTGGAAGGTACGGTTACGACTGATGGTAAAGCCGAAATTACGGTAGCCTTCAAACCGGGAAGCATGCCTATGGCAATCACCGCAGTATTCACCGGAAACGTCAATGAAACTAGTGCACAATAAATAATTAAAAGAGGAAATGAGAAGAAGCAGTAACGCTATTTTCAGAAATATCATGATACTGGGAGCGGCTATGTCGCTCTCAGCTTGTAATGGAATGTTTGAAGGGATTTACGACGATCCCATCGAAGCGGAAATGGAGATTAAAGAGAGTAGCTTTTCACAAATCAATGCTACTGAATACACTAACTGGGTCTATATCGACCTATCTGAACGTAAAGCAATGACTGTTGAAATCGGAGAGGAACATAAGAGCGAGATACCGGCAGAATGGGACCTTGCCATCCACCGCTACGACATCAAAACCAATGAAGGTGCAGCCTTCCAGACAACTTATACAAGTATTGATGACCTGAAGGCCAGTGGAAAACTTCCTGCCGAAGAGAATTTTGTAAAAGACGAATGGACGACGGATAAAATTGCAATCGACATGTCCGGTATGATGGAAGGAAACATTAAATATACAGAAGACTATCGTAATGATATTTTATCCGGCTGGTTAAACGTAGACACTTCAAGTATGCCTCCTATTTACACCATGTCCAATCAAGTCTATCTGATACGGTTGAAGGATAATACCTATGCAGCCATTCGTTTTACCAACTATACCAATGCCAGAGGCATAAAAGGATATATCGACTTTGACTTCCTGTATCCGCTTGATTTCGAAGAAAACAACTAAGCAACCAATTACAAAGAATGAAACCTACATTTATAGTATCCATCTTGATTTTCTCCTTTATAGCAACCTGTTCCACATTCGCACAACAATCGACTGAACATATCAGCGGACGTGTCACTGATACGAACGGTGAACCTCTCCCGGGAGCCACCATCTCCATAAAAGGGGAAAGAACAGGAGCCGTCACCAGTGCCGACGGAACCTATACATTACAACTGCCCGGAATCGGTTCTTATATCATTACTGCCTCCTACATAGGTTATCAAACAGAAGAAAAAAGAATAACCACCGAGAAGGAAAAGAAAATAAACTTCCGTTTATCCGAAGATCAGTTCGACCTCGGAACAGTCGTTGTAACCGGTACCCGTACTCCCAAATTGCTGAAGGACGCTCCCATCATCACCCGGGTAATCACCTCAGATGATATTAAGAAAGTAAATGCCAACAACGTAGCCGACCTGCTGAAGACAGAGTTGCCAGGTATCGAATTCTCCTTCGCCATGGATCAGCAAACCTCTATCAACATGCAAGGTTTCGGAGGAAACTCCGTACTGTTTTTGGTGGACGGTGAACGACTGGCAGGAGAGACACTGAATAATGTAGACTACGAACGTCTGAATCTCGACAATGTAGAACGTATAGAGATAGTGAAAGGCGCAGCATCTACCCTTTACGGCTCCAGTGCTATCGGAGGAGTAATTAACATTATCACCCGCGAATCGGACGATCCATGGAACTTAAATCTTAATTCACGTTTCTCCGAACACAACGACCAGCGGTATGGTGGCACTGCAGGATTTAATGCAGGTAAATTCAACAGCCTGACCAACGTGCAATATAATAATGTAGACACTTATGCCGTAGATAATCCGGGAGATTTCTCTACTGTGTTCGGAAGCCGGGTGTGGAACTTCAAAGAACGGTTAATATATCGTCCGCTGGAAACGCTCAAACTGACGGGAAGAGCCGGCTATTATTTCCGTGAACGCAATAAACCGGGGGATACCCAGGACAGATACCGGGGATTCAGCGGTGGAATGAAAGCTAACTACACCTTCAATATAATGAGTAACCTTGAAGTCGGCTATACTTTCGACCAGTATGATAAGAGTGATTATCAGTCTCTTTATAAAAATGACGTGCGTGATTACAGTAATGTACAGCACAATGTGCATGCACTCTATAATTATACCTTCAACGGAAAGCATACGCTGACTGTCGGTGCCGACTACCTACGCGATTATCTGATGTCTTACCAGTTCACTGATAACGCAGACCACACCATGCATACGGCAGACGCGTTCGGTCAGTTCGACTGGAACCCCACAGAAAGACTGAATGTGATAGCCGGATTACGATTCGACTACTTCTCCGACTCCAATGTACGCCATCTGTCTCCACATTTGGGAATGATGTATAAGATAGGCAACTGTTCATTAAGAGGATCGTATTCGCAAGGATTCCGCTCTCCTACCCTGAAGGAGATGTATATGGTGTTCAATATGGCAAATATGATGATGATTTATGGTAATCCGGACCTTAAGTCGGAAACAAGCCATAATTTCTCTGTATCTGCCGAATATACCAAGAGTCGTTATAACTTCTCCATTACAGGATATTATAACCTGGTACACAATCGTATCAATACCGTTTACAGCGAAGACCCCAAAGGACAAATCTATACCAATACCGACAAAATGGATATTGCAGGAATTGACGCCAACGTTTCCGCCAAGTATCCTTGCGGACTCGGTTATCGTCTGTCATACACCTATATTCATGAGTTCATGCGCGACGGTCAAAAGAAATTCACAGATACACGACCCCATACGGCAACTGTAAGAATCGACTGGGGCAAGACTCTGAACAAAGTCGATTTCAACTATTCACTCAACGGACGTTTGCTATCAAAAGTTAAAACAAACATCTACAACGATAGTTTCAACAATCCGTCTGCCGGAAGCCAGGCAGTCGAGTATCCGGGATATATGATATGGGATTTTACTTTCTCGTTGGGAATTATAAAAGGGATCAATATGAATCTGGCTGTAAACAACCTGTTCGACTATGTGCCGGATTATTATTATTTCAACTCTCCTACCACGACGGGAACCAACCTGACATTAGGACTATCACTGGATATAGACAGGCTCTTCAAAAAATAAACGGCAACAATAGAACTACATACAAAGCTAAAAATAAGAGAAATGAAAAAGAAAAGTAAAATCATTTTAGGTGGATGCATCGTTGTAGCAGCCCTGATAGGTCTATCCGTATGGAATACCTGGTTCAGCGCTACCAAAATAGCTTTCGTCAACTTCCAGACCATACAGCAGGGAAGCATCTCGAAAGCCAACGACAATTCATTCATCAAACTCAGCGAAGTGTCTCTTGACAACCTCGATCGTCTGACCAGTTATGACATGGTATTCATCAATGGCATGGGACTGCGCATTGTCGAAGAACAACGTCAGCAAATACAGCAGGCAGCAGATAAGGGTATCCCCGTATACACCTCTATGGCTACCAACCCTGCCAATAACATCTGCAACCTCGACAGTATACAGCAGAATCTCATACGCGGCTATCTGAGCAACGGCGGAAAGACCAACTACCGCAATATGCTGAACTATATCCGTAAAGCCATTGACGGAAAGGCTTCTGCTGTACCCGAAGTGGAAGATCCGATAGAAAGACCGAGCGATATGCTTTATCATGCCGGAATCAGTAATCCGGATGATGAACAGGAATTTCTTACCGTTGCCGATTATGAGAAATTCATGCAAGAGAATAACCTTTATAAAGAAGGGGCACGAAAAATCATGATTACCGGACAAATGGCAGATGCCACCGATCTGATAAAAGCGCTGGAGAATGCGGGATATAATGTTTATCCCGTTCAATCCATGACAAGATTCATGTCATTCATTGAGGAAGTGCAGCCCGATGCCGTCATCAATATGGCACACGGACGTATGGGAGATAAAATGGTTGATTATCTGAAAGCCAGAAATATCCTTTTGTTCGCTCCGCTCACAATCAACAGTCTTGTGGATGAATGGGAAAACGATCCGATGGGTATGTCGGGAGGCTTTATGTCACAGAGCATCGTAACACCGGAAATAGACGGAGCTATCCGCCCTTTCGCCCTTTTCGCACAATATGAAGATAAAGAAGGATTGCGCCATTCGTATGCCGTCCCCGAACGTCTGAAGACTTTTGTATCTACAATAGACAACTACCTGAATCTGAAAACAAAACCTAATTTTGAGAAGAAAGTAGCTATCTATTATTACAAAGGTCCCGGTCAGAACGCATTGACCGCTGCCGGCATGGAAGTAGTACCTTCCCTTTACAATCTTCTGCTTCGTATGAAACAAGAGGGATATAATATATCCGGTCTGCCTGCCAACGCTCAGGAACTGGGAAAAATGATACAAGCCCAGGGGGCGGTATTCAACGCTTATGCAGAAGGAGCTTTCAACGACTTCATGCAAAACGGACATCCCGAACTGATCACCAAAGAACAGTATGAAAGCTGGGTGAAAGAATCGCTTCGTCCCGAAAAGTATCAGGAGGTGGTAGATGCTTTCGGAGAATTTCCCGGCAACTATATGGTGACTCCTGACGGCAAATTAGGTATTGCCCGTTTACAGTTCGGTAACGTTGTGCTATTGCCACAAAACGCTGCCGGAAGCGGTGACAACTCCTTCCAGGTGGTGCACGGCACCGACATGGCTCCGCCACACACCTACATTGCCTCATACCTGTGGATGCAACATGGCTTCAAAGCCGATGCACTGATTCACTTCGGTACACACGGCAGTCTCGAATTCACTCCGAGAAAACAAGTCGCATTATGCAGCAATGACTGGCCGGACCGTTTGGTAGGAGCCGTTCCCCACTACTACCTCTACTCTATCGGAAACGTCGGAGAAGGTATGATGGCCAAACGCCGTTCTTATGCTACCTTGCAATCATATCTCACTCCTCCTTTCCTTGAAAGCAGCGTACGCGGCATTTACCGGGAATTAATGGAAAAGATCAAAATCTATAATAACTCCCAGAAGGCAAACAAAGATCAGGAGTCGCTGGCTGTGAAAACCTTGACTGTGAAGATGGGAATCCATCGTGATTTAGGACTGGACAGTATGGCTAATAAACCGTATACGGAAGATGAAATCGCCCGTGTAGAAAACTTTGCCGAAGAACTGGCTACAGAGAAAATCACGGGGCAGCTTTACACAATGGGAGTTCCTTACGAACCGGAAAGAATAACTTCTTCTGTCTACGCGATGGCAACAGAACCGATTGCCTATAGTCTTTTTGCTCTTGACAAGCAACGCGGCAAAGCTACAGAATCTGCCGAAAAACACCGAAGTGTCTTTACCCAGCAATATCTCATGCCTGCCCGCCTTCTCGTAGAGAGACTGATGGCTAACCCTTCACTGGCAACCGACGAACTGATTTGCCACACAGCCGGAATCACTCCGCAAGAGTTGGCAAAAGCGAGACAGATAGAAGCCGAGCGCAATGCCCCCAAAGGCATGATGGCAATGATGATGGCTGCCGCAGCCAAAAAGGATCAGGCTGATAATGAGCCGTCGGGCAATGGTCATCCGGCTTCGGCAAAAATGGAAAAAGGACCTCATGGTAAAATGCCTGCAGGCATGAAAGAAGCCATGAAGAAAATGGGTGCTAACATGGACCCGGAAAAAGCGATGGAAATGGCCAAATCAATGGGTGCCAGTCCGGAAGCTTTAAAGAAAATGGAAGCCAGCATGAAGGCTAATAAGGATACATCCACAGACGCTTCGGGCAAACCGGCAATGGCAGGAAAGACTGAAAAGCCGCAGGGTATGTCAGCAATGATGGCAGCTATGGGAAAGGCTCCGAAAGAATACAGCAAAGAAGAGGTGGAATTTGCGCTTGCAGTAGCTGAAGTAGAACGTACCATCAAGAATGTAGGCAATTATAAAAATGCACTTCTGACAAGTCCGGAAGAGGAACTGAGCAGTCTGATGAATGCCTTGAAAGGCGGATACACAGCTCCCACACCCGGTGGTGACCCGATCGCTAATCCGAACACGCTACCTACCGGACGTAATATGTATGCCATTAATGCCGAAGCGACTCCGACAGAGTCTGCCTGGGAAAAAGGTATTGCTTTGGCCAAGCAGACAATTGATAGGTACAAGCAACGTCACAACGACTCCATACCACGCAAGGTCAGTTATACACTATGGTCATCCGAGTTTATTGAAACCGGAGGGGCAACCATCGCACAGGTACTTTATATGTTAGGTGTTGAGCCTGTCCGTGATGCTTTCGGTCGTGTCAGCGATTTAAAACTGATTCCTTCAACCGAATTAGGACGTCCGCGCATCGACGTGGTAGTCCAGACTTCCGGACAACTTCGTGATCTTGCCGCCTCCCGTCTCTTCCTCATCAACCGTGCAGTAGAAATGGCTGCCGCCGCCAAAAACGACAAATATGAAAATCAGGTTGCCTCCAGCGTAATAGAAGCCGAACGGGTGCTGACCGAAAAAGGATTAAGCCCGAAAGATGCCCGCGAAATTTCAACATTCCGGGTATTCGGAGGAGCCAACGGTATGTATGGAACCGGTATTCAGGAAATGGTAGAATCCGGCGACCGCTGGGAGAATGAATCGGAAATCGCCGATACTTATCTCAATAATATGGGCGCGTATTACGGCAGCGAAAAGAATTGGGAAGTATTCCAAAAGTTCGCTTTCGAGGCTGCACTGACCCGGACGGATGTTGTCGTACAACCACGGCAAAGTAATACCTGGGGAGCTTTAAGCCTTGACCATGTATACGAATTTATGGGAGGTATGAATCTCGCCGTACGCAATGTGACCGGCAAAGATCCGGATGCCTACCTCAGTGATTATCGCAACCGGAACCATATGAAGATGCAGGAACTGAAAGAGGCTGTCGGCGTAGAAAGTCGCACCACTATCCTGAACCCAACTTACATCAAAGAGAAAATGAAAGGCGGGGCTTCTTCGGCAAGTGAATTTGCAGAAGTGATCACCAATACCTATGGATGGAATGTGATGAAACCGGCTGCAATCGACAAAGAGCTTTGGGATAATATATATAATGTATATGTGAAGGATGAACTGAACTTGGGAGTCAAACAATATTTCGAACAACAGAATCCTGCCGCTTTGGAAGAGATGACTGCCGTCATGCTCGAAAGCGCCCGTAAGGGATTGTGGCAAGCAAGTGAAGAACAGGTAGCGGAACTTAGCAAACTTCATACGGAGATTGTCAATACTTACCGCCCGTCTTGTTCCGGATTTGTTTGTGACAATGCCAAGCTCCGTGACTTCATTGCATCGAAAGCAGACGCACAAACCGCTACACAGTACAAAGAAAATATCTCTAAAATCCGTGAAGCAAAAGCAAGCGGCAGCAACAAGGGAGTGGTGATGAAAAAAGAAGAGATGAATCAGACAGCCGAAAATCAGACAAATACATTAAGCAATGTAGCCGTAGGCATCGCTGTCATTATCGTTATTCTTGCTCTGATACTCTTTGTACGCAAGCGCCGCAAAAGCAGTCAGATGTAACCCACGTCCTGTGAATTATCAATCGTAACTTGTAAATTGTAAAATCATATAATGGATACAGTTGTTCTTGTACTTATGCTTCTTACAGCATTTAACTTTCTGTTGAAGCAAACGTTCTGGAAATTAATAGCGGTCGGTATTATCGCCGCTATCTGCGCTGTCTTCGCCGGATTGATGTGGCCGTATGCTATCGAGCAATCGAAGACTCAGATAGCCAATTGGCTAAGCAATCAGCCCTTGATGCTAGATACTTCCGTACTCCTCAGTGTGGAAGTCTGCATACAAATGGCTTATGCCATGCTTGCCGTCCACGTAGCCAATGACTATCCGGTCAAGCCGCGCATGATACTCATGTACCGTTTTCTCCGCTGGTTTCCGGGATTATTGATTTTCCCGGTTTTATTCAGCGGGCTGGTATATCTCATCTTTGCTTTTCCGGGTACTTCATTTCAAACGATAGCATGGAGCTATGCAGCCTTTATCCTGGCAGCCATCCCTTGCGGCAGATTTATACTGCTCTATTTGTTGCCGGAAAAAGAACTGCGCCTCGAACTATTTTTCCTGACCAATGCCCTGGTAGCCGTTTTGGGAATTGTTGCCACAGTCAACGGAAAGACTTCCGCAGCAGGTGTCAGTGAAATAGACTGGAAAGCATTGACAGGCGTCATAGTCATCGCACTGGCTGGCGGAATTTTCGGACTTCTCTGGTGGAACATCCGAAACAGAAACAAAGAAAAAAGTGTGAAACAATAATAGAATAAATAACTCTTCAAATTATCAATAACAATGAACTTTATATCAGATATTTTATACTGGATTTCAACAGGCTTGCTCGTTCCTGTCATCGTTTTATTAATCATCCTCTTTTGCCGCGCGATTTTACTTGCCGGTAGTTTCTATGGTCAATATCTGTCCATTCGTAAAACGGAAACCCTGCTCCGCAACGAGCTGAGCAAGCTGACTCCGGACACGGTAGAAGAACTGAGTTCCAAACTTCCGGAAAATTCTAGATCACTTGTCATTACCTATATGCGTCAGGTATTGGACACCCGTGATACTCCGGCACAGGTACAACGTTTATTGGCTAATTTTGAAATCGCAGCGGACAAAGACTTAGCCATCTCCAAGACCCTGACCAAACTGGGACCGATCTTAGGTCTGATGGGAACATTAATTCCAATGGGACCCGCCCTCGCAGGACTGGCCAGCGGAGATATTGCTTCCATGGCTTACAATATGCAGATCGCTTTCGCCACCACTGTAGTCGGACTGGTAGCCGGTGCCGTAGGCTTCCTTACACAGCAAGTGAAACAACGCTGGTACCTGCAGGATATGACCAACCTTGAATTCATATCCGAATTGCTCAATGACAAACGTTCCATTCATAAAACCTCAGAGAAATGAAACATAACCTATTGCGAAAAGAGGAAGACTCCGACCCGATCAGCGTAGTATCCAATCTGTTCGACATTGCGATGGTTTTTGCCGTTGCATTGATGGTAGCACTTGTCAGCCGGTATAACATAACAGAGGTTTTCTCGCAGGAAGACTATACGATGGTAAAGAATCCGGGTAAAGAGAATATGGAAATCATTACCAAGGAAGGCAATAAAATCAACCGGTATACCCCGTCCGAAGATCAGGACAAGAAAGAAGGTAAACGTGGGAAAAAGGTAGGCATTGCCTATGAACTGGATAACGGTGAAATCATTTATGTACCTGAATAACTAATTAAGGCATCTTTGTCGTCCGAACAATTAACATCGTGAAGAATCTCCTCTTTGTATGTACAGAAGAAGAGATTCTTCTTTAGCACAACACACATACAACTTTTATCATTGGTATGGCGTTGCACAACAGCGATAACCCCGATTGCATGTGCCTTGTCTGCCTGTATAATTGATCTACATCAAATCATTTGAAAAGAATATGCTTCTCATGCTCCATCGTTTACTTTTTTAGTTACCTTTGCGCCGATTTTAAGAATCCCTTTGAACTAAACCATAAGTACTGTGTTGAAACCATAACAGGAATTTACGTATAACTTAAAAGGGTAAGAAAGATGTCTACAGAAATATTAGTGGATACTGTAACCACAACTACAGATAGCTGCCAGATGGTAGCAACAGAAACAACACTGCAAGTAACAGCAGCCACCAAGTCTGACAATCAGACTACAGCCAACGAGGCTTATACCGCTGTACCTCCACGCCGCACTTTCAATGAACAGAAACCGTTTGTATTTTCAATCGTAGGCTTTGCCGTGGTGTACATTGCAGCGCTCGTTATCGGACGGATTATCAAAATGCGAATGCCACATCATTCTTAAAAGAAGCGCTTACGACCAACAAAAAAAACAAGTCACCAAAATGATCACTCATTCCGATGACTTATCCCCTTTAAACACCTTTAAACAAAATGGAAAATATGCCTCATTACTAACTAAACTAACTAACCCTTTGAGGCATATTTTGAAGAGGCTGACGCATCAGCCTCTTTTTTATTTATAGATAGCTTTCGCTCTCTAATCTTATTTTTTGCGAGCCTCGGCAATATAGCTAAGAGCTTCTTCGCATTTTGCAGTTACATAAGCCCAGTCTTCTGCTGCTACCTTGTCTTTCGGGAACAGTTTTGATCCCATACCGACACAGAATACACCTGCTTTAATCCATGCAGTCAGGTTTTCCTTGGAAGGCTCTACCCCACCAGTCACCATCAGCTTAGACCATGGCATCGGAGCCATCAAACCTTTCACAAAGTTAGTTCCATATACATCACCCGGAAACACTTTGCAAAGATCACAACCTACTTCCTGCGCAAAACCTACTTCAGATACAGAACCACAACCCGGAGTATAAGCTACCAGACGACGGTTACATATCTTAGCGATTTCCGGATTAAATAACGGACCTACCACAAAGTTAGCTCCTAACTGAAGATACATAGCAGCAGTAGCCGGATCAACGATTGAACCGATACCGATAGCCATTTCAGGACATTCTTTTGCTGCATATTTCACGATTTCAGCAAATACTTCCTGTGCAAAGTCACCACGGTTGGTGAATTCGAAAGCACGAACACCACCGTCATAACAAGCCTTTACTACTTTCTTTGCCACTTCCGCATCTTTGTGATAGAATACAGGAACCATACCTGTAGAGCCGATTTTATTCAATACGGCTATTTTATCGAATTTTGCCATTTTAATTTCTTATTTTAAATGAATTGATTTTTCAAACTCTCAACTCTCCATTCTCAACTCTCAACTATCGCTGTACGCGACCGCTTGCGTCACCACCAGCCAATGCTTCCACTTCTTCTACAGAAACAAGGTTAAAGTCACCATTGATTGTGTGTTTCAAAGCAGATGCAGCAACAGCGAATTCAAGAGCTGCACCCTGGTTAGGCTTAGTCATCAAACCGTGGATAATACCGCCGGAGAAAGAGTCACCACCACCTACACGGTCGATAATCGGATCGATATCATAACGTTTGGAAGTATAGAATTCTTCGCCATTGTATATCATAGCTTTCCAACCATTGTGAGTAGCAGAGAAAGATTCGCGCAATGTAGAAACCACATACTTGAATCCGAATTCTTTCATCATCTGCTGGAAGATACCTTTATAGCCTTCAGCATCTGTGTGGCCTGCTTCAACGTCAGCATCCGGTTTGAAGCCCAGACACAGTTCCGCATCCTCTTCGTTACCGATACATACATCCACATACTTCATCAACGGTTTCATGATAGACTGTGCTTTTTCCTTTGTCCACAGTTTCTTACGGAAATTCAAGTCAACCGATACAGTTACGCCATGACGCTTAGCTGCTTCGCAAGCCAGACGAGTCAGTTCGGCAGCTTTGTCAGAAATAGCCGGAGTGATACCGGACCAGTGGAACCAGTCAGCACCTTCCATAATAGCATCAAAATCGAAGTCGGCAGCATCAGCTTCAGCGATAGCAGAATGAGCACGGTCATAGATAACCTTGCTGGGACGCATAGAAGCGCCTGTTTCCAGATAGTAGATACCTACGCGGTCGCCACCACGAGCAATAAAGTCTGTCTTTACACCATATTTACGCAATGCGTTTACAGCAGACTGTCCGATTTCATGTTTCGGCAATTTGGTTACGAAATAGGCTTCATGTCCGTAGTTGGCACAGCTTACTGCAACGTTCGCTTCTCCACCACCATATACTACATCAAAAGAGTCAGACTGAACAAAGCGGGTATTACCTGGAGTTGACAATCTAAGCATGATTTCGCCTAATGTAACGACTTTCTTTCCCATAATCTTATGTTTTAAATTCTAAGTTATTAATATTATGAAGTTTCAATTTATCATTTTTACCCCATTTTATGAGTTAAACTACTGATTACATGACTATTAATACATAAACAGAGTTATACCACACACCTTTCGTGTGCGGGCACAAAGATACAACAATTTTCGTAATTACAAAAATTGTTATATATTTGTATCGAAAATATTAAGATTATTATTGTGTGCGAGCACATAAACCTATATAAATAAGGTGATCGTATGAATAAATTGCCCGAAAGAATCAGAATCAAAGACATCGCCCGTTTAGCAGACGTGTCTGTAGGAACAGTAGACCGCGTCATTCACGGACGCAGCGGAGTATCAGAAGCAAGCAAAAAACGGGTGGAAGAAATTCTGAAGCAGCTTGACTATCAACCTAACATGTATGCCAGTGCCCTGGCTTCCAACAAGAAGTACACATTCATCTGTCTTCTGCCTCAACATCTGGAAGGCGAATACTGGACAGCAGTAGAACTGGGTATCCACGAAGCTATCGCGACCTACTCGGACTTCAATACCTCGGTAAAGATCAACTATTACGATCCATACGACTATCATTCGTTTGTAGACGCCAGCGAAGCTATCCTGACTCAGCAACCGGACGGAGTGATGGTGGCCCCTACGGCTCCGCAATATACGAAAGGCTTTACTGATCAGTTGCAAACGTTGGATATACCTTATATATATATAGACTCAAATATCAAAGACGTACCTCCCCTCGCCTTCTTCGGTCAGAACTCACGCCAAAGCGGATACTTTGCCGCCCGTATGCTAATGCTGCTTGCCAGAGACGAAAAGGAAATCGTTATTTTCCGTAAGATACATGAAGGAATTGTCGGTTCTAACCAGCAAGAGAACAGGGAAATCGGATTCAGGCAGTACATGGAGGAACATCATCCGTCTTGTACTATACTGGAGCTTGACTTGCATGCCGAACGCAATGATGAAGATAACGAAATGCTGGATGAATTCTTCCGTTCTCACCCGAACGTAAAGAATGGAATCACTTTCAATTCAAAAGTCTACATTATCGGCGAATACCTGCAAAGTCGCGGAAAGAAAAATTTCAATCTGATAGGCTACGACCTTCTGGAACGGAATGTCACTTGCCTGAAAGAAGGAAGCGTTTCCTTCCTCATCGCCCAGCAACCGGAACTGCAAGGCCTCAACGGCATCAAGGCGCTCTGCGATCACCTCATTTTCAAGAAAGACGTGACTTGCATCAACTATATGCCGATTGACTTGTTGACTGTAGAAACAATAGACTATTACCATAGCAAATAACAACAAAATCCAACTAAACAAGTACATGGAAACAAAGTATTTAAGAATTAATCCTGCCGACAACGTTGCCGTTGCCATTGTTAACCTCCCGGCAGGAGAGCATCTATCCGTAGATGGAATAGAGATTACACTAAACGAAGACATTCCTGCTGGACATAAGTTTGCATTAAAAGATTTTGCAGAAGGCGAGAACGTAATCAAGTACGGCTACCCTATCGGTCATGCCCGTATGGCAAAAAAACAGGGAGACTGGATGAATGAAACGAATATCAAGACTAATCTCGCCGGACTGTTGGAGTATACCTACCATCCGACTCAGGTTACTCTGGATATCCCTCATAAAAACCTCACTTTTAAAGGCTACCGCCGTAAAAATGGTGATGTCGGCGTAAGAAATGAAATCTGGATTATCCCGACTGTAGGTTGCGTTAACGGTATCATCGGACAACTGGCCGAAGGCCTGCGCCGTGAAACGGAAGGAAAAGGGGTAGATGCCATCGTGGCTTTCCCGCACAACTACGGTTGCTCACAGCTTGGAGACGATCACGAAAACACGAAAAAGATTCTTCGCGATATGGTACTTCACCCGAATGCAGGCGCAGTACTGATAGTAGGCTTGGGCTGCGAAAACAACCAGCCGGACGTATTCCGTGAATTCTTAGGAGACTATGACCAGGACCGTGTGAAATTCATGGTAACCCAGAAAGTTGGTGACGAATACGAAGAAGGAATGGATATTCTGCGCGATTTATATGCCAAAGCATCCAAAGATGAACGTACGGAAGTACCTTTGTCAGAACTTCGTGTCGGACTGAAATGTGGTGGTTCCGACGGTTTCTCAGGTATCACTGCCAATCCGTTGCTGGGCATGTTCTCAGACTTCCTGATTGCACAAGGCGGTACAAGCGTGCTGACTGAAGTTCCGGAAATGTTTGGTGCGGAAACAATTCTGATGAACCGTTGCGAGAACAAAGACCTGTTCGAACAGACCGTACACTTGATCAATGACTTCAAAGAATATTTCCTGTCCCATGGCGAGCCTGTGGGTGAAAATCCATCTCCGGGAAATAAAGCCGGCGGCATCTCCACTCTGGAAGAAAAAGCACTGGGATGTACACAGAAATGTGGTAAAAGCTATGTATCCGGCGTGATGCCTTACGGAGAACGTCTGCAAAAGAAAGGACTGAACCTGCTTTCCGCCCCGGGCAATGACCTAGTAGCTGCTACTACCCTTGCCGCAAGCGGATGCCATATGGTACTCTTTACCACCGGACGTGGTACTCCTTTCGGCACTTTCGTTCCGACGATGAAGATTTCCACCAATTCTACTTTGGCTAAAAACAAACCGGGATGGATTGATTTCAATGCCGGAGTCATCGTTGAGAACGAACCGATGGAAAAGACTTGCGAACGCTTTATCGAGTATGTGATTAAAGTAGCAAGCGGTGAGTTCGTTAATAACGAGAAGAAAGGTTATCGTGAAATTGCCATCTTTAAAACAGGAGTTACATTATAAGCGTTTCACCATCAAAGGAAATATTACAGTTATGGGGAGGGTGAATTCTAAGTCCTCTCCAAACAATATCTATAAAATCTTAC